>JAKAWN010000454.1 GCA_021827245.1 Acidobacteriota bacterium | reverse complement strand
AGCCAGCCGTCGGCGTAAGGCGTTCCCCATTTCTTGGTAATGTCTTATGCGGTCGTACTCACCACTTCCTTTCTGCTCTCGCCAGTCGCTGGAATTGGGCAGAAGTGCAGAGAGTCGAATATCTATGGACTTGTATTCGAATGTTGCTAGATGGTCTTTCAACTCTCTCTCTAATGCATCGAGGCGTACTCCCGCTCCGCCAACAAGCCCGAAAACTAGCTCAGGGCGGTAGGTGACTTTGGAGTTTGATGACATTCACGCCTCCGTTTTTTCACGCTGGTGGATTTCGCCTTCGTGCCTTTTACGAACCCACCTTACAACCCCATTTCGAATGAAGAAGTGGCATCGGCGTCCCCATCGCTTGTAATCAATACTTGGAGAGATGGTGAGACCACCGCGCTTCGTTACCGTCCAGTAGGGCCACCGAGCCTTATCCAAGTTGAGCATGATTCGGTGCCCGGTCCAGCATGGACAATCGAAAACTATCCATTTCCAGCGCCTGCGTGACCCAACCAAAAATGCCCCATTACGCGGTAACCGTTTGGGGACCTCATCTGCAGCGTCCACCACTTGAACAACACGCCACTTAAAAAAACCAAGCCTTCCCCACAGGGCACATTTAATCATCGTGACCACACTTTTTCTAAGAACGGTTCCGTCATGCCGATGCCCAATTTGTTTGCTCTCGAATCGCAATAATGACCGTCGCGAGGAGCCGCGACGTTTGTCGAAATCTCTCTTTCATGAAATCGCAGCAAAATTTCACTCGGTCTGGGCTGAGGACCGAAGCCGACGAGCCGATCCAATAACTCCGTCACTGCCGTCGCTGCAACCAGCGTAGTGAATGTCACGACAGAGGGCTCGATTTGACCAAGGGCTGGTGCATAGCCTTCATTTTCCAGGCGGACCCGTTCGTCTGGTGTGAGCATTTCAGCGCTTGCACGCGCTAAATCAATCCGATCCCGGCAAACGAGACAGGCTTGACCAGGGGCGAGAATGGTCACTCGCCCGTCTATCCCGATCAGCCTCTCCTTCTCACCGCTGGAAAGAACTACTCCACAGTCAACTACTGGCAAAAGCAGGTAGCTTGCCATCCGCGAAAGCACCAGACGACCAGCATTGTCATCCGTACAGCCGAAGACAACATCACATCCGATTAACCGGCGCGCTGCATCTTCAAGCGTGACCATTGAGCGGACCTGTTCACATTGGAGATCCGGCGCAATGGCAGTCAGATGCCGCCCCAGTACTTCCACTTTAGGTTTCCCAACGTCTGATGCAATCGAACCGTAAAGACGCGTCAAGTTGCTTTCAGAGGTTTCCTCAGGGTCTACTAGCACAAGATGTCTGACACCGAGGCGGACCGCTTGTTCGGCCACCGCTGACCCTGTGCCGCCACACCCGACGATCCCTATGGCGAGATCGTTGAGTGTTTGCTGCACACTTGTCCCGAATGCGCGCACGCTTCTGTCGAAAAGAAAAGATACCTGAGGCTGAGAAGAGTCTGCGGCTCGAAGCAACCGCCACCGATCTCCCACTTGCCACAAGCGTTCGATTCTCGCATCACCGCTTCCTTCACGCTCCACATGTCCTGTGAAGGCGAGTCCGTCCTGCCGATACGAAAAGATCAATGCTCCGTAATACGAGCTGCCGGACCGGAGACGAAAGAGGTTAGCAATTTCGCCATCCACAATTCCGTCATGTTCGCTTGGTTTTGGCGACGCCTCGTTACCAGGATGAGTATGAAGCCAAATACAGGTAGCGCCACACGACTCGGCCTCGCCCAGCGCATGTACGTATCCATCCGACCGAATGGTCATCCCGTTCCAGTCCCGATGGCTGTAAGCCGCCTCATCTACCCATCGCAAACGGCGCGCAAGGAGACGAACATCTCCATTCGGAGCCTCAGCTATCCCTGCGAGCATCACCCCAGCAGTTTCGTCCGGGCGTTGAGCGATGGTTTCTATTTCTTCAACGAGCGTTTGGGGAATTACAAGTGAAACGGTCATCTGGTTAGCACCGGAACCGAGCGCTCAAGCTCTTCCTTTATCAACGCGAGGAAGCTTTCAAGTCCGTCTATGCCTGACTTCCATTGGCCGGCGACGAAATGACGCGACCACCGTTGCCAGCTCCGGCCCAGATGAGGCTCGATAACTTGAGTTGCGGGGATGACTCTTCCATCCGCCCGTAGGACTGGCGGATCAAACCACCACATATCTGGAGCCGCGTCAGGATAACTGGAATTCAGCCGGAGAAGAAGGTCTGATTCCGTGCGCTGAAACCCTGGCGGCAGGGGAAAGTTAGGGAGGATAACGCACGTCATATTCGCTTCATGGGCCACGCTGTGACTTATGGAGCGTTCCGTCAGGTACTTGGCATCGTTGGGCGGCAACACGTTATATCCCCCTCCATTTTGCCTGGCCACCTGGATTTATATGGGCGGGCGCGCTGAAAAACCGAAGTCCGTCCCGAATCTCAACCTTCTGATCGTTTCCAATCTTAAAGTCCGTACCACCCGGCACGACTTCAAAGAGATCGCGGTCGGGTCCAATAGGCGGTGAGGGGACATTTCGAATTTGCTCGCCGGTCATAATTTGCAGCGTGACGGTGTAGTGATGGCGATCAATTTGAATCTGGAATTTTTGATCCTGAGGACCAGAAGCGGGGATTGCTTCGTGGTGGGCAATGTTTGGGTCGGGTTGGCTCATACAAGTCTCCTTTCAGAAAGTGCGAATGCTTCCCGCTTCCAAGCTATCGCATGTTAGCCATCACTGCAAGCTCATTTTTATAGTTTGTATTGCAAACACGTTTTTCCTATTGACATGAAGATAGAGTGGGTTATACTTTCATGGTGTTGGCGGCGCATGAGAGATAAGCCCGACTTTTACAGGCAAGTGGGTGAAAGAATCCGCAAAGAACGTCTGGCGCGGAAAGTGTCGCAAGAAGCTCTCGCCATGACGGTCGGCTTGAAGCGCACCTCCATTAGTAATATTGAAAAGGGCCGGCAGAAGCTCCTTCTTCATACGTTTTATGAGATTGCTGAAACACTGAAGGCTCAGCCTACCGTTCTACTGCCATCTCCGGCAGAGCCTCAGCCCATCCCGGCAACTGCCACAAGAACGTTGCAGATGCTTTCCCAAGAGGAGCGAGCCTTTGTGGTTTCAGCAGCCGGTCTCAAAGATAGCACAGCATTTCCAAGCCCGAAAAGAAGGGGGTGAGAATCAATGGCCATCCAGCGGAAGCGAATCCGAGCGCTGGTTCATGACTTACTTGCGTCGAGTGCCGTTACTCGAGCGCCTGTTCCGGTTCGGAAGATCGCAAGATCACAAGGTGCCCGGATTGTTCTTAAATCGCTCGAAGGCGACCTTTCCGGCTTTCTGTACCGCGATGAGAACCAAGCCACCATCGGAGTTAACACGCATCACGCTCCGGTGCGCCAAGACTTCACAATCGCACATGAGCTAGGACACCTGTTACTTCACGACCAGCAAGATCCCCTTCACGTAGACCACAAATTCTCAGCCCGGCTCAGAAGCGACGTTTCGAGCCAAGGCACTGACGAAGGCGAAATGGAAGCCAACCACTTTGCGGCTGAGCTCTTGATGCCGCATGAATTCATAGCGGCTGATCTCGCACAGGTGCACGCTGTTGACCTGTGCGATGAAGAATTGTTGCCGGCGCTGGCGCGGAAATACTGCGTCAGCGTTCAAGCATTGCAGTACCGGCTCATGAATTTGGGGTTCATAAAGTCGTAGATCTTTGTATGCCCTCGCAAGCGTTGACATTCGAATGCGCAACGCGGCATTTGGTTTTACTACTGGAGGTTACCTGTAAGAAAACGAACTGCGAAGGCTGGCTAACTAGGGTGGGAAGATTTAGAACACATCAAAGTCAAGCCATTGGCGTCGATTGCGAAAGTGATTCCCGGTTTTGGCATATTGCCAGCACTAGTCACGAGGAGAAAGACGGGTAGGGAATTATGGCTCAGTTCTATCCAACACAAATTCCATTATTTCACTCCAATGTCCGACCATCGCGGGGAATCCGGCACAATAGAATTGGTGGCGCTGCTGTCTCTGCGGAGAGGCTGCCCACGAACACGACGGCAGACCGACATCCGGTCCATCGATGGTTTAATTTCATCGCAGGCTTTTCACCCGAATTTGTTAACCAGTGCTGTGATTCTCTCGAAACCGCAAAGCCCCAACTCCTTTTGGATCCTTTCGCGGGATGCGGAACAGCTCAAGTTGTGGCCAAGCAGCGTGGTATGGACTCCGTAGGTTTCGAGGCGCACCCAGTTTTTGCACGAGTTGCAAGGGCAAAATTAGCGTCGCCCATCCCAACTGACGTTGAACGAATTGAGCAGGCAATCATCTCAGGTTTGCAACTTTACCGGTCTGACCGCACACTTTCAGAAGAAGCCCAAAGGTTCTTATCAAAACTCTTTGACACGACTGTACTAAAATCACTGTTGGGTGCGCGAGAGGCTCTTTTTGAGAAATTCAAGGAGAGTGATCTCGCATTTCTGATGCTATCGAAAATCGTTGAGATGAGTTCACATTCACAAACGGATGGCATTTACAAGGCACCAACCTCGAAAAAGCGGGCCGTTCCCCCCGCTACATCGTGCGCAGCTGTCGCGCGCTTCATCCAACAAGATACTTACGCATTTCGCTCCCCGAGGACACTATCTCGGCATTCGGTTTTTGAACAATCTTCGACTGATATGGCGCATGTTTTGGACAACTCCGTTGATATAGTGGTTACATCTCCACCGTACTTGAACAATTTCGACTATGCGGAGATGACCCGAATGTTGCTGTATTTTTGGGGCATCGCCAACTCCTGGGGGGAAATTACGACCAAGGTAAGATCACGCCTGATCGTGAACACAACCACTGCGCTGAAAGGGCATAAGGACAAACAGGAAGATTACCGTTGCAGTCTTTCCGCTTCTCTACAGCATAAGCTTGATCCCATCGTTGGACAGCTAGCCTCACTTCGCAAACAAAAAGCTGGGAAGAAGGAATACGATTTTCTGGTTTACCCCTACTTCTCGCAGATGTCAGACGTGTTACGTGAGTGCCACCGGTGTTTGAAGGATGGGGCACCAATTCACATCATGGTGGCTGATGCTGCGCTCTACGGAGTCCACATCAGCACCCCGCAGTTCCTAACCGAGATTTTAGGAGGTTTTGGTTTTCGGGATACGCGCTGTGATTTTGTTAGAAGACGAGGCCACCGGTGGATTTTGGCGAAGCGAGAAGGATCTGAGAAAGGGCTAGGCGAGTACCACGTTTCTGGCGTCAAATAAACAAGAAAAGGGCAGCCCGAGTTGGCACAGATCACGCAGACCCTCTACCAGATCGCTGATGCGGAGATTCGGCAATGCA
>JAKAWN010000453.1 GCA_021827245.1 Acidobacteriota bacterium | reverse complement strand
GTTCAAAATCACCGCGCCGGAGGAGCTTTGAACCGGCGTGAGCCATAAAGAAAGGGCCGTTCACGTTGGTTGCAATGATCATCCGCCAGGCCTTCGGGTCCGTCTTCCAGAAAGGGTGAGGCGCGCTGAGAAACCGTTCAGAAGCAAAACGCATTCCCCGGCCGGCATTGTTCACCAGAACATCGACAGGCCCGAGCCGGGCTTCGACTTGTTTGAGAAGGGCAGCACGATCAGACTCGCGGCTGACGTCCGCCATGACGGGGCAAACCTGCCCCTGGGGCGCTTCTCTGGCAATGGCTTCGACTTGGTCGCGGGTCCGGGCAGCCGTAATGGCCACGCGGAAGCCAGCGCGGCTTTAAGAGCACACCAAGAAGCATGCGGAAGACAAGCTCCCTCGCCACAAGCCTGGGAAGTATGTGTGGTTCGTGAAAGAGGAGGTCGAGGCCTTCATTGAGCGCCACCCTCCTGAATAATCCAGAAAGGCAAAAGGTAAGCCGGGAACGGCAAAGGCATGGAGGAGGAAAATTATTTGCCCGTTCGTCGGTAGTATCAAAAGGGTTCAATTCGCAAGAAAAACAGAAAGTGGACTCTTCGCTATCGGGAATACGTCCATGATAACGAGGGGAAAATCGTGGCTCGACAAAGGACGAGAATCTTGATTCCAGCCAGCCGCACCAAATCCGAGGTCCGAAGGGTGGCGGATTAATGGCTCTCTCAACTCCAGGCAGGGGGTGAATATCACCGCTCGGCTCTCACCTTCAAGGAATTCTGGCACAATCACTACGCTCTGGATTTCCTGCCTCACAAGGGGGATTCCACGCAGAGGCTTTACACCTGTCTGGAGAGAAAACACCTTCTTCCACAGTTTGGGGACCGGATACTGGCTGAAATCACCTGGCCCGAGATTCAGCGGTTCATTCAGCTCAAGGAACAGCAGGAATATCCCTCCCAGACCATCCGGTACCTTCGCAACCTGCTTTCCAGCATCTTCAAGAGGGCCCGGTTGCTGGGCTGCGTGGGATCCGGCAACCCCGCCCGGGAAGTCGAAGTCCCGCCCATGGGTAGGGGCAGGCCTCATCGGGTAATCACCGTTGATGCGATCGTGAAACTGACGGAAGCACTTGATGAGCCTTATCGGGCCATCTTCCTGCTCGGGCTGGTCTGCGGCTCCCGGAGCAACGAGATGCTGGCACTGAAAATCTGGGACTCGGATCTCGAAAGAGAGGAACTGCATATCACCATAAACCTTCACCTCAAGGAAAAAGAAGCGGGAAAGCGCAAGACCGAAGAAAGCAAGCGAGCAATTCCAATTCTCAAACCGATGATCGAGAACCTGAAGCAGTGGCTGGCCATCCGGCCCCAGGATTCCGACTGGTTGTATCCGAGCCGGAACGGAACTCCTTTAATGGATGGAAACCCGAGGAGATACCTTCATAGGTCTGCGCCCGCCTCAAGATTCCACGGATCGGCACACCCCCGCTACCCAGGGAGGTGGAGACAGCAGTATCTCGTTGAACGCTCTTTGGTCCCTGTTTAACCACTCCGGCATCGACACGACTCTGATTAATCTGCACTCGGTGGATGAAGCCAAGCGCTCGGCATCAGAGCAGATTGCTTCAAAGTTGTAGCCCAATGTGGCCCCCAAATGCACAAACTGATCGGACGGCGTGAGCCTAGATGATATGTAACTTCCAGGTGTTATTGGACGTAGTTGGTACGCCTGGAGGGATTCGAACCCCCGACCTGTTGCTCCGGAGGAAGTTGGTTGTTTTCCAACGCCTTCCATCCCGTCGCTCGCTTTTCATGGGCTTACACCAATTCGGGGCTTCTGCATTCGCTCAAAGCTTAACCCCTTTTGGGCCTTTAAGATCGGGTTTTGGAACAGTTTTGGTACAGCACCAGACGAAGCGCCAAGCACAAGCCGCTTGCTCTGGACTGAGTGACCGAAAGTGTGTCCGCGTGCCCGCGATCGTTCTCGCGGATTGACTTCTTAGCACTTTTTTTTACCTTTGGATTCTCTTCGCATTCTACAGGCTCTTCAGGATTCCTTGGCGATGAACACGAGGATGCGGCCCTCGATTTCGTCCCGCACACGCCGGAAAACGGCCAATTGTTCTGCTTCGGTTCCCTTTGCGGCCGCGGGGTCGTCGAAGGGCCAATGGAAATACTTGAACGCCCCTGGAAAGATCGGGCATGTCTCCTTGGCCCGGTCACAAACCCTGACCACATAAACGAAACGCTGTCCTAAGAACTCGGAGGAGCCCTTGGACCGCTGCCCCGAAATATCGATCCCGACCTCCTTCATGACACGAATTGCGTCGGAATTTACCTCGCTGGCCACGGCGCCGGCACTTGCGGCTTCAAAGCGATCCCCGGTGGTGCCGCAGAAAGCCTTCCGCCATCCGGCTGCGGCAGGAGTTGTGCGTGCAAAGAAACAAAAGCTTCGGCTTAGGCAAGAGTTTCCTCCTCGATCGTAAAGCTGTCCACTCGTTCGCTCGATCTCGGCAGATCTTCAGCCGTGGAATATTCGCCGGGTCGGCTTGACACTAGGATTCGGTTTCCAAGTTCGGTTCATTAGCCCCTTGACAACCGGTCGAATCAGGCCCATTGTATATGCGGATAAGCACATATAGCAAGGAGGAAGCATGAAAGATCTGGAAGGTTATTTCAAGGGGTTGTCAGACATAACCCGCCTGCGGATCATGAACCTCCTGCTGCAGGGGGAGCTTTGCGTTTGTGATATCCAACGCATCACTGCCGGCACCCAACCCACCATTTCCAGGCACCTCAACTATCTGAAGCAGTCGGGCCTCGTGCTTGACCGCCGAGAGGGGTTGCGCGTGTTTTACCGGGTCGCAACGAAGGACAATCCAGATCTGAAGACTATTCACCAGTTCCTGCGAAAGGTTTTCAAAGGCAAAAGCGTGCTGGAAGACGATCTGAAGGAGCTCAAAGAGGCGATGGCGCGGGGAGCGTGTGCCAAACCGGCAACTGTTCGTTCCCACCGCCCCATTTTAGCCGAAGCACCAGGCAGCCATGCACAACTCGAGGCCCGCTGACAAATCACTGCCGGACCAGAGAATGTCCGGTGATCACGGCCTGGACACGGCAGGCGGCGGAAAGCGGGAAAGAAATTTGGAGGATTGCCTCATGACAGAAAACACACCAACCAAAAGAGACGCTCGGGTGATCAAGGCCTTGGCCAAGCTGCAGAATTTCAAGCTGCTCCCCGTGTTCGTCCTGGTCAGCATGGCGCTGGGAATCGGGATAGGCAAAGTTTACGGCATCTCGAACTTTGCGATCACGCCACCTATCGACGCGATCAAATCAATTGTCGACGGCAGCTACGTGTTTAACCTGCCCAACTCTTTGGCGCTCGGTGTCGTGGTGGGTCTCTTTTTCATGATCTATCCCGCCATGGCCAATATCCGCTTTGGGGATTTCGGCAAAGCCTTGAAATCGCCGAAGCAACTTCTGGTGGTCCTGTTCTTAAATTTCGCCGTCGCGCCTTTCTGGATGTACCTACTGGCCGGCTTGTTTTTCCCCAAGGGCAGCGACTTCCATACTGCGCTGGTGCTTTACGGATTGGCGCCTTGCATCGCTATGGTGATCGTCTTTACGTTTCTCTCCCTGGGTAACAATGCGCTGGCTGTGGTGTTGGTAGCGATGAATTCCATTCTTCAGATGATCCTTATCCCGATCTACGCGAAATGGCTGCTGGGCGCTGTTCAATTTAGTGTCGCCGTGGTGGCTGAGAGTGTCGTGCTGTATCTCGGCCTGCCCCTTGTGGCGGGTTATCTCACGCGCCGCTGGGGAGTAGCGCGTTACGGCGAAGAGGGATTCGGCAAGGTCAAGGCCGTACTCGACAGTCTCTCAATTCTGGGCCTGCTGTTCACGCTAGTTGTCATGTTCGCTCTCAAGGGCGACCTGATCGTGGGCAGGCCGCAGGTGATTCTGCACCTGGCGGCTCCGATGGTCATCTTTTTCTGGACCATGTTTCCCCTCGCCTACCTGGCCGGATGGAGACTGCGCTTCAACTATGAGGATTCCGTGGCTGTCGGTTTTAATTCGACCGGACGCGACTTTGAAATTGCTATTGCCATCGCCATCACGGCATTCAACCCCACGGTTGCGCTGGCGACCGTCGTCGGGCCGCTGATAGAGGTTCCGGTCATGCTGGCGCTGGTTTGGTTTGCGCGAAAAAGCCGGGCACCATTGTTCGGGGAAGCGACTGTGAGGGCTTCTACTGAGGCAAGCGTTCGAGCGTCTGCGTCCTCGCAGGAGGTAACTCAATGAAGACCAAAGTGGATTGCTACGGCAAGGTGTTCCCTGACCTCATTCATATGGTTGACAACGAGGAGGTCACTGGGAGGGTATTTGGTTACCGAGTGGACCACCCAGGTGTGGCCGTGACCAATCGGGCAGCAACCGTAAATCATGAAGAGTGGCAGCACTGCCTGGAATGCCCTGAGTTTGAGGGTTGTTACCGGCTGTCCATAGGAACGATGCTCATGGAGCTGGCAATGAAAAGTTGATCGGCGTTGCGACAGGAAAACCCGAAAAGTGTAGCGCGGAAGGGGAAAGAGGCTTATGCCCAAGGATCTAAGCCAGACCCAATGGCACGGAATCGCGAGAAAGGAGATCCCGTGGTTCCCGTCGGTCGATGCGCGCAAGTGCATTGGTTGTGAGTTGTGCTATGTGACCTGCGGCCGGGAAGTTTACGGCCTGACGCCTGACAAGTTCCACAAGGCGGTCGTAGAGCGTGCGTACAACTGCATGGTGGGGTGCTCTACGTGTGCCGTGGTCTGTCCCACGCTGGCAATTTCGTTCCCGCCGCGCGATTTAGTGTGGAGAACGGAACGTGAGCACAAAATTCTCAAGGTCGTTCACAAGGAAGCGGCCGAAAAGCGCACCATGCAGCAGATCGCTCAGGCACGGGAGCGCGCCGAGGAGCAGCTTCATCAAATTCAAAGCAGGGCACGGATTGAGATTGCCGGAGAGTTTGGAGATAAAGCGTTGCTGAAGAAGCTGGAAGGTCTGTTGAAGGGAAAACCGTATGACATCATTAACCTCCGGCTGGAGGTGCCGACCCTAAAGGGGCTTATGGAAAAGACGCCAGCCTACATGGCGTTTGAAGTTACCTCGACCGACCAGCACGATGTTGGCGGGTTTGTGAACGAAGTGCGGGAGTTGGTCAGGCAGAACGGATTAGTCTGGGTACGCGAGACTGATGTTTAAGTCCTTGACTCGTAGTAAGCCGATTGCAGCGATCTGTGCCTGCAAAATCACGGCATTCCCGAACCACCAAAGGAGATGGTATGAATGTTTGAGTTCGAAGGCGGTACGCTTCGAAGGTTGAAAACAGCCTTCGGAGTAGACGGGTCACAGGCTGGATTGATTGTT
>JAKAWN010000030.1:24082-29709 GCA_021827245.1 Acidobacteriota bacterium | reverse complement strand
CGATGATACGGTTATCGTCCTGGCCCAACAGGTTTGGAGCACCTGTCGCAAACAACTTGTGTTGCCCAGTGGGGTCTTCAACCACAGCTGGCTGGTCCGCTTCATTTTCGGATGGTTTCTCTCCACGGAGTTCCGCCATGAGCTTTTTGAATTTCTCCTCGCCAAGAATGTTGCGAGCATGAAACTCACATTCCGCCCAGGATTCCTCGGGCGTACATTCAAGCTGCCATGACAGGAGGCGCGGCCCCAACCGTTCGCGAACTGGATAGCTCAGGCCGTCCTTTGCATCAAGGTCGATGAACCCGCCATCGCGGACAGCGAATGTAAGGGTGTCAGGAATTTGCCAGCCGCAACCAGGCAGGCCATCAGGATCCGGAATGCTGCAAAAGGCTTCAGGTCCCATTTCCTTAAGGTCCCGGAGAGCTGCAAGCGCCAATGTCGTATGACGGAGCTCGCAGGGTTTGTCTTGGTCAACTCGCCAAAAGCCTTTGGGATCGCTCGCATCAAGCCGCAAGACGTATTTCAAGTCTTCGTAATTTAGCCCGTAGCTGTCAGCTAGAAGCGCGTCAGCGATCGACCGGAGCCTTAGCCGTTCGTGGGGACTCACAGCCCAAAGGGAACGGAAACGGGAGAGCCGTAAACGGAGGTCCCTTAACGTTCGATCCGAAAGCTCAATCCAGTGCGGAGAAAAGGGGAGCGCCGTGTTGTTTAGGCGTGCGGCGATAAGGATGGTTTGCGTGCGCAGCACGTCGTTGAAAGCTCGCAGTAACGGCAACTCTTCGACCAGGAACCAATTGAGATGCTTCCCGTTCATCCTCGTCCTCGCGCAGAAATCGAAGGCGAAGGAATTCACCATTACCTCGATTTGAAGGAGGTCGGCCAGGCGGCTCGACTCTGTTGTTAGAACGCCCAGAACGTTTGCGCAAGGGAAATCTGGCAATAGCGCACAGATCATCGTCCGCTGATTGGTAGGGTTGGTAACGTCGCGAAAAACCAATTTCGGTCCGTGGTGGGCCTTCTCCCAAGTTTGATAGACCTTTGAATCTACCAAGAGCTCTGGCGAAATCTGTTTGTCAATCCATGAAGATGAGTTTCCAACGTCTGCGCCGAAACCGTCCGATCTGGGCAAATACTCCCCTAGCAGCTCGAAGTGCCATATCATTCCACCTTGGAACAGCGGAAGAGCAATCTCGCCCCCGGGACCATTCCAGCGCCCGTACTGAGCTGCCACAGAGCCTCTATCTATCTCATCCTTCAATGCGGAAAAATAATCACGGTGATTTGTCATGTGGAATTCTGTTGCGTATTGGATCTTCCAAGCAGAAGCGGACTGGTCCCCTATGAGCGTCTTCCCATGGTAAATTTTGGCCAAGAGGTCAAGTTCTGCAGTGCGCCTGATTTCCCAGAATGCTCTATACGTCGGGCTAAGAACCGTCAAGAGGTTCGTCGGGTATGAGATCGTATGGGGCTGAGGAGACTCCCAATCAAGCGTGTTTCTTCGGAGAAACGCTGCCTGTACTTCGTTCGTTGTGCTTCCTTTCATGGCGATGATCGCCGGAAACTTTGTATCCCGATGAACGCTTTTGAAAATCCCGTCGCGATTGTCGAACCCGTAAAGCCACTCCCAGCTTCCTGTGCTGAGAAACAGTTTCCTCAGCATTCCCGCCCCCTTGTCACCGTACACACCTGATGGGGCAAGCATCCCAAGGCGACCGCCTTGTTTAAGGAGGTAGTAAGCCATCTCAAGGAACATCTTGTAGGTGTTGATATCGGCTGATCCCTGGTGTCGGAAAGGGTGGTCAAAAGCAACGAATCCTTTAACCTTTGATCGTTGAGCGCGCCAAGATTCGTGAAGTTGAAAATTCTTCTTACCCTTGGCTAATGTTATGGTTTCGGCTTGATCAAAAAACGGATCACCAAACGGGAACGCAGAAAACTTCACCCAATTGCTCATTGCCTTAAAGTACGAACTGTACGAGAGCCAGTGACGCTCGATTTCGGGGTCAGCTTGGAAAAGTTGCCTTTGATGCGAGACTGCCTCTGTCTTCCCATAAGTGCGGTAAATTGGGTCGTAATTAGAAAAGAACTCTCTGGAATTGGGTTTGGCGATATCCCATGGTGGGTTGCCGAAGACCGCGTCGAAACCGCTATTGGTCGAAGCGAAGACGTCAGGAAACTCCAATTCCCAGTGAAAGAATTTGAGTTCGTTATTCAACTGTTGGACCGTTTCATGCGCTGCGGGCTTCGGCAGGAAGAAATTGAAGGGAGTTGGCGCCCCTGGTCCCAATTGGTCTGCCGGCCAGAACCACACGGCACACCATGTATCGAAAGCCTGGAGCAATGCGTTTAGCTTTGGGTTGTTTGTGAAGCGTTCTCTGTAAAGCCTTTCGCGTCGTTCAATGCCATCGGGTGTTGCGACCGGAAGTGAATGTAATTCTTCGAAGACCCTAGCTGCCTCGCTGTGGAGGTTCTCGGGAACCGCCCCTTCCTTAATGAACTCGAAAACGTCGGACCTTTGGGCTGTAATCTGTTGGACCAGCTCCGGCTTGACTCTCTTACTTAGGCTTTCTTTGATCTTTTTGGTCCATTCTCCCTGCGCGTAGTGAGTTCCGTGGGTATGATTCTTGTCGCCTCCTTCACGTAGCCAAGCACAAACCGGATAATCCATAAACCGGTCGAACCAGCAACCAATCAATGAGTTTCCTGCTTTGATCTTGTGGTCGAGGAACCCAAAAGGCAGGTCTTTATCCATGGTTTCAAGCCAGAGCGAAAGTCGAGCCAATTCAACGGCCATGGGATTGAAGTCCACGCCATAGATACACCGCTCGACCACATACCGCTTGAGCCGGGCCCTCAGCATTTTTTCAAAACGCTCGTCACTTACGGGCACAGGGAAGATTTCCTCAGGAATTGCTGCTTGGGACTGGCGTCCGTAAGGGAGTGTGATAGGTTTTGGGTTTCCATTTTCAGCGATGCGATGGTGATAGACGAGGGATTCGTAAAGCGCTTGTGTCAGATAGTTAAGTGCGGCAACCAGGAAGGAAGCAGAGCCGCAAGCAGGGTCACAGACCTTCAGCGCAAGGACCTCTTCCGGTGTCTTCGGAATGATTTTCCCGTCATCTGCCTTGTTATACGCTAGAGGTTCTAGCGTCCGATGAACAGTCGGTACAGCCAAGCCGGGTTTCGTGTAAAAGGTGCCTGAGCCTTTACGTGTCCCACCCCAACGGGAGAGGTAGAATTCACCCTGGTCCAAGACTCGGGCAATCAGCTTCTGCGCCGCTGCTTGGCGGTCTTTTTCGAATTGATACAGATTCGGATTCTTCCCACGAGGCTTTTTGACCCAGCCGGCAACCTCGACGGCCCTCAACGCCCATTTGTGAGCGCGCTCGCGGCGGATGTCAGCTTCGGTCCGGATCTCCGGCGCCTTGCTCTCCGCTTCGCCGGCGGGTGCTTCTGCTTCGACTTCCTCTGCCTCCGCCTCTTCCTCGGCCTCTGCTTCCTCATCGGCGGACTCTTCATCTTCGTCGACCTCTTCTTCTCCTTCTTCGCCTGTGGATTCCTCGGTTTGCGGACCCTTGGCCTTTTCTTTGCTCAGTTTTTCCAGCAGGTCCTTGAGGTTTGCGTCGGGCATATTCTCAAGGATTTCTAGTGGGAGGATCGGCTGTTGCCCAATGTTAAGGAAGACCATTGTTTGGTCAGTCGCCTTGAGCTCATAGTCCAGAAGACCTTCATACATGATGCCGATGTACTCGGTCCGGAGGTCTGTGAAATCTACGGGGCCACTAACCCATGAGGCTGTTTTGCCGTGCCGGATTTTGATTTTCCCGATTTTCAGCCGTGTCAGAACTTCCAACACAGTCGCGTCGGGGATTTCGACTCGCGCGTCTTCCATGAGCGCGAGAGCTCGCATGATGGGGTCATGATCCTTAGGATTGCCAGGGCGAAAGAGCAATCCCGCGTAAGTCTGGACGGGTAATTCAGGGTGGGGAGAGCCATCGTGGATGAGCCGGAATAGGGAAAGAATGCGGGGCCAGGAGGTTGACTGTTCCGACAGAGCTCGGTAGCCCTCGTGAGCCACGGCACGGCGCAGCCTTTCGTAAAGACCCTCCAGACCGTAGCTGGCGTTGTAGGATTCCAGACTTCTGGGCAACATTCCTCGATCTTCGGCGTAAAAAACAATCACCATCCGCATGACCAAACGAGAAGTCGCCTGGTAGAGGGATTCCAGGATCCGCTTTTGTCCAAGCTCCGAGCCGTCAGGGGCCTTACAAACAACATCGAGAAGCGAAGGATATTTCCGCTTTGCTTTATCTAGTTCGGACAAAATCAACTCGACAGCTTGCCTGACTTGCTCACCGAGAACGGTGGAAAGTTCACCCTGTCTTGTGCGGGAAGCCTGCACAGCCGATAGAAGTGTGAATTCACCATCTTTGGAGGCCGCTAACCCGTTTGGTCCCAGAAGGGTGAGGAAACCCAGGAGTTGCAGGCGCAACTCGCCTTCTTCAAACCAGTTCTCAACGTCCCATTCTGCCCATGACTCGTTATCCAGTCCGGCGTAACAAAGCCGGAATTGGGACCCATTTGTAAGGAGCCCGAGCTTCAACCCCGATGATCGCAGGAATTCGATCAGGCGGCTGTATGCTGTTCGGCCTTTGCCCGTACCCACGTGCTTGGTCCGGTCCACCCATACGACGAGGGCCGGGCGGTTCTTAGTGCCGTCAAGGTATAGAACTCGATTCGGGCGAAGGCGTTCGCCTAAGGTGGTTTCGACCGTCAGGTCTTGAGGGACGTTTGACCCTTTCAGCCAGTGTAATTTGTCATGTCCGAGGAAATCTTCAAGGACATTATCCAACCATGTGTGGAGGCTTTGGACCTCACCGTGTGCGAGGTCGGGTTGCTTATGGAGCCACGCGGCAAAGCTATTGTATCGGTCACGGAGCCGATTGTAAGCAAACGAAGAAGGAACAAGCGGCTCCTCAGGGAAATACTCATCGAGTACCGCCGGCGAGATCAGCAGGCCTCCGTGACGCAGTTCGGACCACCAAGCGTGTTTAATTGAGGGAGCCGCCAAAGGCATTAGGCGCCTACCCCTTCTTTCTCACTGACGATGTATTCGATTGCCAAGGGTTGAAGATCAACCGATGCCAGTGAGAATCGCTTAGGAAGAATCTTTTCGAGCATTCGGTCCCGCTCCCGCTCAAGCAACTGCTTCATCTGTTCGATGTGGCTGTGCATAACTTCCCATTCCAAATCCCGCAACTTCTGTTCTTCCAGGACCCTGACTTCATCGAACAGCAGTCCCTGCCGCAACCGCTGCTTTTGCCTGCCCATCTCGGCGCGCTGCTTTTCAAGCCATTTCGGTTCTTGCTGCAGTTCTTTCAGACGCGAAGTAAAGGTCTCTTTCTCTTCGGCGGTTTCCTCCTTCAAGCGTTCAGTCATGCGTTTCTCGAACTCCTTGCGGTAGAAGCTCGTTTTCTCGCTGAGGAAATTCTTGACTTGCTGTTCGTGGCTCGTCCATTGATCGCTCAGCTTGGTGACATAAGCACCAAGTTCAGCGAGAGGAAGATTGCGGGATTCTAAATGAGCGAGCTGTTGCCACAGCTCATCAACTAGCGGCGTCAGGTGGT
>JAKAWN010000030.1:0-24072 GCA_021827245.1 Acidobacteriota bacterium | reverse complement strand
AGGATGAGACGGGCGGTGCAGGACGGGATGACGCTGCAGGTGCTCGCAGTCGGCGTGCCGGTCGGCCTCCTCGCCGCCTTCGCTCCCCTCGTGGTTCCCGCCGTGTTCGGCGTCAGGTGGTCGCCGTGTACCTGAAAGGGGGTGGCTATGACCTCTTGATGAACTGTTTCTCGCAGCGCATTTGTGATCTCAAGTGTCGTATGGAGAACGAGAATTTCACTTATATCTGGCGGGAGCCTCCTTGCGGTTACGGTCCAGCGAGCAAGCTCTCTGCCGTCCCAGAGGTGGCGGCGAAGAGTCGAAATTGCCCGGCGCATCAGGGGGTGGCCCAAACGTACCAGCACTGCGTCTGGTCGAGTGCGGTATATCTTCCGCCCATTCTCAACCGTCTCGAAGTAGCTCGGGTCGAAGACGAGCTTGGGCAAAGCACCTTGGAGCTTTCCTTTCTCTATTTCGAGCATTTCTTGAACGAGCTTCTTCCAGGCGGGAGGTATGACAGATATGCGGTAGACATCCGCTTCCGCTGTCGCTTGGAGGCTTCCCTTTTCAAGTTCCAATGCCTGTTGCAGGAGGGTCGCAAGGCCCCGCGGTGACAATCCGAGAGCTAGCTCTGTTGCCCGCAAGCGCTGTAGCGCGCGTATGTAAAGATCGTCCGTCCCTCGATCGCGACTTTGAATATCCTGCGCATCAACCTCATCCTTCTTCACACCCTCCACACGCTGGTCGAGTGAAGCCTCGTCCAATTCTCTTCTGGTGAAATGCTCCAAGATCGCCTGGTCGATTACCTGGCCAACACTCCCCAAATCCTCACGGGCTTGCTCGACTTTCTTTACGACGTGCGCCATGAATTTCAGGTCGGCCTCATCGCTACTGGTGAAATGGAAGACGTCGACATCGCGTGCTTGACCATGACGGTCAACACGACCGTTGCGCTGCTCGAGACGCATGGGATTCCACGGAATTTCCTGATGAAGGACGAACCGACAACTGGTCTGAAGGTTGATCCCTTCAGAGGCTGTATCGGTGGCCAAAAGAATGCGCAGGGGGCTTTCGGGATCGTTGAAGGCCTCCTTGATGTTATCGCGCCGGGTGCTGGATGCCCCTATCCCGCCGAATATGAATTCTAACTGGGGATTTACAATGCCGGCGCGTTGGAATCGGAGAAGGAGATAATCAAGAGTGTGCTTATACTCAGTGAACAATATTAGGCGTTCGTCGTCGCGGAAGAGACCATCCCTCATGAGATGGCTTTTGACCCAATCAATAAGGTGGTCCCAGCGAGCATCCGGGGGAAGGTGGCTGGCTCCAATGGCGCCCGTGCTTACCCGGTCGGCGGGCCAGCCCAGGGCTTTCAACCTCTCACCAACCTCATCCATTTCCGGCCGTAGAGCCTCAGCGAAGGCAAAGAGCCAGGCTCCCCCCTGACGGGCCACGTCCAGGTCGCGAAGATCCTTTTCTTCATCATCGTTTACTGGGGCTTCGGCTCTAGCCACCGCTTGGTCCATCGTGTCCGTTTCGGCCTCGCCCAGTTGAACTCCTTCAACATGCTGCCACCATGTGCAAGCAAAGGCGTAGGAGCTCGAAAGCAGCCGTTTCGTCAGTAGCGTGAGAAGGAAGTCCCCGATGCGACGTTCTCTGGGTCCGACTCTTGCGAGAAACTCCAGTGCAGCCTTCCTGTATTGACGAAGAGCCGCGAAGAGTTCCTTCTCGTGCGGTGTGAACGCGACGGGGATTGCTTTGACCTCTCGTCGGGGAAATCGCGTGATTTCGCCAGGGCGATTCAATTCTGACTTGAGCCGCCGGACCATGGTGAGTCGGACTTGATCGTGGTCACGCTCGTCCATTATCGAAGTTTGCCGAAATCGCACTGGATCGAGCAGTTCGAGGAGTCCTGTAAAGGAAACGGTGTACCCATTGTGGGGCGTCGCGGTCAAAAAAATCTTGTGCTCGAACACGGGGCTGAGCTGTCTCAGCATCATGTATCGGTCACTGTCATCTCCGAATCTCGACGGAGACAGATTATGGGCTTCGTCTACCACCAGCATCTGCCACGGGAACTTGGACTGGTCCTTTCCAGTGAGCCCACCCGACGCCGCCTGAAAGCTGTTAAGAATGTCAGGTTGCCGCAGATAGTCCATGGACGTGATGATCCGCGGATAAGTAGCCCAGGGATTGGAATCCATTCCTAAGGAACGTTGAATCCTGAAGGTCTCGTCACGGTCGATAATAATGAAGTCGAGATGAAACTTGTCCTTTAGCTCATCGCGCCATTGCCCCTGCAATGAGGCAGGGCAAACGACCAAGACCCGCTGAATCCGCCTACGAGCGAAAAGTTCGGAGATGATTAGACCCGCCTCAATGGTTTTTCCGAGACCAACATCGTCCGCCAGGAGCAGCGAAACCCTGGGCATGAGGAGAGATTTGAGCACCGGGTAGATCTGATAATCTTCGATCTGAACGGCGCTGTGCCAGGGCGCAACAAGGCGGACCTCCTCTGGCTCTCTCTCCCGATGTGGGAGCAACGTGTTGATAGCTGACCAACGATAGGAATCGAGAAACGCTTTGAGTCGGCTTGGTAAATCCGGGTGAATGGAATCCTGGCCAATCCTGGGGAGGGTCAGGCTCGATATGACGCGAGCCCCGACTTCCCGTTCCCAAATGACCTGATCGGCATCAGGGTGAGACCACCCGTCCAGATAGTCGACCTGAACGGCATGCGCTGCACCCGTTGTCGGCGAGCTGAAGGTGCGGACATCCCTGACGACAGCAGGCCTACTTCGGACAAGAATGCTCTGGCCGGGCTTGGGAATTGTGTTGTGTAATGAAGAAGCGTCCAACGCCACGTGTTTCAGCCCTCCCGTCAGGAGCTGCCTTCTGCGCTGATGGAAATCCTGGCCCGCGCTATTCCGTACTGTAGTGGGCCATTGGCCCCGTAGTATATACCCCACCATCCGGTTTGGTAAGAATGACCTCAACGATAGTCGTGCGGTTTTTAACGGTATGCGCCGGGACAACCGCACTTTTCGAGATCATTCCGCCCCCACGCGTTGCCCTGTTTCTGCTTAATCGGGTGTGCGAAGAGAAAGAGTGTGCACACCTTTTGATGTGGCAGCCTAAGATTTGAGGAACCTGACCTCGCCTGCAACGCCGCGTGGGGGTCGTCAAAAAGCATCCGGTAGCATGAATGCCTAATTATGCACGGCAGGCCATTTCGAGATATCGGCAAAACGCATTGGCAAGCTCCATCTGGCGCGGTGTCTTGCATCGCACTTGGAACAGCGCCGGACTCGCAATAATTACTGCGAGACATCGCGCCCGCGAAACCGCGACGTTCAACCGGTTTAGGCTATAGAGGAATTCCATTCCTCTCGGCGCATCATCTGGGGTCGAAGTTGTCATCGAATAGATGACAACGGGAGCCTCTTGTCCCTGAAACTTGTCAACAGTACCCACCCTCGCTCCCACGGGAAGTCTCTCAGCCAACGCCGATACTTGCGCGTTATAGGGAGCTACGACCAGAATGTCTTGAAGTTCGAGCGGGATCGTTTTCCCATTCTTGTCCGTCCAAGTCATCCCCTCCCGGAGGAGTCCATTAACGATTTCGGCGACTTTTGTGACCTCCTCCGGGGGTTCGTTTTGGTTTCCTATATGCTCGATTGGGATGAATCGCAGACCGGTTCCGTCAAGAAATCCTTTTGCGTTGAGTCGTTGTTTCTGGTTCTCAGGGCGGGGCCGAAGCCGTCCATCGTAAAAAACCTCTGAGGTAAAGGCGCAGATATCCGGATGCAAACGCCAAGTTTCCGCCAAGAAGAGACCCTCCTCAGCACCAATAGTTGCACGGTCCTGCAATAAATGGGACAGAGCTGAGACGTCCGCCCCCAGCGGGTGCACGCCCCGCTGAGGTTGATCAAGCTGCTGGGGATCACCGAGCAAAACGACGCTTGAAGCGGCTTGCGAGAGGGCTAGAACGTTCGCAAGGGACATCTGTCCCGCTTCGTCGACGAAGAGGACATCAACTGAATTGGCCATCTCTTCCCTTGCCCAGAGCCATGGTGTCCCGGCCGCGACCCTCACAGCGCCACTAGCCAAGGCGCTCAGGACCTTCTGGTTCGTATCGACTTGTGCCACCATTGGATTTTCGCAACCATCCTCTTCATTTGCCTTCTGGACCACGCGCAGTGCAAGGCCCGTCTCCTTCGCAGCTCGGCATCCCTCACGAAGGAGATTACTTATGACTTTGTGGCTCACCGCAGTGATTCCCACCCTCCGTGTGTTGTTCACCAGCTCGATCACCATACGAGCCCCCGTGTACGTCTTGCCCGACCCAGGCGGACCTTGGGCCGGGAGTGTTGAAGCCTGCAAAGAGAGAACCAAACGTTTAGCCGCTTCGGTCAAGTCCTCTCTGTCCTTGACGAGAGCTCCCTGGGGATTCCCTCCAATCTTCGGGTGGAGGCGGAGCAGAAGGTCCCGCGCGGCCTGATATGACCCCGCTCCGCTAATGCCGTGGTCGGCCACCCATGTACCTAGCCGCAAGAGGCTATCTCGCAGGACCTTTGTATCAACAATCTCAAAGGGAATGAGCGCAGTCGGGTGAGGGACCTTCGAAGAAGCGCCCCTCTTGAGATCGATAGTTCGTTCTCGATCGTTAATCTGAACAACTTCGCCGGGACTTTTTCGGGTTAGAGGGTCGTGGACTTCAAGAGCTCGATCAATAGAATGATCTTGAGGGGGAAACCGGTAGCGGTGGACCACCGAGCGTTTCACCTGGCCAACTTCCCCGATGTATTCGAGCCCACCCAAGGCATCCTTGTCTTCTTCAAGCTCGTCGTCCGAGAGCTCGCAAAGCCGGAAATACTCCCACCAGGCAGACTTTTCCTCTCGACGATGCCATTCCAACTCCTGCGCGAGAAGCCAGCGCGCCCTTTGCTCTTCCGTCCATTTTGAGTCGTCAGAGGGAAGCCCGGAGACAAGCCGTTCCATGATTTCCGCTACCTGTTGCAGTCGAGCAACGAGGTCCTCACTGGGTTGGCCGGATTTGATTTCGGGCCGAGGCAATGCCGTTCCGGTTTTTAGCTCGAGTGCGTGTCGTCGACCCTCCAGCCATTGCCGTAGTTGGAATGCTGACAGGCAGTCGTCTCGGTTGTAGCCTTCAATCGTACTAAGAAGCTTGCCGATGTCTTCCCGACCTTTCCCCAACGCCAGCACAGCCTCGAACGCTTGCTGTGCTAAGTTTGCCTCGCGCAATGGAACGGCCCGTGCGAAGTCATAGAAAGGTTCCAGGTTCTTGATTGAATAGCTTTCGGTCGAGGCTCGCAGCCCTTGTCGAACGACCCGATAAAGATCAACGAAGGCGCCCGCCCTTAAGAGCTGATCGACCTCGTCGACACAGACTCCGTGGCGTCCCGCCAGGCGCTTGATTGCAGACGGCTCATACGGGGCGTAATGGTATATGTGCATTTCAGGGTAACGCCGCCAGCGTTCCATCACGGTCGCAATGAAGTTCTCGAAGGCTTTCTTCTCCCCGGCGCGTTCAAACGACCATAGGGCCTCATAAGGCGGCGACGTATCAGTTTTCTGGGGCATCATCACGGTCCCAATGAGGTATTCCAGGCCCCGCTCGAAGGCGAAAGGATCTCCTTCGAAGTCGAGGAATGTGTCTCCCGGTGACGGCGACGGGAGGCTGGCAAGCCCCCTTTCGGCCTCCACGGGCTCCAGTAGTTCGTAAACCAGCTTACCCTGCTCCCGGCCTTCTAGCTGGAGGCGTGCTTGATCCCGGATACGGGAAAGCACCGCCTCCCCAATGCGTTCAATCTTGGGTCGAACCGGGAGAGATAGCCTCCCGAGGCGCTCGAGAGTATTCACATCTCTCTCGACCAGCGACCTACGTTGGTTCCGTGTGATCCCCGCGACAAGATACAAGTGGTCGTCACTCCGGCGTCGCGCATCACATATCGGCAACCAGGAACAGACGTCACAATGGTCCGTAGGCTCTGGATACGTGTTCGATGTGCTTTTCCATGCCTCCTCGAACTCGCGGCTGACTTTCCGGAAGTAGGCAATGTAGTGTCGGACTGCAAATCTCTCTGCCTTAGCGCCGCCTCCAAGGACCACATGCATCCACTCCGGTACCATCCCTTGAATCCTCGAAAGAAGATCCGAGTAGAAGCAAAGTTGAATCAAGGCCCGCGCCTTCGTTGATCGTGCGAGCTTTGCCTCGATCACTTCGTAAGACCATGAACCTAGTGCGCTTGGCTTTTCCACACGGATGAGAAAGTCGGCGCGGCCACCCCACTGGCCTTCTTGGAGGGAAGCCTGATGGACGGCACCAACGCCCCTTCGCAGCGCATCCAATGTCCCGGCGACCGCCTCGGGCCAAGCCGCGTCGGCTGGTATATCAGCGATTTCGGCATGCTGATCTTCACGAAGATGGTGTAAGTACGCCTGTTCGTGTTCTAATCCCAACTTTGCAAGCAATTCCGTGTTGGGGTCAGCGAGAACCGGTCTGGCAATTTCTCCCGCCTCTTCAGCACGATCGAGGGTTGTCAGATGCTGGCACGCGAGGAAATTTGCTATGTCAGTCGCAGAGAACATGGGACGCGACGCTTTCACCCTAAATGCAGACACCGAAATTTCGACAACTCGGGCCAATCCTGGCAGGTCAGAAAAATGACCTGACCTTTGGCGGAGTACTCTTCAAGGATCGATAGAATTGCGGCCCTTCGTTGGGGATCGGCCGAAACTAGGGCATCGTCAAGGATAAATGGTGGAACTTCCTCCCGAAAGACGGCCCGCAATGCTTCAAGCCGGAGGGAGAGATAAAACTGATCTGATGTTCCGCCGGACATCTCTCTTAGTTGAAGTGTTCCTCCCTTATCGGCAGACCACGGCTGCAAAGTGAATCCGGTTCCCTCCACGCGTATGTACTTGCCGGCTGTAATGCGACGAAATAGTTCGCCAACGCCGGAGGGAATGGCCGCCAGCAAATCAGCAAAGGCCTTGTCACGAGCCTTCTGGACGTATTCAAGCACGCAAGAATCGGTTTCGAAGCGCTGCTTAAGGCGCTCCAATCGGTGTTCATGGTCCGCGATGGTCTCTTTCAAATCCGCTATGCGACTTTGACTTGCGCCCGCCGCGTCCGACTTGACTTTCAGCTCCGCGCGTTTCTTATGGAGCTCTTTGAGGTTTATCTGAAGTTTTTCGATTTGCCGGCTGCATTCGAGCCTCTCGCCGGGCGTGGAGAAGGCATAGCCCTCATACTCTTTCTTCTTTGCCTCTGCAATCGCGGCCTGTGTAACGGCTTCGTTGAACTTCTGTTCGAGCTGGTCAGCCTCAAGCAACTGCTTTTCTTTCTTCAGTGCGATAACACTATCACCCGCCGCCCTGACCTTTTTCTCCAACCCCTCGATTTGGGTACCGAGCTCCTTGAGCTTCTCATCGGGCAAAGCATCGGCGGCCAGCCGATCGAGCTCCTTTGTCAACTCCCGCGTTTTCTCTTCTTCGGCGCTGCGACGGGAGTAGATGTGAGGCTCCAGGCGCCCGCTTAGAACCTGTGCCTTCTTCATCTGAATTTCCGAGGTTTTAGCTCGGTATTCAAGATAAGCCTGCTCAAGTGCACTCAACCCCGCTTCGTTCTCCACCGCTGCTCGCTTTAGAAGTTCGGCAATGTCATTTTGCAAACCGCCTAGCCGACCCCGCCGCTCGGCGGTTCTTCTGGCAAGGGTGTCGAGTTGTTGGGTCAGGAATTGAATTCTCGCCTCGGCCTGAGCTGTCCCGGTCATAACGCCGTTTAGTTTCGATTGGCTGGCTTGCAAATCTTGGTCAATAGCTGAGAGGCCCCTGCTCACACCAACCTTTGCGATACGTTCGGACAAATCGCCCAACTGTTTGTCGAGGGCCTTGAGGCTTGATTCCCACTCATCGATTGCTCGTGACTCCGCCGCGGTCTGCAGTTTGACGGTACTTGCGGTTAGGCGATCGGCCAGTTGGCCGCGGCGCTCAAACCGGCGCAGCAGGTCATCAGGGGTTTCCGAGGAGGCTCTGGCAAGTGTCGAAGTAATTTCCTCGCGATGCTCGGCCAATTTGCGAGCAGTCTGGCTTTCATTCGTAAGATGCAATGTTGCAAGTCCCGGAACGTGAGCCAGTATCTCTCGGCGCGCAACGAACTTACGGGCGCGCTCAAGCATGACATCTTCACGAGCACCTCCATCCACTTGAATTGTGATCTGGATCGGTTGTGTGGGATCGATTTCGAATCCAATACCTTCGTCTTTAAGAGCTCCTTCAAGAGCCTTGGCGGAAGACAGGGCGCCCCGGAACGCCCGGGCGTCTATGCCGTCCAGAGACTTGTAGGTCGCAAGTTCCTGCTCAAGCGCGATCCTTTCTGAGTCGATCTGCTTGACCCGCTCGAGTTTGGCTGCCACCCGGAGCTTTTCTTGCTTTACCGATTCATGGTTCCTTTGTGCCTCGATTGTTTGTGCAGCAGTCTCTCTTTCGGACTTGAGTTTCTGAATAGCCGCGTTGAGCTCTTCCCTGGGCCCGGCGTAAAAACCCAACTGCTTCTTGACCTGCACGAGTTCGGCGCCTGCATTGCTGCTTTCTGCATCTTCTCGATCAAGTTCGCTCTTACACTCGGCGAGTTGTTTCTGCAAAGCCCTGAAATTAGAGAATTCTTCGGGGATGATGCGAGTGGATTGTAGCGGGTCTTTCAATGCTTTCATTTCGTCATCGCAGGCCTTTAGCCGAGCGATATCACCGGCCAGTTCAGCGAGGGATCTCTCGCATTCCGAGAGTTCTCCTCTTCTTCGAAGCCACAATTGGGCCTTCTCCTGCCTCAACTTGATCTCCGCCAAAGAAGCTTGTAATTGCCCCTGCTCACGGTTGGCCGTTTCCAGGATTTGAGGAAGAGCCTTCAGACGTTCAATTTTGGCTTGGAGGGAAGGGATCTCGCCTGACCGTTGTTTGTAGGCACGGTCGGCATCTAAGAACTCCCTATCCAGACGCAGATGCTCGTTATGCTGGCTTAGGCCTGCTTCGAGTTTTTCCACCTGGGCGGCGACTTGCTCATATTCCACTAATGCGCGGTTTGCTTCTGATTCTTTTTGTTCTAAATCCACCAGTTCTTGTTGGAGCTTTACCAGATCGTCCGACACCTGCTTGATCGGCCCAGGGTACTTGGCCGGATGATGGACTCCCTTCTGAAGTTCATTTGTGGTCCTTTCGAGGGCATTGCAAAGATCTTCGATGTCCTGGCCCGTGGAGCTCAGTGAGTGCTGCTCGATTTGTGTTCGCAAGTCGGAGGCATCGATGTCACAGTCGATTTCGTTCTGTTTTATGCAAGCAGTTTCGAGAAACGCCTTTTCGGAAGGGAGGGGGAGATGCAGTTCCAACCATGCGCGGACCTTATCCTTGGCTCGAATAGATTTATTATGGACTGTAAGGGTGTTCTTTCCACTCTCAAAGTCCCGCTCAATCTTGCACTGGGAGTCCTCCAGAACGAGGTCCAGCACAACGTAGATATGTTCCGGCGAGTTCCATCTTCGCATTCCTTCGTAGCGAGAGTCGGCAGATGTCGCATCCCCATAGAGACCAACCACAATGGCTTCTAAGAGGCTTGATTTGCCGGCCTCGTTCAGGCCGATGACGGCTTGGAACCTTTCGTGAAGCTCCCATTTTCGGTCAGGCAAATTCTTGAAATTCCGAGTCGTGACGGAAAGGATGTTCAAAGCAAGACCTCCTCGTAGCCCTGAAAAAGCGCGTGCCCACGGCGCAAGGCTTCGCGAAGCTTTTGCTTCTCCGCGTCGTTCTGTGCGGTGTCAAGCGCCGATTCCACCAATGTGACGAAGGCTCGTTGCACCGTGTTTTCGCGATAGACCTGCTTTAACTGTTGGAGCGGAAGTTCTTCCTTGACCTGAGAGGTGTCAATATCCAAGTGGGCAAACTGGGATGAAATCTCATTTCTAACATTTTCCAAGTCAACAAGCTGCTTATCAGAGACACGCCCAGCCATCTTGATTCTTAGGATGGTCTGTGGGCTTGCCAGAGGCAACACCTGCGCTTTAAGTGCCTCCACTGAGCCAACGACATCCCACGAAAAATTGAGTTCAATCCATTTGTAGTGACCCACCTCACCCTTCTCGACGCGTGGTGAGCCGCTGCCGAGCGTCACCAGGGCGACGTACCCGGAATCTTCGCCAAAACCGAGAGTCTCGGGCGAGCCGGAGTATTGGACAACGGTTCTGGCGTCCTCGAAATATCGGCGAAAACTGTGCCAATGCCCAAGAGCCAAGTAATCGAGACCGCAGCCCTCCAAGTGTTCGCGTTTGAGAGCACAGCTAGTCGTCCCCTGTGGTATTTGTGGCAGAGCGACTCCCGTGTGCAAGAGGCCCACATTGAATGGGACCTTAGGATCGGGAGTAATCCCATCGAGTGGGTTGTCGGCGTCCGGCAAGATAGCACGTCCGTGGACGGCTAATTCTCCGGAGGCCACTCTGAAAGTCTCTGGGGTCTCCTGTGTGAAGATATAGAGGTTTTCCGGCTTGCCATCCAGGAATTGGTGTGACCGGAAGATTGCCTTCTGGAAGATACTGTCATGAGTCCACGTGCCTGGGAGAAACAGGACAGGAGTGGGCTTGATTGAACTGACCACATCCATGAAGAAACGGATGTCCCCGATGGCAATTCTCTCAGAGTCAAAGACATCACCCGCCAAGACCACAGCATCAACATGTTCCTTGCCCCCAAGTTCAAACGCTGTCTGGAATGTCCTTTTAACATGTATTCGGAGTTGCGACCCGAAACTGCCAAACTGCTCAAATACCTTCCCAAGGTGAACATCCGCCGTATGAATGATGCGTACCATGAACTTGCCTTTCTGCTCGTCAAGAGCACGCGCTTTCGTGGGAGTACTGAACCCGTAGGTCCAAACGGCCCCACGTCACACCCCTTCGCCCCACGAACCGACTTAGCAACTCGGCACACAGGCTCAGCCAGCACAGGTTAATGCGTATGTGCGAACCTCGCTCATATTTACTCGCATAACGCTCCGAGTTGAGACATGCAACCACTAGCGGCTCATGAAGCCAAGCCATCTGCCGGGATTTCAACACCAGCGCCCCGCATCATCATTTCGTAGTGCGGCAAGTGGCCGGAATTTTCGAAGATTCCCTTGAAAACTTGGAGGTAACCTTGGACTGCTGTGTCGTCTATTGAAATCTCTGCGTCTTCCTGTACGGAATGTGACCCAGCGTTGACCCAGGAGAAAAGCGACCTGCACATCAGATACTCGTTTCCCGTAAACTGCTTACAGATATCGTCTGTGTTTGTCCTTCCCAAAATCGTAAAGTAGTGTTCAAGAATTCGGCGCATGATGTTTTGAATTGTGTGCCTGGAGGGATTAGGGCTTCGTACCTCTGCCCACAGCATCTCATAGTTCGTCTTCACCGGATTTGAATTGTGCTTTTCCACTTTCGAGGTTAATCCCTGCTTTCGCACAATCCAGAACGTCTCCTCTTTTAGCGCCTCATCGCCGCGCTTAACATTGAACGTCACCTGCTTGTGAAAGTAGACGTTGTGAGTAAGCAAGAATATCTGCTTGATGTTTCCTTTTCCCGTACGTACGTCGTCGCAAAGCCCCCTGATCAGGCCGCTGACAACGAAAAGAATAGCGCTGTCCAAGCTCGATACCGGATCATCGAAAACGACCACTCGATTGGTGACGATCCCGCTCTCCGATTGACTCCCTCGGAGAAGATTGTAGAAATAAAGAAATGTAACAAATGATTGCTCTCCTTCACTCAGAGTTTCTTTCGCGTTCATACCACCGGGTCTGACAAGCTTGTAAGATTTACCGTCCTCCGCCTTCGCGAGCGAAACACCTACAAATCCAAACGACAACAATACGGCGTTGATTTCGTTAATCGTCGGTTCGATGCTCGTGGTCGTTTTTTCTAATTCGCGAATCTCAAGTTCCTTCGCCGCCTTCTCATTTTGTGCCGATTTGATCTGGTCGGAAAGCGATGCGATGGCCTTATTGAGGTCTGCCTGCTTTTTCTCGAAGTCGGAAAGATAGCTTTTGAGTTGATCGTCGACAAGGTATTTCCAAACCTCTGCGGTCAACGTAGACTGCTCCTTTGCGAGGTTGCTAACCATCTTGTTGTGTTCAGAGATACGAGAGTTGGCCTCTTCAATCAGTCTATCTGCGGTGGCGAAAGCATCGCCGAGAGCTTCAAGCTCGACCTTTTGACTAGGCTCTTTCCTTTTGCCGGCAATACGTTGAAGGTTTAGGGCAATCTTTGAATTGAGAACTTTTCTTTGAGCATCGAGTTTCTCAACCTCAAGGAACTTGGACGGAGCAGAAAGAATGGAATCCAGGTGATTTTGAATCCCCTCAGCATATTTCGTGTAGTCGGACTCCACCGTTCCGATTGATTTCGTGTCCTTCTCGAACGTTTCGTCGAAATACTCGTTCAGACTCTTTTCCAGAGAATCGGGGGTAGACTGCTGGCAAAATGGACACCTCTTATCGTTGACCGCATAGTACGCACGGCCCTGTTTAACCCAGTCGCTGTTACCAAGCTTCTGGATCATGGCTGCAATATCAACGTCGGCCTTGCCAACGACAGGTTTGTTCAATATCGGGTCAGAGTCTAGGGCGAGTAGCTCAGCATGCGTTAGGGGCTTGATAGCCGTTTCCTGCGCAGGCGCTGGGCCGAAGACGGTCTCTGCCCTCCGTTCTAAGTCGGAATATTGACGTAGGATTGCGGAGTTTTGCGCCTTCTCGGCAAGGATCTTGTCCCGGAATTTTTCTGCACTTTTCCGATATCCCTCGAAGGCTCGAGAGAACTTCGCGTCATGGTTCTGTTTTTCTTTCCAACACCTGTTCTTTAGGTCCTCCGTTAGCGCGGCCAACTCCCCACGTTTTCCTCCTTTTCCATCTTGCCCTTGTAAAGTTCCGGTAAGCTGTTCAATTTGTGCAGTGAGCTCATCAACTTTGGCGTTGGCGGCGGCAATCTTGGTTTGGGTTTCGATGCTCTTTTCCCCAAGTGTGAAAATCCCCTTGAGCTCGCTCGACTGGCTAAAGTTCTTTTCGATAAAGTCTGGATTATAGACAAGAGTCTGAAGCTCCGTTCCACCTTGCCAGGCAACATTGCAAGTGGGGAATTTCGACCGATCCGCGATGATTCGCGAAATGGTTGTCTTGCCGGTTCCATTAGCGCCATAGAGGAAGTTAAACTGCGCCAGCTTGTCTAGCACTTGTGGCTCGGTTCCGTAGCTGGCGACATTCGCGATCTGGATTGATCTGATCATTTCCCTGCCTCCCCAATCGCTTTGCCTTTGACTTACCTTGCGGAGGCCACCCAGCCACAAAACCGCCGAGCGTACGTCCACCTCAGTCGTAGAATGGCCAAGTTTTCCGCGTCGGGCGTCCCAGCGACTCCTGCTCCCACGGAACGCGATCTGGTTTCATATGTAATGGGCGAAAATTGCGTCCGGATTTCTCACGCAGTACGCGGAGAATTTCGAACCCAGCCGCATCGCTATCGCCGAAGTGCCAGAATTCCATCGTCGAAGGCAATCTTCGAAGCAACGCCAACGTGCCTGAACCAGGATAGCTGGTATGCACGAGGAGTTCTCCACTTTGGAGCTTCGCGAGTTCGTGGAAGCTCGTTTCATTTTCTATGGTCAAACATCGGCGCGCAGTGGTGCTGATTTCATCCGAACGTTCAATGTCAGTCTGCGCTAGACGAAAAGGGCCATGAAGAAGGCTAATGTCGAGCCACTGACCTTCCAGCCGAAGACGAAGCGGGCCGTGAACGAGCGCAAAACGAGGGTTAGGAATAATTCCGAGATCATCAAGCGACTGAATGGCGCCTCCTGTGATGTCTGAAAGCACACGACCTAACTTGCCGCGCAATTTACCGGAAAACTCACCTTCACGCTCCACCGAGGCGAGTTCCTCCAACTTCTTAGAGTCGCCGCAAAGTACGCAGCTTGCAAAACGTACGAGCGACTCGTCCCGCCATGCCAGTAGCTTGGGCAACAGGTCCAGTAGTTGGGCATTTTCGGAACACGGCACCCGGTCGAACGGCAAGACAGATCGGCCTGCAAGTGCGGCCTCGCTCATACGGTCGCACCAAGCTCGCCAAGCTTCGCGCCAGCGTTCGGGTACCGTTGCATGGGACGCTATCGCAAATTGATCCGCGACTGCGGATCGGGTTTGTGTAGGTGAGGGACGCCCAACATGGTGGTAAAGGAGCGATTCATTCTCCGGAGAAAAACGAATGCGATCAATGTGGGAGGGATTCCGCTTGTGGACCGGCACCAGCACGAGGACACCAGCCGCTTGAAGTTCCTGCAATTCTCGCTCTGCCAATGCCCGCTGGTCACCCTCGTTACAGCCTGCTTCCCCCAGCAATTTCTCGATGGGAATCAACACGTCACGGCGCGACGCACCGGTCCGTCCAGCATGGAGCTTCTCGTAGTGCTGGGCGATGGCGTTAAGCAGTCGAGAGGGTCCTAGCATGCTTGCCTCGCAGGGGGGCACCCATTATCCGCCGTGCGTCTTCAGATTCACGTGACAGGCTTACCGGGATATTGCGAATTTCAATTCGTTTTCCTAAGTGCCGTTCTTTTTGTGAAACCACGACCAGTAAATCGCAATGCTCAAACGCATAGGGAATGTTGCCGGTACTCATCGAAAAAATACCTTGCAGATCAAATGCCTTGATGGCCTCCAAACAATTCTTGATGCGCTCACCACTAAGTTTGGAGAACGCTTCGTCAATTGGTATCAACCCAAGCGTCGGCTCGGTTCTACGAGGCGAATATCGGCGATAGGCACGCAGGTAACTCGCGAGTATTGCGATAAAATATGGTGCCTGATTCTCACCGCCACTGAATTTGCCTGACTGGCGATCCACGCTAGTCTTGCGTCCGTCTTCCTCCACAACCTCCATGTCGTACTCGTAATACTGCCTGTAGTCCAACAGACGCGCCGCTTCTGGGCTCTCAGCCTTTTCGATCAACATCGCCAGGAATCGCTCGACCGCATCACGGAAGCGTGGTTCTGCCGAAGCAAAGAACAACTCCCCTGGCCGAGCCAGGGCGTTAGCCTCAACCAATTCGTGGTAAACCTTAAAATCCGGGTTCTGCCAATGGCGGACCTGGTAACGGCTGTTCCCGATTGGGTGCTGTTTCAGAGAGTTATTGAGGAAAAAGACTTGGTCGCGGACCTCCGTGAGCGCAGTATGCAGTTTCTCCAAAACCTGAGTGCGAAAAAGATTTTCCCAATTCTGTCGCTCGCGCTGCGCCTTTTCTTTGTATTCCGGAATGTCGCTTTCCTCCAACTTGGCCAGTTGTTTAGCATGAGCGTCTATATCGTCCACGTCCGTAGGAAGCTCTTCGAATTTTGGATGAACGATCGCCAGCTCGCGACGCTTTGCCTTCAAATCAGAGGCTACTCCGGCTGCGCGCTCACGGGCATCGTTGAAATCAGCGCCGCACTGTCTTGCGGCGCTTTCCTTTACCGGAAACATCGATAGGACTTTATCACGCAATCGGCCCAACTCTTTCAGCCAGGGTGATATGTCCGTCTCGAACGAAACTTGGTCAAGTCTTGCTTTGCATTTCGCAAGCTCTTCCCGGCGGGCACGAACTTCATCCTCCAACCTTCGTAGTTGTGTTTTCCGAGGACTCTCCAGCAACTGGCGACGCTCGCTTTCAAACCGTGCCACCAATCCTTCCAGTTCTTCTCTTTCTCTTGCTAGGCTGTCAAATTCCGACTTATTAATCGCGGCCATCTTCTCGGTAATTCCATGAAGCTTTGACTCCAGCGCGGGTAGTTCTCGAGCCCGCTGCAGGTCCCGTCGCAAATCAGGACCCAACTCAAACGTTCCTTGAAAACTCGCTTCCATAGCGTTTAATGCTTGCTCTAGCGGTTGAATCCGGCGTTCCTCCGCGTCAAGTTCCCCCGTTTGTTTCTGTTTCCACGCCAATTGTTGCTCTAAACTGCGCGTCCCAATAAAAGGCAAGCCATCGTAAAAGCGTCGGCGCTCAACAAAGGCGCCCCGGCTCATGAAGCCATCCGGAAGAATTGCGTATTCATGCTTCCGTAGGTCTTCCAATTTCTCAACCCGAATAACGTGACCGAAGAAATGACTGACCAGAGCCTGGGCTACGGGATGGCTGCACTCGAACATTTCTGCCAGTGAACCCGGCTGAATCCTCTTATTGAGTTTGAGCGCCTTCGTCGGATTGATAAGAGACTCTCGGCCGATCTCCCCAACCAAATCAGAAGCACTGAGATTGTGATAGATTTTCGCGGCAAGGTCATAATTCTCAGGCGCAACAACAATGGCGAATTTCCGCGCAAATGCTACTTCGACAGCCGGACGCCAGTGCTCATCGTTGATCTCGCACAACTCACGCAGGTGCCGCGCCGGCTTATCCGGACCCCGCGAGGGTAGTTCGGTGTTCAGGATATCCAGAAGTCTCGTAGGGAATGGCAATTTCCCAATCTTGAGGGCAGCGATCTCGGTCCTTAAATTGGTGATCTGCCTCCGGACTTCGACTAGTCTATTCATTTGCGGTTCAGCGACCCGGCGAACTTCAACCGCGGCTGAGCGGGCCGCGGTCGCCAGAACTGGGAGGGTCTCATCCGCTCTTCCGACGCCTCCTTTTTCCGTTGCACGGAGTGCACGATCGCACGATGCGATGATCTCTTCGTTGAAGTCAAGGGGGACTGCGTGCAATAGCGACAGCCAGTTCCGGGCAGCGCGAACGCGGTGCGCAAGCGCCTGCTCCAGGGTCGATCCGATGTCTTTGAGACCATTAATATGCCGGTCCAGGTCCTCCTTCTGTGAGCTCAGTTCGTTGTAAAGCTGACCCTCGGGACTCGCGTTGATTGCGGCTTTTATACTATCGATGCGTGATCGGAGTTTAGGAATTTCCTCATCCAGCTCGCTCAATCGTTGCGCTTCTCCAGCAAACGACCTTTGGACGGCAGTAAGCTCCTGCTCTCTGGTTGCAAGCAGTTCCTCAGCATGTTCGTGGTAGAGCTTCGCCTCAAGATATAGGGCCAGCGAAGCCTTCTTTCGTAGTTCAGTCAGTTGCTGGAATGTGTCGCGAATCTCTATGAGCCTTTCGAACTGATCGTTAAGGTCCTTCAGGTCATGCTCGTAGGCAAGAAACGTCCGGTAGCTTGCAGTCACGTCGGTTACGTCAAGCTTGTCCGGCGGCAATATGAACTGGCGGCAAAACCCATCGAAGCTGCTCAAAAATGTGAAACACATGGCGGTTGGCAGGAGCGATCGAAGCAAAGACCTGTCAAAATTAAGGTGCACAGGTTGCGCCATGTCCCGCAAGTAGGCGTCTACGCCTTCTGCGTATATGCGCCCAGAGCGTGACTCAGCCAGAGCTTTGAAGGCGGAGTATTCAAGCGGCCGTTTGCTGCTATCTAAGAACTCGCTTCTCTCCAAAGAGCACGGAAGAAAGAACGGCGATATCTTCCCCTGCGTATCGGCGGCGCTGGTGAATTCAATGCGAATGCCCCAAGTTTCCGATCTCTTTGCATCGGGCCAAACGAATTCAAGAGCAACGTATGTAATGGCGCTCTGGCGCATATAAGGATTGACGCCGTCGCCCTCTTGCTTCGTGTCGCCAAGACAGTACCCTTTGAGTGTTCGCTTTGACCGCTCGCCGGTCGCGGATTGATTGAATTTTACAAGCCGCTGGTCTCCTATGAGGACGTATTGGATCAGGTCCATGAGCACGGATTTGCCGGAACCAGTTACGCCTGCCAGCAGCACATTGCCGTCGAATGGAATGGTGTCCTTGTAGCCGTACCAGTTGAGAGCATGGACTCGCCGCAGTCGAATGGTGCGTGTCATTCCGCTTCCTCGCCGCTTTCGTTGACTTCCTCCACTTCGACGGTCAGCTCCTTAGCTGCCGTAATATATCGGTCGGCGTTCCTGGCCCACTCTTCGATATCTTGAAAAGGAATCACGCGCTTGAGCGTCGGTAAGACTTCGATAATGAAACGCTCGGGTGCGGCATCCGGAGTAAATCTTAAGAGATTCTTTCGCTGGGCCAACGATAGAATTTCGCGTAAGCGTGTTTGACTTGGCAGGTTCTTCCGAAGCGGCTCGAACTTTGAAGCTAAGGCGTCGTTCAACTGTTGGGCCGTCAAACGAACGGGAGGCGTTTCGCCCCGATCACGCACAGCGGTATCGAACTCATACCAGAGTGTCAGCAGAACAAGCGTGGCGTCGAGCCGCAGCCGTAGCAGGAAGGCAGGGCCTTCCGGCACTGCTTGAACGGTTCGGTCTTGGTGATCCCAATGAAGCTTAAAGTCAAGGAGAGCCGCAAGGTCATCGAGAAAAGTGCGATTCTGATAAGACCAATGATACAGATCAGACTGTGCAGGCTCGAGACCGAGAATGGAACCATGCGCAAGAAGATAGCGTAAGGCTTCCCCAAGTCGCTCGCGGTCATTCTCAGAAAGGCGGCTTAGGGGACCCGCTAGAGTTGAACTGTTATCATTGCCCATCATTTTTTCACCAATAGAAACCTCTCGACCCGATAGGGTAGTTTCGAGTCAAACTCTCCGCTGTCGGTTTCATTTTCGCATCGAGGCACTCTGATCTCGTACTTTGCGTCCGCCGATCGCGCATGCAGCAAACATGCAATCAAATCACCAATGTCGTCATCATTGTGAACATGCTCGCGGAGCAAGTCCGCCGAGCTCCAGACTACTCCATGGCTTCCTGGCAGTTCTGTCACATACCGGTTCGCGCGGCTTACCGTCAGCGAATCGCGTATGTCACCTTCGAGCTGCGCAAGTGTTCTGTCCTGTTGCTGCTGATCGGAATCGTCGAGCGGCTCGATCTCACCCGCAGCGCGTCGCAAACGCGGAGTGTATAGCGAGTCCAAACCCCACGGCACTCGAACGTCATGGAGCAGAAGGGCCGGGAACTCTATGTTCGACATGCCGGCCTCGCTCATGCGCTGACCGGAAAAGTGCCTATTGATTGTCTCAAAAAAGCACTGGATCCTCCCGCGATTCTCGCTGGCTGTTTCCTGCAGGTAGCGAAAACGTGCCTGCGAACGGCGTGCGAAATCCGCCGTGCGCCGATCAATCGCATCCGCTAACGGTTCGACATGATCAAGCTGTTCATGGAGCTCGTTGAGCCTTATCCTTACGCGTGACATGGCTGCTTCTGGCGACAAGGTTGAGTCTCGCCGCATCACTTCGGTTTGCATTATGGTCAGCAAGCCCAAGTCGTTCGCCATCTCGTCCAGGTTTCGGCGCGCAGAAGCCAGCTTTGACGGCAATCGCGCTTGAACGAGTTGGGCGTAACAAGTCCGTCCGATCCGTTCTGCAAACTGATCGAAAAGCACTGCCAGATTCTCCTTCAGCGTCGAGGCAGCCAGTTGTTGTTTGGTGTGGCGCTCGATTGACTTTTGCATCCCCCGCAGCTCAGCCAGGCCCATTTTGACATTGGCGACACAGCTTTCAATCTGTGCCCATGGATCTTCCGCAAGAGCTGGGCGGTTCGCTAACGTGGCGCAGACATTTACAAGTTTGTCGGAGAATACCGCGGCTTCAGGATAAGCAATTTTCCGGAGCGCGGCGAGCAATAACATTCCGTTGGGGTCGAAATGGATGAGCCTTTGCCAGTTTGAACGCTCTTCTTCATGAACCCACCCGGCCTTTCGAAGCGTTTCCAGTACGGATCGCGCCTTGCTGTTCGGCGCTGTCCCCGCTCCTGGACCTTCGTCCACCAGTTCAGCAGCTTCGACGTGCTGCTCAAGCACCTGCTGGATGACTGCCAGAGCCTCATCACGATCTAGACCTTGGTGGCTTTCAGCGGCCTCCCGATCGAGTGCATCCAGTGCATCGACATAGAGGTTGGCCAAAGGGCTCGCGAGTACCCTGAAGAAATCGGGGCTGACCTCGCGAAATAGCTGGGTTCCAAGGCTCATCACTACTCGGTGTTACTTTAGCACGATAGAGCCGAAAGCGGCTTTTTACTGGCCAATTGCGGCGGAAGGCACTTACGACATCGTCTTCGTGAACGACTCCCGAGCTAAATTACGGGAGGACCCAGCTATTATATCGGGGCGGAGAAACTCGCCGAACACGATTTTAGTCGCAGGCCATCAATCGCAGCAGTCGTAGGCGCCTCACTACCAGGTGTGTGGCTATTGGCCGGGCTTTGGCGCACGACTGTGCCAGGAAGTGTTGCCTCCGTGCCGGATGCTGCCCCCATCAGTCATCTTCGATTTACCGGCAGGCTTCGTTTCGTCCGCACAACTTCATATTGGAGGAGGAACCGCAGTAACAGGATTGGCTGCAAGCCTATTCTCGAATGGCTCAGGGAAGGTTGGAGCGGCGCAGCGTTCGACGCATTGCACGAAAGACTTCTTCGAACGGTGGCAAGGTGCTCATCTGGTATGCCAAGCGCTTGGACCACAGCGCTTTGAGCCTAGCCTCCTTGCCGAGGATGGCATCTTGGAGCCCTGCGAATTGACGTTCCCGAAACTCAAGTTTCCAGCGGATCGAGTCGGCCAAGTGATTCAGCTCCAAACCCTCGTTCGCCGTGAGGAACCATAAGTCGTAGAGGTCGCGCGGCTCGTTGCGCGCCCGATCAGCCAAGGCAACGATCTTTTCTGCCGCGATTTCTTCGAGCGAATAAGCATAGATCGACCGCCCTTCAAGAAGATCCGTGAACTCGTCGTAACCGCGAAGCACCTGGCGCTGCTCAAGCGGAAAGACCAGCCGCTCTTGGAGTGTGACGTCCACTTTGAAGTCATTTGCGACCGGCAATGGGCCGGTGTATGCGAGATAGAAAATGTAGCTGTTGGCGTGCCTTTGGCGATCTTGCCTATCGAATGCGAAAACGATCCCGGAACTTTCGCGGGCTGACTCGTAAACGTGTTCCAACCGGCGCAATAAGTCGTCAAAAGAGACGGCCTCGCGAAGAGTGAAGTCGAGGTCTTCGGAGAAGCGGTAATCCGCGAAATAGCATCGCTTCAGGGCTGTTCCTCCTTTTAGGGCGAGGACCGTTCGCAAATCCGATCCTCCAAGCGCCGTGAGGAACCAAGCCAGGCAATAATCGCGTTCGAGCACGTCCTCGCGGATCCGCCGACCACCTTGTCTCGCCAGACGGTTCGAGAGCAACGAGATATTTCGTTGTGGAATCATTCAGGCTGCCCGGATTGCTTCGAGTTCTTGCTGGCTTATATTCAACTGAAGACGCCAGCGCGCTAGGTGTAGGCCTTCCATTGGCAAAGTCGGGTCGAGGCGAACGTAAGTCGCGGTAAGTGTATCGCGTAGCCTTTTCAACTGAGCTTCCGGCGCGATTCCATAGAGACCGAGCAAGTAGCCGAGACGGCGGCACACGGCACCTACTCCAAGCCGAAGAGCGTAGTCCACGAGTTTCTCGGCCTCGATGTCTTGGTGGCGCATCCAAAGAGCCTTGGCGACATCTGTTACGCCGCCGCAATATTCAGGTTGCCGCATGCCGTCAATGATGGTCCGCTCAAGATTGCTGACATGTACAAATTCCTGCTTGGTGACCCAATGCTTTGTCGTGCCAAAATAATGCGCCGGCTTAATTAAAACGAAGCGGAATTCGGTTCCATGAAGCATGCGGCTAAGTAGCCGTTTTGTGCTCGAAGCGAAAATGACCATTTGGGGCTGGGTCACCATGCGATGGAGTTCCATCGCGGAAGCATGAGAGATGAAATATTGGGCATCGCCGGCCAATTGACGGGCGACGAGATAAGGATTTCCTGAGTACTCAGTGGCGCTTCCGAGTTCCGAGGGAATGATGACAAAGAGGCCGCGCCTCAAGCGGGAGACTAACCCGCGCCTAGCCGCTTTGTGAATCAAACTGCTGGCCAGGCTTGGACGGAGGCCCGTGATTCTCTCGACGTCTCGCAAGGTAAACGTTGTCTGTGAGCGATCGTAGAGCGCGGTGAGCAGTTGCGCCATCCGAGGCCCAATCGTTTTTGAATTTGAGTTATAACCTGTGCTCATTAGGTCGCCCCAGCAGAAATCTGCCATTCACAGGATATAACTATTATTTATTAAACGTCAAGTTTCTAGCCCAGTAGGCGATTTATACAGCACAAAGAATAATTCTCCACATCCCAAAGTCGTCGGGCATATCTATTCGTTGAGCGAGCTCATGCAACGGGGGGTGAAGGTAGTTACCCGAGCTCAGTCAACGTCTGTACCAAAACTGTTCCAAAACCCTATCTAAAAGGCTCAAAAGGGGTTATTGCTCTGAGCGAAAGCAGAAGCCCCGAATTGGTGTAAGGCCATGAGAAATAAGGGAATGGAAGGAAAGCTTGAGAATTAGCCGGTTTGCTGGCAGTCATGAGGTCGAGGGTTCGAACCCCTCCAGGTCCACCAACATCATCATAATTAACGAGTTAGAAGCACGATAGAATCGCACAGACCATGTGATTCGGCGTGGCAAGTTCGATCCACGGGCGATGAACCTTCTTTGTAAATAAAGGACTTATCGCTAAAAACGCGCGCATGCTTGGCAAGCACGAGGTCGGTTTCACCAATCGTTGCAAGCGCATTGCAATCAGTGGATTACGTTGCTGTCAATTCAGATGGATATGTGTGGTGTTCCAAAACACCTCAACAACCTCGACGTGTTCCAAAACTCCTCGACAAACCGAACGGTAGAGCTTGAACTTACTTGTCTCAGATCACAGGTGGGCCCGTCGGCGTTCCGCGACAAGATCAGGGTCCGACCGTCCCATAATGTCCCCCTCTTTCCACACTTCAACGCATCTCCAGTAGTTTCAGGAGATTGCCCCCAGCGCGCGCCAGCTTTCCGCTCCCTCCGGGTCACCGACGCTAGAGTGAATTCGGAGTGATGGGCCCCAGACTCAATTCGAGCGCCAAGTTGTCGATCTGTACAGCTCGGCGGGCCTCTCGCAGCAGCAAGTCGTTCGTCAGCAATGCGGCCTCAGCATCGAGCAGAAAGTTGATTTCGCTTCGTCCAGCGTGGTACTTGAGGCGTTCCAATCTTAGCGCCTCCTGAGCCTGGGCAACCGAAGCTTCCAGAGATTTCATCCTCTGTTGATCGCCCGCGAGGTTCGCCAGTGACGTTCTCATTTGTACTAGCCCTTGTCATGAGATACCACCTCCGTTTGCTCCGGCGTTGGCCTGCGAGACGCACCAGCCTCATCTTCTGGCGAAAGGGCAATCATCCGAAAGGCCGATCAGGTAAGGGTCCTTGCTTGGCAGACGAAAAGTGAAGATCTCGGTCCTTCACATCGGATCGAGCGTGGAAGGCTCAAACGAGCGAAAATTGAGAGGATCCTGCCAAGGATTTCGGGTGCGTTCGTCTGGAATTCGTCCGTCATGTAAGGTGCGACGAAGGGTCTCCGGGGCCATCGGCATAAACGACAGTTCCCGCAGAAGTTGGGTGATCTCGTGGACACGCAAATCTGGATGGTGACGCTTCAGGTCGACTACTATCGTCGGAAGCACTGCCCTGCCGGGGCCCCCGGAAGTCAGTCCGTCGCGACTGATCTTTCAGGCCGGGTCCTCGCCGCTCCAAGCGAAGCCGAAACTCCTTGGCCAAGATGCTAAATGGGCCATGCCTTTTTCGCGGACTAGCTGCTGAAGGGAGAAGCGTTGTCCAGACAGAACTTAACCGTTTTGCGCCAAACGTCGAACGGGTGGGCGAGAGGGGCACGGACGAATTGTCCGGCTCATCGCGGTCGGGGCCCTTTCTCGTTCCTCCGAAGGTCATTGCCTGGTCGGTTGACATCGGAACCTTCGATTCCTCGGGAGAATCTTCGCTTTGAGTGCGACGTGTTTTGCTGAAGAGTTCTCGCTCTTGATCTGGTCCCCAGCTTACGCTCAAAGCAGACGTTCGTGGCCCTGCCCGAACGACTTGCCGTGGAGGCAACTCGTCCGTGAGGGGCCCCGCGTCAAGCCATATAAGAATGTAACTTTCGTATGTATCCGTCGGGCCATTTAGAATGTAACCGAACGAGAAGAACGACTCGGCCGCTGCGGGCTGAGGCGGCGGTCGGCCAGGG
>JAKAWN010000452.1 GCA_021827245.1 Acidobacteriota bacterium | reverse complement strand
TCCGTGAAATCAACCCAGTTTTGATGAGGACCCGCCTGTTCGAAACACCCACTTCAGTAGCCAGCCACCGGATGATTCCTCCACCGATCAGCGAGGCGGCAAAGAGCAGCGCCAGTCCACCCCACACCATCGCACCCTCGTAGCGACCGCCATTTCGAGTTGGCATCCAACCACCAGCGAACAAGACAAACCCGAAGAAACCCAAAAGCAGCCCTCCGAGCAACGGCCGCAACATGACGATCCAGTGGCATCCTGCACTGTAGGCGAGGTTCTCCCCAGGAGCCAAATTCTTGTCCAAGTGGCTCATAGCAGTTCCCCCAATACACCTTCGAGCGGAGCCTTCAGTGCAGCTGGAGCCGCTGCCAAGAGCATTCTAAGGCAAGAGACCCGCTACCCGGAGAAGCGCCCCACACTGGGGACAGCGCCGGCTGATTTGTTTGTCTACCCAGACGCCCACTGCGTATCCCGCAATCGTGAGAGCAATCGCGGTCCAAGGGTTCTTCAGTGTGCGAGTCCCAAATGTCGCACCCGCTGCCGCAAGCACCAATCGTCCGCCTATTTGTCGTCCCACGGCCAACTCTATCGCACCACAATTCGGGCATATTGCATTCATAGAATCACCTCTCCAAAGGCTCAGGCAGACTCAACTGGCCACGCGGCCAGGGATCCATCTGTCAGCAACTGACACTCGCAGCTTGGCTCGCACTTCATCTGCAGTGCCCTAATGCGGCCAGATTCGAAGCTCTTTTGAAAATGCAAAGAATGCGGGTAACGATGGCCCATCAGCCACTTCATCGTCTCCGCCGCCCCGACGATCCCTGAGAAGGCAGTGGCGAAGGGCACAGCTGGAGCGAAATCCCTTTCGTAGCCTTCAAATTCGAGGCTTCGACGGTTAATATATCCGCAGCGAGGTTTACCGAGAGCAACTTGCAGTTCTGCCTTCATGTTGCTCGGAGCAGCATCAATCTCTCCCTGTGTGATTTTCCCGGTCGGATCGTCCGCGATCAGCCTGGCCACTAAACCAGTGGCTTTTGCCATGCTTTCGGCCCAATCCATCTCGTCGGGCGGCACAGCCAACGCGCGGAGAAGACACAGGCCATCGCCTCTTGAGTGTTTTACAATGACTTGACTCTGTAATTCCTGAGATCCCATGTCAATCATCGTTTCGGGCCAGAGTCGCTGCACGGAATGGCGCGTGGCCACGTTATCCAGTCCAGCGATCACCAAAGGTGGAACCGTAAGACCGTGCTTGAGCCAAATCTTGAAGAACTCCCATTGATCTGCCCTTGGGGTGACATTGATCGCAGGCGAGAGCAATTCCTTGAATAGGACAGCCTTGTGCCTACCCACCGATTCTAGGCCCACAGCTACGTAGGGCCCCATATTTTCCGCCCGCAGTGACTGACGGTCGATTGCTTCGAGTCTTCCAACTATCGGGAGGCGCTTGATCGCGTATGCCCAACCGTTCGAGACGGCCCCACACCCGACGAGAAACGCCTCAAGGCGCAGAGACGATGTCGGCAACGCCGGACCGGGCTCCAGACTACCCGGGAAACCTGACTTGTGAGAGAAGAGCGATATCTCCCCAAAGAGCGCGCATGGCTTTCCAAGAATCAACAAGAATGCAGCTCCAGCGCCGCAGCAAGCCGCTGCCAAAGCCCCGAGCGGATTTGATTTTTCGGGTTTCCAGTGCAATTTGCTCGCACCCGAATTGCCAGTTGCAAAGCGTGCAACCCATCCAGCGGAATTGATCGTCACCGACGGCAAATCGCAAAGAATTTCCGACCCAATATTGACGATTGCATCGAAGCCCTGGGGCGGGATTTTTTCAACGGTTCCGACGCGTCCCCCCACTCCGTGGATCTGTACTGCCAGAAAGTTGCACGCCTGAATTAGTTCGTCTGCTCTCGAATCAATGCACACACTGACATTCGCACAAAATCGCAGACATTCGTTGACTACAAGGAGAAAAGCCTCGCGGGCGTCCGGCAAGGGCAAGAATGGCATTTCGAGGCGCACCAATATCCGCTTTTCCATAAAGAGCTGAAGTGCAGCGCTTTCAGACTCCCCGCCCACGATTGCCGCGAGCCGGGCCGGCCGGGAGAAATTCTCCCTACCCATCACGCCTCCGAAACATACATGCTTTTTGAGTCGGCCACCCATACTTGAAATTGGCTGCTGGAATCGATTCTGATTCGGCTCCTGACCTCTGCTCGCGTGAGCCGCCTGTATTCGTCATCCTCAAATACATACCAGCTCCACTTTAGGTGGTCTGCATCTTCCCCTGCGTTGCCGATTACCGCCGCAATCAGCCCGGGCACCCGAACCCCAAGTCTTCGGTCTGTCCACGAAAGTATGGGAGGCACACCGCGAATATGAGAATGAACGACTCCGAGTAGGCACAAATCGCGTGGCTTCGCCCAGCGCGTTATCACGCCGAAGACCTCGGCCGATACCACCCACTTTCCCCTCGACTCTTCAACGCCGATACCGTGCGGAAGGACGGCACAAGAAACTTGCGCGGTTTGTTGGCGTTTGCCGAGCCAGAATGCTCCAGCCTCCCTTTCAGACTGGCCTATCGCTCGGATGCCTCCGACGGTTCCCTGCAGCGCACCTTCGGCAAACACCCACCGCTCAATAGTCGGGTAGCTCAAGCCCATCTGAATCAGCCTTGTGTTACCTGCTCGATCAAATTGAAGTGCGCACTTCGGCGGTGAGGTCCCAAGAGTTGCTCAAGCGTTTGCGACGTGTTCTCCAGAAGCCGGCCGTCAAATTCGAGAAAGAATTTGTGGATGTTCCGATCCTGGTAGTCCTTCACCCCAAAGAAACTCATGGCGTCCATGCGGACCGTTCCGACCGTGGTCTTCTCGTCGTACTCCCGAACGAATGGTGCAGGCGCTGGGAGGTATTCAACCTTGACCTCGATCACCGCGCGGTCCACGCCAGCCCGTTCCAAGACAGCGTCAGGTGCGGCACTTGCCTCGGTTGTAGCACTCGATTGCTGTTCATCCATTTCAGGGATCTCCTGTCCGGGCGCGGTTCCGGAAACACCGTCTCGCCGCGCCCGTTCGGATTCGACAACCCGTTGCAGAATCCGTAAGGACACACTAAAATGAAAGGGTCACGCCTGTCAAGAAATAACGAACGGGTTGTATATAGCGAACAGGAGGGCCGTGAATGGAAATTGACCTCAAGCGGCTGGGAGAGAACATCCGCTACATTCGCCAGGGAAAGAGTTGGTCCCTGGGAGACCTGGCCACGGAAACCGGTGTCTCCAAGGCCTATATTTCTGACTTGGAGAACGGGTTAGGAGGAAGACCTAACATTCAACACCTCTATAAGATAGCGACGGCGCTCGAAACCACTATCGACACTCTGATAAACCTTAGTCTCAAACCGACACAGCGAAAGGCCGGCGTTTCGCAAATTCATCAAGAGCCGCTCCCACCCGGCTTGGAAGAATTCGCAAAGGACGAGAAGCTGGAACCTCAGCAGATCGAAATGCTGGCCAAACTCAATTTCCGCGGGAATCGCCCAAGGGACAAAGATGCTTGGCGGCTCATTTACGAGGCTATCAAGATGGCGAGCCGAACTTGAGGCAGCATGTGGACTGGTGCCAACGGTAATCGAAAATACGTAGACCCCGATGTAAGATCCTTGATGGACCGCACCGGGGGCCTGCTTGACCCGTACGCGGTCGTGCGAATCTGTGTCGCCTCCCTTCTGGAAAGACTCCACCAGTTTGATGGCCAATTCGAGAACGCCTTCGAGAGAATCTGCGCTATCGCGTCATTGGCGGGATTCACGGTTAAGCCATTTCGCGGCGACCGCGGCGCGCTGAAAGGGCATGAGGCAATCATAGTCCCCTCAAACAACGGGTACACAAAGGGCACCATTTTTTACAATCCCGAACTCCCGCTTCCCCGGATCATTTTCTCGATAGGACATGAGATCACGCACTCGTTCTTCCCGGCCAGCAGCACGGGCGCGCGATTCCGAAGTCTATCCAAGAATGGCTCAAAAGGCGCCCGTGAACTGGAAATGCTTTGTCACGCTGGCGCTTCGGAACTCACAATGCCCTTATCCGAATTCACGGCTGCCGTTAAGCGCCATGGTTTCGGCCTCGGTTCCGTGGATTTGATTCGTCGCTCGTTCGAAACCTCTTTTGAGGCTTCAACATATCGGATGGCCCAAACCGCTTCACTCCGCGCGGCGGCAGGCCTCTTTCAGTTTCGTCTCCGGGTGGGAGAGGCCGACTCGGCCCGAAGTGTTAACTTGCCGCTATTCCCCAAAACGCGAATCAATCTGGAAGCTCCAACGAAGAAATACCGCCGGCAATCGTTTCACCCTTCCCCATCTTTTCCCAGCGACTTGGTCCTTCCGTGGAATAAATCGGTCCCTGAAACTTCGCACATCTACCTGGCCGCCGAGACAAAGGCGTTCCAATGCGGATTCGAGACGATCCCGGTCAACGGGCGTGGAAGGGACATCCGATGCTACTTGGAGGCCATACCCGCGCCGTACCAGGCTGAGGGCGCCGACCCCGACCACCCGGATATTCTGTGCCTGCTAACTGTGACCTCGACCAAGACATAATGTGCGGCACAAGTTCGCCACCAGTGGCTGGTCATAAACCGCTTACGCTTTAGACTTTTGCCGAATTCAAGCTTTCACAGCCGCTAGACTTTGATGGTCTTCCCTCCTCTACCCCCACTGCCAATTGCTGCCGATTCTGTTGCTCTCTTCCTCTCTCAGCGATGACAGCGTCCCGGCGGGGGTTTCGTCCGCCTCCGGTCTCCACTAGCAGATCTCGCGCCAGCAAGAAGCGCCGTCACCCAAGCGTGCGGCCCGTTCCGACCTGGACGCGCCAATCTCTCCGCTTCTGTCCCCTGTTTCGCGTCCTTGCTCCCCCGGCTGTGGGTGAGGGGAGCAAGGACTCCCCGAAACAGGAGGACAGGAAAAATGAAAGTCGAACAAGCAAAACAGATCGCAAGCAACGCAATCGAGCAGCTCCGGCAGGCCCTCGAAGCCGGCCACAGCGGGGCGCTGAAGGAATATCTCGCTGCGATGGCGCGTTTCCGGCGCTACTCGTGGCACAACGTGATGCTCATCGCTTCGCAGAAGCCCAGCGCGACGTATGTCGCGGGCTTCCAGGCATGGCACAAGCTGGGCCGCTTCGTGAAGAAGGGCGAGAAAGGCATTCTGATTCTCGCCCCGGTCGTTCGGAAAAAGGCCGAAAACGACGCCGAAACCGAGCCGGACCAATCCTCAACAGTCGTCGCCTTCCGCACCGCTTACGTGTTCGATATCAGCCAGACGGACGGCCAGCCGTTGCCGGAAATCGGCAGCGTGAACGGCGATCCGCGCGAGCATCGGGAGCGCCTTGCGAAATTCGTCGCCGACCAGGGCATCACACTCGGAT
>JAKAWN010000451.1 GCA_021827245.1 Acidobacteriota bacterium | reverse complement strand
CGTGCTCTCGCAGAGGCGAGGCGACGATTTGGGGTCCGGAGCGATGTCCAGGCCAGACTGCTAGGCGGGCTTCCCGCTCCAAGGATGACCGGCCTTCGTCCTGCGCAGGCAGAGCTGATCATAATCCGATCTCGAACCCATTTTCATGCTTTGCGGGTGTCGCAAAGCGACATGACCGACTGTTAGTGCTCTTCAGGGTCCAGCAGAGCCACCAGGAGGATTGTCAGCACAAGGAATGCCGCCCTGCAAGCGAGCGACAGCGTCTTTGCAGGTGGGAAAGATTGAGAATATGCTCGTAAAACCAGCGATCTCGAAAACCTCATGGATATGATCACTGAGCCCGGCCAGGGCAAGTTTCCCATTGGCTTTCTGCACACTCTTTGCGACCTTGAGCAATAAGGCCAAACCACCACTGCTGACAAAAGTCAGTTCCGAGAGATCGAAGACAAGTTTTTGTTCACTCAGATCCGAGAAACCCATAAGCCTCTTCTCAGCAGTGGGGGATGTCTGGGCATCTAGTCTGCCGCAAAGACCGATAATTCTGATGTCGCCTCTTTTCTCTTCTTTAATTTCCATCGGGCCTGCCCACGTTTTGGTAACACTGGAAGAGAGATTATACGTCACCGAGCGGCCCTGAGTGGCCCCGGCTTTTTATACCACATCCCAATCTCTTGGTCGCATACTAATTTCCAGGTGGACCCCGTCCGCTTGACGCTTACCATGAAAGAGATTACCTTGTTGCCCTCGAGGCGCGCATTTAGGGAGGACAATGAATTCCAAGCAGCGAGTATTAAAGACTTTGAAGAGGCAAGACATGCCGGACCGCGTGCCTCTGCAATTTGACCTATCCCGGTCACTGTTGGAAAAGTTTGCTGAAAAATACGGCGTTCCGGCTGACTTTACGACTTCCTATTATGAGGACGTCACGTATCGGATTTCAGGGAACGATCTCCGCGTGGCGATGGGGAGCGACTGCGTTGTGGTGGGGGCCAGCCTGCCCGGGGGTTACACGCACCCAGTTGACGAAAGCGGGTGCATCATAAACGAATTCGGGATGAAGATGCGCGAGGGGCCAGTTTATATGGAGGTGGTTGAGCCTCCCATGGCCAAGGTTATGGAGGCGGAGCAGGTGAATGATTTCGAGTTTCCTGACCCCCTCGCCGAAGGCCGTTATGATGATGCCGCCAAGTATATTGAGAAATATAAGCAAAGCCATTTCATTGTCGGTGATATGGAACTCACGATGTTCGACATGATGGCCCAATTGGTTGGCCTGGAAAAGCTGCTGCTGGATATGGGTATGGGGGAGTCTTACATTGAAGCCCTGATCGACAAGACCATGAACTTTGCCCTGGCGGTTGGGAAGAAACTGGTTTCCATGGGTGTGGATGGTATCTGGGCGGGGGACGATTTCGGCACTCAGAATGGACTACTGATTTCACCCGCCATGTGGCGGCGATACTTCAAAGAACGGTATCGCGAAGTCTATGCCCAGCTCAAAGCCGTCAATTCCGATGTGATTATCATGCAGCATTCCGACGGTGCGGTCGCCGCCCTGCTGGCGGAATGGATCGAAGTGGGCCTGGAAGTCTTTAACCCGGTCCAGCCGAATGTTCCGGGGCACTCGCCGGAGGAATTGAAGGCAAGGTTTGGAGATAAGCTTTCGTTCTGGGGAGCCATCGACCAGCAGAATCTTTTGCCCTTCGGGACTCCTTCGGAGATCGAGGCGGATGTCAAAGCGAAAATCGCAGTCCTTGGCCGGGGCGGCGGCTACATGGTGGCGCCAGCCCACATCATTCAGGCGGAAACGCCGCTGGAAAATGTGGAGGCTCTTATCCATGCGGTCCGGAAGTATGGCAGTTAGACAAGACCCAGCCTCCCACATGAGGTTGCGCAGAATCATGGTCTTACTCAGGTCGTAGAGCCGATTCACCCACCCCACAAAGCTCCTTGTGTTCGTCAGGCAGACTTTTGAGGATCATCGGTTAAGGTAGATGTCAGACGCAGTGTCGTGGCAAGCAGGGAAAGGTGAAACCAAAACCGAGGCTTCGGAAAATCCCGTTCGACTTGATCCGGTTGTTGCAACCGAACTCCCGACCTGGCGGGACCAAGCTCATTACCTTGCTGACTCGGATTTCGTTTTGCTGGCGATTCCGGCAAACCACGCTGCCAGGCGATGATCTTGAAGGATCACATCCAGCCTGCGTCTGATCGAGCCGGAATCGGCAAGGCCGGTTGGTACACATTTCGGCACACCTACCGCACAAGCCTGAAACGGTGCGGCACTCCGCTGGAGGTCCAAAAGGACCTGATGCGGGATGCCAACGTTAAAGTGACTACGGAGGTCTACGGGCTAGATCGGGATTTGACCATGGCGCACCGGAAAGCGAACACGGCAGTGGTAAAAAACCTGCTCGGCGTATTAAGTGATACGAAGCGGTACTTTTCCGAATTCGGGATTGTTGGTTAAATCTTTTGGAATGTTGGCTCCTCGGGCAGGACTCGAACCTGCAACCCTTCGGTTAACAGTTGGCCGATAGTGTTTTACGACATTGTGCCACGCTGTGAGAATCGCTAGTATTTATGCACCTTCCGACCGATTCTTTCGTAAGACGTCGTTCGACATTGTGCCCCCGGTTTTGACCAAAGTGTGCACCAAAATGTGCACCACTTTCCCGGCTGAGATTTGCTGACCTCCTCTCCTGGCGCCTATCACTTCATACGCCAGATCCGTTGAAACCTTCGGAGGATGGAACCACAAACGGCTCTGTTGAAACCATGCCAGCAATTACCCCGTGGCGGTCGGATCCTAATACGTGACGATGCGTTGCTACCCTTGTATCTGGAGTTCTACCTTATTGCCAGATAGTACGGAGTTCTAGGAGAATAGCGTTGGAGCAGAACGGCAGGCTGGTATTTTGCCAGTTACAGGGTCTGTTGTATAGCCCGTCTTGTAATCTGTCGAAATTTGATCTCCTCGGACCCGAGATTATGGCCACCTGTAAAAAGAAACCTATCAACTGGTTGAAGCTCACCGATGCTATTGCCGTGACACTTCCCCGCGCGAGGAGCTGGATCAATTACCCATATTTTTTCTTTGTACGCTATCCGCATCTTCAACCGGCGGATTCTGCTGACCGAAAGCACCAGCTTCACCTGGAGGTTTGTCGTGAGACGGTCCAGGAAGAATTGCATAAGTGGGAGAGCCGTATCGAGAAGGACGAAAATGCACGTCAGGTATTAAAGGGGCTGAACAGGGGGCACCGTGCCCAGCTAGCCGCACTGATGATTGACTGTGATGCCGACCTCGGGGACTACTTTGCCCGTTTGGAATACCATAAGCGATTGCGAAAGGCAGCCTTCGGAGCGGCGGGTAATGAGCGGGTGCTGAAAAGCAAGCTTGTAGCCGTGCATGAAGCGCTCTATAAGCTAATAAACCTACCAAGTTTTTCTGCAATCACCGACGATCACATTGCCAACAGGAAAGTTGAAGCGTGCCGACGGGCCTATGTACGCTTAGAAAGCTACCTGGCGAAATTGAGTCCACTCCTAAAGCCTATCCATCTATTTGGAAATGTATTGCCAGAACCGGAGTCCATTAGGTTCCCAGACCTCGTGGGCCTGCTCAACACTCCGGGCTTTCATGTTATCCCTACATATCCTGTGGCTCCATGCATGATCAAACTCTACTGGTTTTTTCGGCATGGTTGCGAAATTACGGGAGATCAATCGGAAGTCCGAGTAGCACTGTTACGAAACACCTTTTGGAAAAAATACAAGATTCCTCTCGTCAAATATAGAGAGAAGTTTGATCGTGAGGCTGCTGAACCAGCTGGTTGCCCAGCCGTGATAGAAGCCGTTCGACGCTATTCCGCGAAGATAACTTCCAAGTAAACATTTGCCAAAAATCTTTTCCCGCGTTTCTTTTACACCTGCTGCTCAATCAATTACATTCCGATACTGAGGATGATTATGCCAACTAAGAAGCTACTCCGGGAGAAAGATGTTTATGCAGAATACGGCCTCACTCTCGCGTGGTTGCGCAAGATGCGGCTCTTTCGTCGGTTAGCTCTTCTCCCTTAGGGGTAGTAGGGTTGAGCACCACTGCCCAGGCAGGGAACACACGGCGCAGGTACTCCGCGGTCTTATATTCCACGAATTTGCCGCGCGCTTTCTCGAATGTGCTCCGGTAGCCGCAGTCTTGCATGAGGTCGAAGTAAAATGTTGTGAAGATGGCGACTGGAAGCAGTGGTGGAACGAACAACCAGTGTTTCCCTGCGCGTTCCACAATCGGCCGTTCATGCAACGTGTTGTAGTCCCATGGTGCGGTTGCGGGGTCGGTGAACGAAGCGGGGAACTTTGGGTTTCGATAACCGAATTGTTGTGACATCCGGGCAAGAAAACTTCGGCAAGTCTCAATCTGAAAGTTGGAGAACTGTGACAGATCCTCCGCGGTAAAACCGAACATCTCCTCGAATCTGCCGCAGTGTAGCGCACACCAAACTTGCGTTTCTGCGTCCTTGCGTTCTTTTCCCGCTACCTCACCCCGAGCTACCATGTTGTCTACAAACTCTCGTGCCCTCTCGCGTGCCGATTGCAGGGAGTAAGTAAACCGGTCGCGGTACATGCGAAATATTGCCTGCGCGAGGTTCACGCCGTCAGCGATACTAAAGCCGTAATGCTCCCGAAACCAAGCATCGTGGGGAGCGTACAACTCCTGTGCAAACACGTAGAACTGGTGGGGGTAGGCGTCCCCGCGTACGTAGAGGGATTCGATCTTGGCCTGTGCCAGAAGCTCGTACTCATCATTTTTTTTACCGGCCTTGGAGCCTTCAGCCATTATTCCCTGCGCGGCCGCAGCGAGGTATTGGTCCACCAGCTTTTCCACGCGTCCGAGAGCTTCTCCATCGACAGCGCTGGTTCGGCCTAACGGATACGGACGAACGACGAAATAACCAGCGAGAAGCTCAATCCGCCTCTGCCACTTCACGATGTCACTAGCCTCCCCCTGAAACTCGTCCTCCGGGAAGAAAAGAAATGTCGCTGTCAACTGGCTCAGTAAGGCGATAGGCTCATAGTTCGAAATGAAGGCGCCGAGTTCGTCGAATGCTTCCTTAAGCTCTGTCAAAAGGTTGTGCGTTTCCTTCTGCGTCCGCCTTCAAGACAGACGGTGAACGCGAGCTGCCTACATTTTATCCTCTTAACCTCGCCTCCGGGCTCCAATCGTGTGCTAGCGAAAAGTACTTTGGCGCTCAACTCTAGTCTTCTTCCCGGAGGGCGACCCTCGCGCGATCGATGGCCCAATGCTTTCAAGTCCAGTTCGCTGGTTAGCTATGGGGATTCCGGGGCAAGGTGGGCAGCATTCCGAGGTCACCCCGGTCAGCATTCCGAAATGAAGCCGGGCGGGATTCCGAGATAAAGCCGGGCAGTCAT
>JAKAWN010000450.1 GCA_021827245.1 Acidobacteriota bacterium | reverse complement strand
GAGATGCGCGAATCGCTCTCGCCGGTGGCTTACCTGGTGGGGACGCCACGCGGTCGGCTGACGAAGCTGGAGAAGGCGTTTCTTGCCTTACCGTGACTCTGGAGGGGCGGCCACTCCCAGACTCTCGCCCGAAAAATCCCTCCTTTTCTCTTCCACGCTTTCCGTCCGTAAATATCAAATCCCATGTCTCCTCCTTCTCGCCGCGGCCAAACCCTCGGTGGTCACTTCAAAACCGGCCAATAAACGGCTGGGGAACCTCCCTCTATGTACCCGCCGTGTACCTCAGAGCGGAGCTTTCGTCGATTTTGGCGTTTCTGCCGTTTTGTGAAATCAATAAGTTACATATTCTGAACGATGGCACATGGTTCGAACCCCTCCAGGTCCACCTGCCTGAAAAACGGCGTCACAGATAGCGTCACAGATAAGCGCATACAGGTCCTTATCTGTGGTACAGGTTGGGTTCAGCGGTCCTGTAAATTCAATGATTTAAGCTGCTAAAAACCAAAAGCAGCGGTTTCGTAAACCGTAGGTCGGGGGTTCGATTCCCTTCGCCGGCTCCATATTTTCAATAACTTACAATTCATCTAGAAGTCCTCAATTCGCCGCTGTGGGGGCCCCTCCGCATTTCTCATATACAACAAAGACCTGCTCGACGTTGAACTGTTCGAGCTTCTGAACTGCCTGCTTCTTGTGTTCCGGTGTAGTGTGGACGTAGCGCATGGTCGTAGAGATTTGTGAGTGGACCATCAACTCTTTCAGAGTTGCCAGGTCAACACCCGCCATTGCTGCCCGAGAGCCAAACGTGTGACGAAGATCGTAAATCCGAAACCGAGGTTTGGTCTTCGCGCGCGTAAAGAAAACCAAGCGCTTTGAGACTGACCAATTCGGCAAGACCCTGTACCCGCAGACGGAAGCTGCTGACCGTAAAATCATCGATCCCCTGGTCCAGGTGGCGGAACAGCGGGGCGTTCCGCGCGCTCAAGTGGCGCTTGCGTGGATGCTCAGCAAGCCGGCAGTCACCGCTCGTATTGTCGGAGCGACCAAGCCACACCATCTTGGGGATGCTGTCGCCGCACTTTCGCTCCGGTTGACGCGGCAAGAGTCTGCAGCGCTCGAGGAATCTTATACCCCGCATCCTGTCCGGGGCTTCATTTGAGTCCAAAATGGGAGGCTGGACATCGCTCAGCCTGTCTCCCCACAACTCCAGGGGAAGTGACCCTCATTCCTGGATACTTGGGTTGTTCGCCAGCAACCTCGGACTGGTAGATTCAGCGGCACTTGGGGTAGCTACCCGTAAAGCGTGCCAGCTCCCTTGACGAGCAAAACAATGGTATTGATGTACGCTTGGTGCGCCTTTTCTATGAATGCCGCGACTCGCCCCCCGATTGTGGCCAGCGTCGCCCGGGTGAAGCCACAGGCCGTACACAGGAACTCTTGACGAAGTGGCCGGCGCGGCCATCGTGGAACCCATCGCCAGCAACACAACGATCAGAAGGCAGAATTTCTTTATCTGTCCTCACCTCTCGATGATCTCAGGAAAACGAAAGTCAATAGGCTGCAATTCAAAGGAAGGTCCCTTCCGGTCCGGATTGACCGCCTGTCAGCCTGGGGGCTGACGGTATTGGGCCCTTTCCGAATTGCGGCTTGATCGCTTCATGCCGGGACCTTGCTTCCAGCCACTCTGCCAGGCCTTCCATGGCCGCTTCCCGTCCGGGCCCGGGCCATCTCATCCGGCTCCAGGCGGCAGCGGTTGGCGAGATCGGTCATGCACTTTCTGCAGGTGCTCGACGAACTCGGGCATCTCAACATCGAGTTCATCAGCTTCCGGGAACACATCGACACTGGCGGCGCTCTGGGGAGGTCGGTGCTGGTGATCGTGGGAGCGATCGCGGAACTGGAGCGGTCACTAATTGAGGAAAGAGTGAAGGCGGGATTGAAACGGGCGAAGTTTGAAGGCCGACATATCGGCAGGCCGAAACTCGAGATCGATCATGAAGCCGTTCTCGAGGACCGGGCACAGGGAATGAGCCTGAACGAAATCGCCAGAAAGCATCAGGTGAGCAAAGGGAGCATCTATAAACTGCTCAAAGAGGCCGGTCAAAAAACCCTGCTGCAGGCGCCTGCATAAGTAGCTGAATCCAGAAGCCCAGATTCTGGCGATTTCCGCGGCATGAAGGCGTGGTGTTTGTTGAAAAAGTGGGCCGGAAAAGAAGGGGCAGGATTGTTGATGGGATTGGAAGAGCTCATCCGCAGTATTCAGTACTTCGGGTCTTCCTCCTTTTTGGTCGGACTGCCGCATTGTCGGCCTGGGCCGTACCGTTAGTTCAGTTTGGTTTCAAGTTCTATGATTGATTTGGTTGCGCTCCATCCAACGCGGCCATATAGTCAAATTGCCCTTGCTCACGGACGGCAGATGTTCGGGGCAAGCGCGATGAGAGATCAGGTGTACGGGCCGGCGCATTGGTTTCTGGAGCATGAATAGAAGTTGCTGGCAGCGTTGGTACGCAACATCGTGTAACTGCATGAAGCGGAAATGGGGCGAGTCGCCCTGCGCGGAAAGTAAAGGCAGAAGGGCCTGTGGTTGTTGAGGAGGACATCCATGTGGTTTCAGAACTCAAGTCATAGATTTGTTGTCAGGTTCACGGATATGACCGCCACAAGGAATGTCTGGCGTGGACTTGTTCTTTTGATGTTCCTTATTTCTGTGCCGGGGGCTTTATGTTTTGGTCAGGCTTCTCCCACCTTCAGCAGCGTACAAGTTGGCGCGTTTGACCCGGCAGGATGGAACGGGATCGTCTTCCTTGCCCGGGCATATCATCAGCCCGTTAATTTTGCGGTGCGAGTCGGTTCGCAGTACGGGGGAGGCTTCCTTGATGGTCTTCAGGTGGATGACAATGTCAGCGAAGTCGGTCCACATGCTCCGAACAACTCGTATTGTCGGATGGCATGGCGACAACTCCCTAAACAGGCGCAGGTCACACTTGAATGGTCGCGGGTGAACAGGACGACCGTAGTGGGACGCCTTATTGCCAACTCCCACTTCCGGCTGGTACTGGAGGCTTACTTCCCTTATTACGAAACCTGGGGCGGCCAGGGTTTCTATCACTTGGACAAAAAAGACCATGCCATCCTGGGAGAAGATTTTTTCGATCAGGTGTTCGGACAGACAGCGAAGTTTGTAGTGATGGTGGACCGGCCGCTGATCGGGAGTGGAATTTACCTTCACCGCACTCAGATAAGCGACAGCATGCGTGGCTCCGGAAGGCTGACATCTCCATTGGCTGGAGAACCCTACAACAGAGTGGCAGGCATCGAGTTTGGCACTGGCACCTCCGGAACGGTTCACTTTGTTGCCGAACTGGGGTGGGACCAGAGCTTGCTCCTAAAGCAGGCGCTTGAGTGGCTGCAAGCTGGCAGGATTGACTCCACATTGAGCGAGAAATCAAAAGCCTATACCGAGCAGCGTCCCACGGTGACGGGATTGTTCAGCGATGCCGCACACGCGATTGAAAACGCAATGTTCTGGAACACGGTCTATGCACACTCCGAGAACCTGATCTTTCCCAGTATCGAACGGAGTTGGGCAGAACGATGGGGCGGGTGGGCTGAGGGCGAATGGGATTGCTTTTTCGGGGCGTTGCTCACCAGCCTGGAGAGTAAGGCCCAGACGGATGCAGGAGTGAAGGGAATCCTTCTCGCACAAACGCCCACTGGCGTTGTACCGAACGTGGCGTCGGGCATTGGATTCTCTCCCGACCGATCAGAGCCGCCGGTGGGGGCCTATTGCGTTTGGAAGATTTATCAGCGATTCCATGACCGGCAACTGCTTGAGTGGGCGTATCCGCGCCTGAAGAAGTGGCATGAATGGTGGTCCGGCAATCGCGGGGACGGCCAGCCATGGCGGGATGGAAACCGTGATGGCCTGCTCGAATGGGGAAGCGACCGGGGTTCGACCCCTTCGGTAGGTGGACGCGGCTACCTGCAAGCGGCCAAGTGGGAGAGCGGGATGGACGATAGCCCCATGTGGGACCACGTAACCTACAACACCCACACGTACACCATGGATCTGGACGATGTGGGTTTGAACTCACTCTACGCCCTGAGTGCGGAATGCCTGTCCAAGATTGCTCTCGTCCTGGGCAAGGACCAGGATGCACGGCATTTTTCCGGCGAATACACCCGGATTAAGCAACTGATGCAAGAGAAGCTGTGGAATCCCGCAGCTGGGATCTATGAGAACCGATATTGGGACGGACGTTTTTCGAAACAACTCTCTCCCACCAATTTCTATCCTCTCATCGCGGGCATAGCAACGCCTGCACAGGCCAAGGAGATGGTCGATGAACATCTGCTGAACCCCAAGGAGTTCTGGGGGAAATATGTAATTCCTACCATAGCGCGCAACAATCCTGCCTTTGCCGATCAGTTCTACTGGCGAGGTGACATCTGGGGACCCACGAACTACCTGGTCTACGAAGGCCTCAACCGGTACCACTACGACAAGGTTGCTCTGGAATACGCGGAAAAGAACTATAACCTGTTCATGGCCGACTGGCAGAAACATCAGCACTATGATGAGAACTACCTTGCCTGGGGGGGCAATGCCGACAACAATACACATTACACGTGGGGGACTCTGCTCTGCCTGGTGGGGCTGGAGCAGTACATTGACGTTAACCCCTGGGACAACCTTCGTTTTGGGGCGCTTGATCCACCTGAGCGGGGTGAATTTCGTGACGCGAAATGGGACGGTCACTCCTACGACGTCTTCATTGGGCCTGATCTGACCAGGCTTGTTCGGGATGGGACCACGCGATTTCAGGCTGACAGCGGTGTCGTCGTTCGTGATTACACGGTAAAGCCGTCGGAAGTTTCCTTCACAATCCATGCCGGGAAAAGGACCCGGGTAGCGACGGAGGAATTCGCATCCGGGGATCTGACACTCGAAATCGACGGCAAAGGACTTGGGAGACTTGCCGTGGAAAACGGCAGGGCCAGCTTCATCGTCCCTGCGGGAGAACAGCAGGTTGTGTTGCGAAGGTAGATCCTCACGATCCCTTTTCCCACGGTATAGCGCCAATTTATTCTGGCAGAGCCCTACCCAGACCTTTTTATATGCCCTGTCTTTGAAGCTTTTGTGGAAGGCGCTGTCTAAGGGTAGCATTGTGCCTATTCCAGACGTGGGAGTTCCGTTGTTCAGCATTATCAAGATGGAAATTGGAGAGGAGCGATGAATTCAAGAAAGGGAAACACTACGCGAAGAGACTTTATGCTGGCGCTGTCTGCGATACTAGCCCATCTTTCGCAGATGGAGGGTTAGAGGTCAGCTAACTCTTGTGTTTTCATTACAGCGACCTGCAAGGTCGGCACTACATCTTCCACCTACGTGGCTCGACCTCGGAAGCCCCCTGGCCCTTGATTCTCGGTGACGGCTGGGCG
>JAKAWN010000029.1 GCA_021827245.1 Acidobacteriota bacterium | reverse complement strand
ATCTAGGAATCGCATTGCCGGATGGGAGCTGGGTAGACGTGCTGAGGTTGGCACAGCAATCAAAGCGCTTCTTGCCGGTCATCGTTGTTTCCCGAATGGTGGATGTTGGACTTTATCTCGATGCAATTGAAAAAGGTGCTTTCGATTTTGTTACGCCGCCATTCCTTACTTCTGATTTAGCTCATATCATTCGTTCCGCGATTTACAGGGAGCTAGTCAGTGCAAAACAAGAGCTGAGTGCTCCACGTGCTGCATGAACCGAAAGGACGACTGAAAGCAGAAGAGACCGGCAAATCAGCAAGAGGATTGCGAGGTGGCTGTTGCGGTAATGTTCGGCTCGCAACCACGCACTCGCTTTTTCAGGATGTGGCAACAATAAGCTGCGAAAATTATTGATTATACGAGCGATGGCAGAATGCCGCTGTATTCATTCGTCATATCGAAGGAAGGTGGAAGATGCTCAAGATAACTTTCCAGGACACAACGGAAAGCACAAAGGTGAAACTGGAAGGAAAACTTTCCGGACCGTGGGTTGAGGAGTTGGAGCGAAGTTGGGTGGAACACTCGCCTCTTGCTTCCGGAAATGTCATAATAGATTTATCAGACGTCACATACATCGATCCTGAAGGGAAGCGACTCCTGGCGCGAATGGTGGAGAAGGGGGTCTGCTTTGAGGGAACGCATTTAATGACAAAATACGTGATTGACGAAATCACGCGCGTAGGATTACGTTCTGGTGGGAACGGAGGATAAGATGCGATCGCCATACGGATTGGAGCTGGTTGAGGACTGCCAGACCTGCTCGAATAAGGCCGACGGGTTCTTCTGTGACCTTTCCCCCGAAGGGCTGAAAGCATTCGAGGCGATCAAGTACACGACTGCATACCCTGCGGGGGCAGTGCTGTTCGTGGAGGGACAATCAGCCCAGGGAGTTTTCCTGCTTTGCAAAGGTCGCGTGAAGCTCTCGATGACATCGAGCGAAGGCAAAACCCTGATTTTGAGGATTGTGAAGCCGGGAGAGATCTTGGGGCTGCATGCAACGGTCTCTGACACTGCGTTCCAGGCAACCGCTGAAACCCTTGAGCCATGCCAAGTCAACTTTATCAAACGCGATGATTTCCTGCGCTTGCTCCGCGAGCATGGAGATGCTTCCATCCATGCGGCACAGCAGTTGAGCGGCAGTTACCAGACGGCGTGCGAGCAAGTTCGGTCACTGGGATTGTCACAATCAGCCCCGGAAAAGCTGGCACGTTTCCTGCTGGAATGGTCGTCCAAGGGACAACCGTCTAAGCAGGGCATACGCGTCAAGCTGACCCTCACTCACGAGGAGATTGGTCAGATCATCGGGACTTCACGAGAGACGGTGACCAGAACATTGGGTGAGTTTAAGTCCAAGCACCTGGCAGAACTGAAGGGTTCGACGCTGGTGATCCAGAACAAGGCCGCGCTAGAGGCATTCTTGGGCGGGTAAACGTCCCCGAGAGGGCCTGATGGCGATTTGCGGGTCTCAAAGACCGAATGCGGGCATAGGTAAATGAAAGGCGCGCTGGAAGAAATCGTGGTAAGGTGTTGCCGCCTGTTGCGAAGGCATCAGGACAACAAGAGGGCACGCAATGTGACCCACGTCACAACCATCGGTGATTTGGCTCACTGCATGGGCACGAGTCCTTGGGTAAGCTGTAAACAATAAAATACCGCCCGGGAATCCGCCCCAGCGGCCGACGATTTGCCCCACACGCGCCGTTCGATTCCCGGGCTTACTTCTTTTTGGGGCCTTTCGCAGACGTTGGCTTCCTTCGCGAAAGACTATGTGAGGTTACACGCTTCACCCAGTTGGCCTGCCCGGAACGCTGGTACCCTTAGTGCCGGGAGTAGCCAGCAGGAATGCGAGGCTGTGATAAGGTTTCTCGCTGTCACTTGCGAGACCCTGATGGCAAACGGACGTTCCCCGGCGCGTGATTCCATTCTGCTCTGGATTGCAACGCTCCAGTTACGCTCTCCGGATCGGAAAACATTGCACCTTCAAGAACAGACCTTCGAAACTCTACAACGTGTGTTTTACACAGTGACGGCTAGCCCCTTTCATGCGAGACCGGCGAATTTTCGGCAAGAGGTAAGCTCACAAGTGGTTGTGAATGGCGGCACTGCCTTGGGTGACAGTCATCACTGCCTATCGACGGTGGCTCCTGCTAGACTCCCATTAGCTTGAGGGAAGTTCAATGAAAGAAATCTACGCCTCAGCAGCTAGCAATCTCAGGTCGGGCAAGCCCGGAAATCCCCTTTCGCCCACAGTACTCGCCGCCTTGAGTGCCATCCAGACGACGCGGGTGTGTCCGGAGGGATCTGAGCTTTTCCTGGAGGGGCAATTGCCGGTTGGCATTTATATTCTCTACGCAGGTCGAGTGAAGTTGTCTGTAACGAGCAACCATGGCCAGCAGGTGGTTCTGGGGACGGTTCTGCCGGGAGATATTCTGGGACTGAGCGCCGTGGTTTCGGGCAAATGCTACGAAGAAACGGCGGTGGCCATGATTCCGAGCCAAATAGGGTTCATTAAGTGCAAAGATTTTCTGAGCTTCATGGATCATCATCCGGAAGCTGCGTTCTGGGTCGTTCAGTTGCTGAGCGATCGGGTCACAACCACTCTCGAGCAACTCTCCTGCCTTAATAAGCACACACCTTCAGCCGCTGTCCGGCAATAGCTTCGGATGCGGCTTGCTCCGCGTCCAGATCGCGGCAGCAGTGTCAGTAGTGGCTTTCCTCCAAGCGCACCTTCCCGCGGAACGCCCGATGAACATAAGTGCTGTAAACGATCACGCCGATCATCCCTACAGCATTCGCGATCAGAGACACGCGAAGCGCGTGGGGCGAAGACGCGGCGTTGTAAATGTTCAGGCTGTACTCCGGGTTGAGAGTGGAGGGAAGAAGGTTCGGGTACACCGTCAGCGCAGCAGTCAACATCAGCGCAACGATAAGAAGAGTGGATGAACGGAAGGCGGCGCTGCTGCGATCTTCACCACGAGAGATAAAGCCCCAAAACAAACCCGCCAGGATGAAAAAAGGTATCACCCATGCGGCTGGATAAACTTGGAAGGTGCGGGGGCTCCCCGCAAGCACGATAAACGTGGCCACAGTGACCACAATCACCATCACCACAGTAACCCACCAGAGCGCCCGGGACCACCTGACGGCTCGCTCAAACAGCGCACCCTCGGTTTTCACTCGCAGGTAATTCGATCCGTGCCAGGCAAGAACCACCACACTCAGAATGCCTGTGAGCAACGAATAGGGATTGAGCAACAGGGCGAAAGTCCCCTGGAAATATCCGTCGGCACCAATCGGAAGCCCGCGCACCACATTTCCCAATGCAACACCAATAAGCAGAGCCAGCTGAAGACTTCCCAACCAGAAGCCGGCGTCCCACAGCGCCCGCCACAGAGGATCTTTCACCTGGCTCCGGAACTCGATGGAAACGCCCCGCAAAATCAGCAGCCAAAGCACCAGCATCAAGGCCAAATAAAAACCGCTGAAGCCGGTGGCATAAACCCGCGGGAACGAAACTACCATCATGCCGCCTGCGGCCAGTAGCCAGACTTCATTGCCGTTCCAAACCGGCCCGATAGAATTGAGCGCCACGCGCCGCTCGTCATCGCCTTTAGCAATCCAAAGCGAAAGAGTTCCAACGCCCAGGTCATATCCGTCCAGGACGGCATACGCCGTCAGCATAGCTCCAAGCACCCAAAACCAGATCACGTTCATCGCTCAAGACCTCCATCGGCTCGGATCAATCCACTGCGTTTCACCACTCACAGTCGCCATAATATGAATTATCCGCACATCTGTTCGCCGCACTGCTACACATGTGCCGCCACATCTTCTTCTGGGCCCCGGTGAATGATTCGGGCCACGAGGAACAGGAAAAGGATACTCAGCATAGCGTAGATCCCTGCAAACCCCATCGTGGTGAAGATGGTTTCGCCTGCCGCGACATTGGTGGACGTTCCCGCAGCGGTCTTCATCAATCCGTACACGAGCCAGGGCTGCCGGCCCACCTCAGAGACCAGCCATCCTGCCTCATTGGCAATATACGGAAAGGGAATAGTGAGCATCAGCATCCACAGAAACCAGCGACTGGAATACAGTTTGCACCTCCACAACAGGAATAGACCGATCAGCATCTCGGCAATGAAGATGGTTCCGAGGCCAACCATGATGTGGTAGCAGTAGTAGGTGAGTTCAACGGGTGGCCAAAGATCCTTTGCATAACTGTTCAGCCCGTCGACAGTGGCGCGGAAATTTCCATAGGCAAGGAAGCTGAGAAATTCCGGGACGTAAATGGGATCAATCAGGTTGCCAGTTTGCGTGTCCGGCATCCCTATAATCGCCAATGGAGCGCCTTGCTCAGTCTTGAACAGGCCTTCCATCGCCGCGAGCTTGGTGGGCTGATATTCGACAACGCTGGCGCCGTTCAAATCTCCCGTCGGAAACAATTGGGTCAGCGAAAGAATGATCCCGGCCACTACCGCTGTTTTCACTGATAGCTTGCCGAATTCGTGGTGACGATCCGATAAAAGATAAAAAGCGCCGAGGCCGCCGATCACGAAGGCCGCTGTCAGCAGAGCTCCGTTGATGGTGTGGAGATATTCCCAGATCGCGTAAGGATTCAGCAGAACCGCCCAGAACGATTTCAGGCGGATACCGCCGGAGGGATCCGTCACATATCCTACCGGATGCTGCATCCAGGCATTCGTGGCCACAATGAAATACCCTGAGAGCAGGGAGCCCACGGCAACGCCGAGGCCTGAAATCCAGTGCAACGTCTTTCCTACGCGCTTCTCACCCGCCAGAAACATGCCCAGAAAACCGGACTCGAGGAAAAACGCGTAAACGCCTTCCAGAGGAAGCGTCTGCCCGAACACACCGCCGCCAAAACTCGAGAAACGGCTCCAATTGGTGCCGAACTCGAACTCCAGCGGAATGCCCGAGACGACTCCCAAAGCAAAGTTGATGGCAAAAATCTTGGCCCAGAACTGAGCGGCGTTAGCGTAACGCTTGTCCTTCGTCACCAGGTGCAGAGTTGAGAAAAGGGCGATGAAAAATCCCAGCCCCATGGTAAGGATAGGGAAGAGGTAGTGGAACATCACCGTAAAGGCAAACTGGATTCGGTGGGCAAAAACAGCTTCGTTCATAAATCCTCCCTCGAGCTGTTGCGGATCACATTCTCAGCCGGTGCGCCCGGCAGGGGTGTCCGCCGGTCACGGCCGGGGCAGGAGGACAGCCGTAAGTCCGGTGCGGCGGGAAAACTGCTAAGTTCTGGATCGCATGTTGTTACCTTCAGGTCACGATGCTGGAATTCTTTCGGGACGCATGAGCTTCCAGCATTCCTTGGCGATGGCCCAATCCTCGCGAGCAGCCACCACCACCACTCCTACGGCCGAGTCTGCCGTCGCAACGTCGCAATCAACCGGTGACTCGGAATTCTTCTGCCGGTCGAGCTTGAGACCGAGGAATTCGAACCCGGCGCAGGCCTCGGCGCGCACCTGGGGGGAATTCTCGCCGATACCAGCGGTAAAAGCCAGTGCATCCAGGCCGCCGAGTGAGGAAATCATTGCTCCGATATGGCGGCGCAGCCGGTGAACGAATGTGTCAAATGCCAGCTTGGCGCGTGAGTTTCCTTCTTCGATAGCTGACATGATTTGCCGCATGTCGTCAGACACGCCGGAAACACCGAGCAGCCCCGACTCGCGGTTCAAGAGTTCCTCAAGGCGGTCTACAGAGTACTTTTCTTCACGCAACAGATGGATCAGGATTCCGGGGTCGATTGTACCGCAACGGCTCCCCATCATCAATCCCTCGAGGGGCGTGAAGCCCATCGTCGTATCCACACTGCGGCCGTCCCGCACGGCAGCCAGCGAACACCCATGCCCCAGATGGCAGGTGACCAGGCGGAGAGATTCCAAGTCCTTCCCAAGAATCTGGGCCGCGCGCTCAGCACAGTACTGATGGCTGATCCCATGAAAACCATAACGCCGTATTCCCTGCTCAAACCAGGCATACGGTCCGGGGTAGATGGCTGCCGGCTTCGGCATGGACTGATGAAATGCCGTATCAAAGACAGCAAGCTGGGGCTGAGACTTGAAGACCTGCTCGGCTATCTCAATCCCTTCGGCTTCAGCAGGATTGTGCTCCGGAGCAAACACCGACAGCCCGCTGATCGCCTGCTTCACGTCGGAAGTCACGATTGTCGGCGCGGAATATTTCTCGCCTCCATGAACCACGCGGTGGCCCACAACATCCACCTCGTCTGGACTCGCCATAACACGCGCCGGGCCCTGCCAGAGAGTTTGCAACAGATGCTCGCTGGCGGCCCGTTCCGAGCGAATGGCAGGCTGTTCGTCAACAACCTGCTTGCCCTCGCGCTTCACCCGAAGCCGCACGTTCTTGAACGGCTCTTCCCACTCCACATGCCCCTCCCACAGCGGAACCGGAGGCAGTTCCGGCAGCGGTTCGGCCAGCTCGTACAGGCAGCTCTTCAGACTGCTTGAGCCCGCGTTGAGCACCAGAATCTTCATACGTTCTCAAGGCCTTCCACTTGGCGGCTTTTCAGGTGTGGCCTCCGAAATGGAGCCATACTACTGTCGCAACGAAGAAGAACAACAAATGAAGGAGACAGATTTAGTCCGCAGAATACCACCGGCGGGTGACATCTGCAATATGGCGGCGTGCAGCCTAAGGCGGGCAAGCTCGGCTTATTGCTGGGGCGTCCCTGTGGCCCCGGTCAGTCCCAGGTCCGTCAAAATTTTAGGATTGGCCTGACCCATTGCCAGGATGTTGTGGCAAACATCGCAATTCATGGGGACCATTTTGCTCGGGTCGGAAGCTTCATGCAGCGTCCCGTGACAACGGAAACAACCAGGGAAGTTCATATGGCCAAGGTTGTTGGGATAAGTTCCCCAGGTTACTTTCATCTTCGGGAAGACGTTCTGGTCGTAGATGGCAACCAAGCCTTTCACTGCCCTTGAAACCTCCGCCCGCTGCTGCGAAAAAACCTGAGGGTATTTATGCGCGTAGAACTGTACCAGCCCCGCCGAGATCTTTTGTGCAGCTTCTCTCTGGCTGGAGTACTTGGCCTCCAGCAAGGCAAGACCTTCCTTCTTAACATATGGAAGCGACGGCGGGATACTTCCGCTTGCCATCGCCCTATCCATCGCGTCTCCGGGCAGATAAAACTGGTGTGAGGGCTGATTGTGACAGTCGATGCAATCCATCACCCGGCCGCTGGCAATATCCACTGTTTTGGGATTTGTTTTTTGATCCACAAAGAGTTCTTTCTTACCGGTCCTCGTGTCAGTGTACTGAACCCAGTGCATTTTCTGCCGAGACTCGTCCGATCCATAACGAATGGTTATTCCGGGGCCGACATGCGCGCCGTGGATCCCGCCCAACCCGTCTCCTCCGCCGATATGCATCAGGAGCACTGTCCTGGTCAGACTATTCGATTCATCGTCAGCGTAATGCGGAATAATAACCAGCCGGTTCCCTTCAAATCTTGCGGGCCAATGGCACTGCTCGCAAGTCGCGCGGGCGGGCCGCAGGCTAGTAACCGGAACTGGAATCGGACGCGGGTACACGTTAAAGATTGTTGCATAGACCTGGTAAGCCCCTGACAGCTTGTAGCGCACAAACCAGGAGGCTCCGGGGCCAATGTGGCACTCCACGCACGCCACGCGAGCATGGGGCGAGTGTTCATAGGCAACGTATTCAGGCTTCATGACCGTATGGCACGTCTGGCCGCAGAAAGTCACGCTGTCCATATAGTTCACGCCGGAATACGTCAACTGGGCCCCGATAATCAGATTGACGACAGTGGTCACGCCCACAAAATACAGGAGCCGCCGCAACTCGGGGTTCTTGAAGTCCAGCGGGGGAAAGCTCACGGGATAGTAACCCTTGCGGCGTTCCCGCCGCGCCCGGAGAACAATACCCGCAGGAATGAGAATCAGCCCGCCAAAGAAAATGGCGGGCAACCCCATAAAGGTCAGAATGCCGGCGTAGGGATTATCGACGAAGCCGCGTAAAATGACGGGCAAAAGCAGAAACCATAAAATTGCCCCTGTGGTGACCAACACCACCCCGGTCCGGCTCAGCCAATTCCCTGAAAGATAAACGTAGGGAGAAAGCCATTTCTTCCAACCATTCCCTTGATTAACCATCCGCGCCCTTATCCTCTTCAGACTTCATTAAGTCGCCGGCCCTTTCCTGCCACTGTTCGCCTGACTTTGTCGCCCTGCTTCCTTCCTCGCCCTTTTCGGGTTCGGCTTGTTCCGCCCCGCATCGCCTTACACTGTGGCCAGTCAACCCAACCGGGTCGAGCGGATATACCTCGGAATCAAAGATTACAGAATAAGAATGCCAGACTAGAATGGCAAGCACTGCCAGCATGACCTGATAAAAATGAACGGCGTTGGCAGATTGCGGAAAGACCACGGGAAGCGACGCCAAGAACAGATAATGCGTCCACAGCGTCAGTCCTACGATGGAGATCAGGACGCTTCCCCAAACCACCGCCCAGTATTCCGCGTTTTCGGCGTGGCTATGGGACGTATGCACCGCTCGCGTGGGCCGTGAACTGAGAGAATACGCAAGGGCCACAATGGCATCGCTGGCCTTATCGTGCCACGGCCGGCACCGCGGCCAACGGAGGCGCAGATCGCCCCGCTCGCCAGCCCAATTACCCGCGTCGTGGGGAAATACCAACCTGATCAGGAGAGGAATGCCGATGAGGCGGGAGGCACAGAACCAGCGGAGGGCTGGTGATTCGCCGCCGCCGGGGAGTTCATGTGCAGACCTCGGCGCAAAACGAGTTCCGGCGCCGGGCTGGCCTTTGCTGTACGTCTCGGGTAAATTTGCCGGGTCGAGAATGGACAGCGCGTCCGGGGGTGGAAGGACGTGGTGCAGCGTATAGCAGCCAGCGTAGCCCCGGCCGGCATGCGCGGCGCCCTCGCGGGCCTGCGCTTTATCAGCATGGCAGATGGTGCATTCGAGCGAGTCAGAACCTTGCGCCGAGGTTCCAGGTGAAATTGCAAATATGGGTGCCCACACTCCAGCGCACCGCTGCCAAGCGTTCATGTTGAGCCGTCGTTTCCAGGGACTTGAGGTTCATCCCGGTAGTTTAGTGCCTTGCTGCCACACGTAATACAAGTACATGGCTCCAATGATCAAGCCGTAAACCACAGCCACCGTAGTGAGGATCTTGCCCCACCGCTCAATGGTTTCCAGTTTATGGCTGAGCTTGCTCTGGGCGGCGACCTGTGGCGCGTCCCCATCCAGCACATGTATTGTCTCGTCCTCGTGGCTGGCCAATGCGTTGCGATAAATGGCCAGTACTGCAACCACCACCACAAGCGGAATCCATGTTGCAAGGTACAATGTGAGGTTCATAATAACCCCCAATCGCAAAACCTGCGAACTGCCAACCTGTAAAGGAACCGGTTCGCACTACTTCTTCCCTTCTTTCTGTCCAGATTCACAAGCCTTCAAGTTCTTTTTCTTCGCGTAGCACGTGCCCACAACATTCAGTTCTTTCGATCCCATCTTTACATGACACGTGGTGCAGGCTGCCTTCTCCTTCGTGGCGATTTGAATGGTGCCAAGGGAAGAAAGAGAACACAGCGAGATTGCTGAGGCTACGGCCATGCTGAACACTGCGATTTTGACAACCTTGCTCATCAGTGGTTACCTCCGGGCTTATGCACCAGGTGACAGCATCCTTGCCTCGATCGAGATCTACTTCTTTCCACCCAGGTGCCGAATGTAAGCGACCATTTCATTAATCTCTGCCTTGCTGAGCTGGCTTGAGTACGCCGGCATGATTCCCTTGCCTTTGGCAATGATAGTGTAAAGATCAGCGTTGGATTTCGACTGCACAGCCTTCGATTTCAGATCGGGGACTTTCATATTCTTGCCCATCGGAGTGTTTCCAGTTCCGTCCTTCGCATGGCACATTGCGCACTTTGCGTCAAACGTGGACGCGATGGAATCCTTTGCCTGCAACCGGGAAACCGGCAGCAGAAGCCAAGCACCAGCCACGAAAGCTGAAAGAACCGCAAGACCTGCAGCATTGATGAACTTATTCATAATGATCTCCTCCTTGGTGCGAACCTGTCATTGAACTCTACCTGCAAAGATAATCTCTCGTCTTGTGTTACATTTCAAGCGTCACCCACCCTCGCTAGAAGTCACGAGTCCAGCGAATCATCAGGATATTGGCGCTGAAATTGTTGCCGGTAACGATCTGCTGGATGTAGTAGCTCCGCTGCAGATCAACTGAAAGCCGGCCGGCCCTCGGGATGTTGAAATAAACGCTGCCGGTCCCGAGCGGCCAGGTCAGCGGGCCGTAAGCCGGGGCTTCTGGTATTTGCCCGTTTAGTTCTCCCACGCCGGTGGTGCGGTCAAAGTTTCCGGTAAATCGGATACCGAAGTACTTGATGGGCTCGACTGCGAGGCCCGCCTGCCAGACACGGTTGAGAGCCTGGTCGCGCACCAGGTCGCTGGCCCCGCCGCGGGGGTACTGAACGTCGCCGGTGGCAAATTCGTTGTCATAGGTGAAGCCGGCAAACAGCATGTAGTTGGCATTAAACGCGTAGTTCAGCATGGTCGAGTTGGATTGAACCTTGCCGTGGTAATCGGTGGCCAGCAACTGCTGATTGTCGATATACATCTCGTCGCTCAAAGATATTTTGTTGGTGAAGCGATAAGTGCCAACAACCCTGCCGGTAACGTCGGTGTGGGGCGAGATGGCCGTAAAAGAAGCGCCGGTGTCAAATGTGTAGAATTCACCACGCAGGTCAAAGTGCCTGGAGGGGCGGTAGAAAACGCCCAGCGTCGGGTTGACGGTATTGATCCGCAGGGTGTTCGGCGGGTCCGCAGCACCGTCCTCCAGCTTCTCGACATTAGACTGAAGCAAGGTCACTCCAGGCCGCACCACCAGGTTCGAAGTCGGTGTGAACTCCATGGCAAAATCAAGTTGATTCATGCCATCTTTCCATTGCGTCAGGGTGTCACCGGTGTTGGACGTAGTTCCGTTAAACAGGCTTTGGAAGGTTCCTAGTGCGTGCGTCGTAAACCGGTCATAACGCCAGTCCAAGTCGATATCCCACCACGGTTTGACATGAAACGTGAAGCCCTGGTTGATGATATTGTCAGGCTCCGAGACGGTTGCCCGGGCGCTCTCGCTCACACTGTATGGGGCCGTTGCCGTCGAGAACCCGTTAAAGGCCTGGTCGAAAGTGGCAGGGCCGCTATAACGATAAAAGATGTAGCCTCCGCGGACATCGACCCACGATTCCGGTTTGCCTGTATAAGAGAACTCGCTGATCGGCGTGGTGAGCTGCTGAAATTGTGTCCACGAAGCATTCAGGAGCGGAGTGCTCGCCGTGCTGGCCGTGCTGGTATTGAAGCTGAATTCCGGCGAGGTGACGTTGTTGAAATTCATCGTCCCGCTGTAGGTCTGATATCCAACATCGTAATGGAAGTTCCAGTTTCGCCAGGTGTAATCCAGGCCACCGGTGAAACGGTTGGTGTTGTCAAATGTCGGCGCGTAGAGGTAATAGGGATTGCTGCCGACATAAACGGCATACGGGTTGGGACGGCCCGGAGAACCGAAGAAGTCTGGCACAAAAGTCGTAAACGTCGCTCCGCTGAAGGTCGTCCGATAATACTGGAAGTGGAAGCGCAGGTTATTGGTGGCGTGGATCGTGAAGTCCACTGAGCCCATTTTCCGCACTGTTGCCCAAGCATGATTGTTTGTAAGGCCCGGAACCCCCAAGGGAGGAAGAAGAACTCCGTTATTCTGGTTCCAATAAAAATACGCTTGACGCCAGTTCACGTTCAAATCGTAAAGCCTGGCTTTGGACAGCGTAAGCTGCGCACCGGGATAAGGATCGCCTCCCATGCCGCTCATCGTAAGTGAGAAATCATTGGCAAAAGCATTCGGATTGTCGTTATGGCCGAACATGCTGAAGTCCGTGAGCCGCGGCCCATTCTTGAGGTCATAAAGCTCCTCAAACATGGGCTCATAGCCCTTGACATCCGTAAAGCGATATCCCATGCTCGCCGATCCCTGGACCCCGAAACCTCCCCAATTGAGCGGAGGCTGGCTCTGGCCCTGCGCCTTGAGCACAGGCAACATCGACAGGAAAATGACAGAGAAAAAGAGCAACCAACGTGTGATTCGCACGAGAAACCTCCTATCGCAAGAACTCTGGAGATAAGTTGGATCCATGAATGGCCACATGGCAGCGCACACATTCACCGGCTGTAGAGAAAGAAAATTGGGGGTGAGGGACTTGCGCCTGGGCATGGAATCCCGTGTGGCACTGCAGGCAGAGCAACCGTGTCTGACGGCGCTTCAGCAAGAAGTTGTTCACGCTGCCGTGCGGATTGTGGCATGCAACGCAGCCCTCGATCCTGACGGCGGCATGCTCATAGACGTACGGCCCGCGCTTCTCCACGTGGCACTTCACGCAGGTCTCCCAATTGGTCTTGTTCAACTGGTAGTGATTCAAGGTGCCGTGAGGAGTGTGGCAATCGGTGCACTTCATAAAGCCCTCGTTGACCCGGTGATGCTCCGGAAGGGCAAATTGCGCCTGGATGGTACGATGGCAGGAATAGCAAAGCTCCGGCTGCGGCTCCTTCAACATGCCGTCCGTTTCCCACGCATTCTCCTGGTTCAGCCGAGGGACCGAAAAGAATTGTGCCTGGGCAACCTGAAGCCGCGGCTTGCCCGCCTTGGCCAGGTCCACCGGATGCGGAGAATGACAATCAATACAACTGACGCCGGCCGCAGCGTGGAGGGAATGCGCGAAGGGAGACTGAGCTTTTCCTGTAATATGGCAGTGCAGGCAACGCTCAGAATTTTCCGTCGGGCTGCCATTGAAGGCGTAAATCAATTTTGCGCCGGCAGCCTCCTTCGCCTTGTCACCGGCAGATTTCTCTTCGGCCTCAGAGTGGGCAGCGCCAGGCCCGTGGCACATTTCACACCCCACGCCAATCTTGGCTCCCCTCGGAGCAATATCCGCATGAGAGCTCAATTTGAATTGTGCGGCTTCAGCCTGGTGGCAGATTGCGCACGTGGCTTCGCCTACGTAGTCGCTCGGCCTGCCTTCCGTGGGGGCCTTCCAGGCAACAGATGGGCCCTTGGTCGGCGCTGGCCGTCGCTGAGCGTAGACGAAGGCTGTGCGTAAAAGCCCAAAAATACATATCAGGAATGCAGCGCTAATAATGAAAGTGAACAATCGCTTCATTTCGCTCTCTCCTCTTCCGCGTTCGTTAACCATAGAACTCCTCTGCGTGTGCGAAACTGCGCCTTCAAACCTTGACCATTTCGTGGATCGGTCGCTGGACAACTCCAGCAATTACAGCGCTAGCCGTGATGAAGCTGCGCGCCGGTCTGGAAGCGGGTTCGCCTCAGACCCTAGCTTAGCCAAGACAGGCAAAAACGACGCAGGGGGAAATTGTCAGCGATCAGCGGCTCGTGTTCGTGACGCATCTCCTCGCTCGCCCGACTTGGAATGAACCCGGCAAGCACCGGGTTAGTACCGCCTGAACTTACCCGTGAGCCAAAAATCCTGTGATATTTGTCGCATCCTAGCACTGAGTTGGTCAGGTGGTCAGAACCGCGTGAGGTAATAATACCCAAGCCTGTATTCCGGCTGGAGAGGGCCTGATTCCCGGAATGCAAGCAAACATTTGTGTGGGTTCCAAGACAGCGTCTTCTTGCGGTGGTTGTTACCGCTTGTGCGCTACGCGTTCCTGCCGCATTCCCAAGATGCATTCCCAGTTCCTCACGTGACCGGCTATCAGTTCAGGTATGAACTTTTAGCAACAAATGCCACATGCGGCAGTGAGCTTGCTCACGTAGCCCTGTGATTGAAATCACAGTCTGTCCCTTCAAGGCTTTGTATGCATGCCGAACCGAAGTGTTCATGACCGGCAGCAAGACCGCAACAATTATTCGGATTCAGAAAATGAGCGTTTGCCGTGGGGGGGGAAACAAAAGCGTGGTGCTAACCTTTAGCACCGTTGGCGAAAAGCATCGATTTGCCTGGTCGCCGATTACGCACCGGCGCGCTCTATTCGAAACCGCCCAAAGGATGTAATGAAGGTGCGATCTCAGTCTTGGCAATTTCCGGGCGCTTCGAGTGTCGGCACAAGGTCCGGGTGATTTATGGGCTGAACGCCAATGGTTTAACGCGACCGTTGAGATTCAAGACGACTGATCGTCTGACGAAGCCAAGTTTTCACCGCTTCGTGCATTCCGGTCTCATCCTCTGCTGCTTCCATCACTTCCACCGTTCGACCGGATGAATCGAGCGGAATGTGGTGGCAGGGCATGGCCGACAATCGGTTTTCCTCCGGAACGAATTCCATCAGCGGACATTCCCCGCATGGGTGGGTCCGGTATGGGTATCCATAATTCAGACATGTAAGAGAATCCTCAAACATCGTCGAGGTACCCGCCGGACGCGGCTTGCCCATAATTCCGTATCCGCCCTTCTCGATAAACTCCAACTCAGATTTGAGAGTTGCCAGAACGTCCTGTGGCTCATTTGGCATGGTATTTTCCCCTTCGAAGAACTCTCGGGATGGTTTTTGCCCGCATTTCCCGCCATCCTTAGTCCTTCTGATTCTGAAGGCTAGGACGGTTTCCAGCCTCAGGCTGTGACGACCATCACATCAAAATGTGATTTGCCCTTTAAGCTTCTATACCGAGGGTCGGTGTTGGCCCCGCCTTCGCGCCTATTGGGCGGGTGTGCTCCCACCTCAAAGCTTGCGTCCCATCTCATGTCGTCGCGGTCTCAAGTGCCGTCCGTGCAAAGCATTTGTTAATCTCCGCCACAATCTGCTGGAACGGGGCCCGTTTGCCCACAATGGCATTAGCCCCCAATTCAAGGTAATGTTTTCTAACGTTAGATGTTGGGGCGCTCTGCGTCAGGATGACCAGCAGTTGAGTCTCCCTTCTCCGAATTTCACCGAAGATCTCTTCGTGCTCAATGTCGCGCAGATAATCATCGAGCAGGATCAGGTCAAACTCCCTCGATCGCAGCAAGGCCAGACCTTCCTGCCCGCTCCATGCTGTGGTGGTTTCGTAACCTTCGTTTTCAAGGAGGTACTCCAGCGAAATCAAGACCCGTTCATCGTCGTCGATTACCAGGATCCGTTTTTTCGCGGCTCTTTTTTCCATTTGACTCTCCGCGCTCCCTATGCACACTCATCCGTTTTCCAGGCTATCCGTTTCCAGGCATCCACGCGGTGACCCTCATCACTCACTGCTGTGAGTCATATTCCCGCTTCCGCCCTGCCTCATACGACTGCAGACAGCTTTCCGCGGAACAACACGTCTTCGCAGAAACAGCCAGAGCACCAAGCAAGCCTCGCCAGTTGCCCGGATGCATAATTGGGGCACAGGTTTCTGCGCACCCCGGCGTGAAATCCGCACAAGTTGGGAGATGGTTACGCACTTGACAATAATCCTTTGCCATTCAGGTGATTACCCGCAGCGTTTGCCCGCGATTTGGTGGTGCGATTTGGTGAATTCACCGAATTGAGCATTCCACATGTTCGCCTTATTCTTAGGACGGCTTGATGAGGAAGAGAAATCCCGGCAAGGAAAGACTTCCTGGTGACTGATGATTTCACGGCGCAGTGGCGATACACGCATCCATCGCGGGGTCCAGCGAGCCAGATGCATAGACATCGTTGCTAGCGCTCGATTGCCGCTTAGGAACCGCCGGACGCCGGACGAGCACATGACGCCCGCACTGTTGAAGGAGAGGCACGATGACGCACCTGCTGAAAAGAATCTGGCCGGAAGAGGAAGCCCAAAACTTGCCGGAATATGCCTTGCTCTTGTTCCTGGTCTCATTGACCGCGGTTACTGCAATGGGTGGCCTGGCAACAAGGATCAGCCATGCCTATACAAGCGCATCCATACACGTGGAAGCCGCCAGCCCGAACAGTTCACTCTCAGGTAGTTCGCCGGGTTACGAAACTCAATTCCGTACCCGCAGACCGTCTCCTTTCGAGGATGAGAGCAGCCTGAGTCCCCGATAGGCCGGGATGTCGGATCGGACGAACTCATCATAAACCTTGCAGCCATCCCGCCCTGCCGCAAGCCAATCGAGGAAGAAGATGTCGCGACAACGTTCATCCCCTTTCGCACCGGAAAAAACACTCTGTGAAAGACCTTCAAGCGAAAGATGAATCCTCGCATTTTCTCCCGCCGCCTCCCAATAAAATTCTCAAGAAATTGATCAGCCAGGTTCCCGCCGGACGGGCAAGCGGTCCAGGGCCTCGGTGACCACGTCATAAACAAAGTTGAGTTCGGCAGGCGAGATCACGTACGGCGGAAGGATATAGACAATATTTCCGAGCGGCCGCAGCAGCACGCCCTTTTCCAGGAAGAAATCATAGAGAAATAGCCTCAGCTTCGACAGGTAACCGGTATCCTCGGCTGCGATCTCGATGGCCGCGACGGTGCCGATCGAGCGGACGTCTCCGACGGCGGGATGATCCTTCAGGGCGGGCAGGCGCTCCGAGTGAATCCGCTCAATGGCTGCAATGCGCTCGAAGACAGGCTCGGATTCAAAGATCTTCAGACTGGCGATTCCAGCCGCGCAAGCAAGCGGACTTCCCGTATAGGAGTGGCCGTGGAAGAACGTCTTCATTCGGTCATCGGAGCGGAAGATTTCGCGGATGGCGCCCGTGCACACGGTTGCCCCGAGCGGCAGGAAGCCTCCCGTGATGCCTTTCGAAAGGCACATGATGTCCGGAACAACTCCCGCGCGCTCGCAGGCAAACATGCGGCCTGTGCGCCCGAATCCGGTGAGTACTTCGTCGGCGATCAGCAGCACGTTGTGCTGTGTGCAGAGTTTGCGCACGCGCTGCAGGAACTCGACCGGATGGACAATCATTCCACCGGCTGCCTGCAGCAGCGGCTCGACGATCACGGCTGCGATCTCCTCTTCCTTTTCCTCCAGCAGCCGCGCCAACGGCTCGACGCAATCGATGTCGCATGTGGCGCGCGTCTTGCCCATCGGGCAGCGATAGCAATAAGCCGAAGGCAGGCGGTGGACGGGAAAACGCAGGCTCTCAAACGCCGCGACAAAGGAAGAATCTTCGCCCACGGACATCGCGCCCACAGTGTCGCCGTGATAAGCATGGTCGAGCGCCACAAACTTCCTCTTTTCGCGGTTGCCCTGGTTCCACCAGAACTGCATCGCCATCTTCAGGGCAACCTCCACGGCGGTCGATCCGTCATCGGAAAAAAAGATGTGTTCCAGCGCAGACGGCAGCACCTTCCGCAGCCGCGCGGCAAGCTCCTCGGCGGGGCCATGCGTAAATCCGGCAAAGATCACCTGCTCCAGCTTCCGCGCTTGCTCTGCGATGGCCTCGGCAATCAGCGGATGCGCGTGGCCATGCAGGTTCACCCACCAGGACGAGATTGCGTCCAGAATCCGGCGGCCCTCCGGCGTGTAGAGATAAACGCCTTCGGCGCGCTCGATAAAAACGGGCTTGGGCTCGACGGCATCCTGTGTGAAGGGGTGCCAGATGGAAAGACGTGACATTCAGTCGAACAGGCTCCTGTCAAATTCCCGGTGGTAAACTTCCAGCAGCGTCTCGCGGTTGATCACCTCGAGCAGCGGAACCCGGCCAACGATCGGCACCTTGCCGTAATGCTCGATGGCGCGCTCGTTATCCTGAATCTGGCTCCCCACCAGGACAACGCCCTTGACGGCAAGTCCGGCGCCCTTAAGCGCGTGCAAAGTCAGCACCGAATGGTTGATGGTCCCAAGCGAACTCCTCGCCACAACCACCACGGGCAGAGCAAGCCGGCGCATCATGTCCAGCATAAATTCCGATTCGTTCACCGGCACCATCACGCCGCCCGCACCCTCAACAATCAGCGGCCCCGGCAGCTTGCCATCCGGGCGGCGAATCCTGCCGAGGTCGATGGTCACGCCGGCCCACTCGGCCGCCAGATGCGGAGAAACCGGCGGATCAAAAACGTAGCATTCGGGCAGCGTCCGCTCCTGGGGCAGTTCGGCCAGCTCCGTCACCGTGCGCCGGTCGCTTTCTTCGCTGACGCCCGTCTGAATGGGCTTCCAGTAAACGCCGTCCAGCGCCGCGCACAGCAGCGCCGACACCAGCGTCTTGCCGACGCCCGTGTCCGTTCCAGTTACAAAGAGGTCGGTGCTCATGGTTTCTGCCTAGTATAGCGGGGCACCGGCAACATGACACCAGAATTTGTAATGGCGACCGCGACACTGGTTTGTGCGTAGCGGGTCTGTCTTATGTCAAGCAGACCAATCCGAAGCCGGTTTTTGCGCCGCCGACGCACGTTAGAAAACAGCCGGCTTGCCCGCTCTGCAGCGGATTGCGCGAATGTGGGGCCGAAGCCGTATTTATCGTCCCGGCTTGGAGTCATACCGAGTTAGATAAGGAAATAAGGGCGTCACCTCAAAAGGCATCTTGTCCTTGGCCGAGATCAGGTTGACCGGCTTGGTTTTCATCAGGCTGACTTTATCGTTCCAGGCATTCACCTTGATGCGCGCGCCGAGCGGCAGCGCGGCAATCTGCTTGATGGAATTGGGCTCGAGCTTGGGAGCGCCTTGCAACAGTTGAGCCATCTGGAGCTGGTGGTGCATATCGATGAGCCGGTGGCCCAGATGAGAGGCAAAGAGATCAGGGGTGCGCGGAGCCATTCCGGCAAGAGCTTCCAGGAACAGCCCTGCCTCTCCCAGTTTTTCCTTGTAGGGTGAATTTTCAAGAAGCTTGATAGCTTCCTGGTCGACTGCTTCCTCACCCTGTTTTTTGTGTGCGAAATCGAACGTCTTCAGGAGTTGATCGTCGGACACCATCATGCGATCAAAAAAGGCATACTTTGTATCGGTGGTGTCACCGCTCACGATGTGCGCCAGTTCATGGGCCAGGATCATGGCCAGGCTGGCTTCATTCGGCAGAACGTCAATCAGGCCCTTGCTCAACACAATGGTGCCGCCGACGGTGAACGATTCCAGCGGATAGGTCAGCATCACCCGGCAATGGATCGGTGGCAGGTTGTCCAGATGATTCGTCACCACCAGATTGTTGACCACCGTTTCGAGCACTTTGTCCACGGGTCCCGGTGGCGCCAGCAGGCCAGCCTTCTGCAGCCGACTCAGCGCGTTGACTTCAGCTTCGTGCCTCCATTGGCGCTCACTGGCAAGCGGAGAATTGTCCTGCGAAGTGCTGTTTGAATCCTTGACAGGCGTTCTGGACTCGATCAGGATGCGCGTTAACTGCCCTTCCGGCGTTTCTGCCTTCAGCACGTAGCCCCACAGACGGGTTTGCGACCGGAAGCCCAGGTGGGAAACTCCGTACTTGGCAAGACTCGACTCCTCACTGTAAACGTAGACGGGCAGCCACAATCCCGGCTGGAGATTTTCGCGCCAACTGTCAAAATGGAAGCTGAACTTGTTTTCCCGCCCGTAAGCACCGTTGAAACGCACAATGTGAAAGCCCTGATCCTCCACCCAGACGCGGCCCTCGAACAGTCCCTTCCCGGCGTGTGCGCGAGGCCTGACGTCAAACACCAGGCACCGCACTTCGCCCAGGAATTGTCGCCCTACGAATTCAAACTGGTAGTGCTGCAGGTCAAAATGCTGGGGATCAATGAAGATGGGCTCGGCAAACGAACCTGACTGAAGTTCAAAGGAAAGGCTGGGAAGGATGGAGCCATAGAGGGGCAGCTTGCCCAAGAAGCCGCGGAGGCTGATTCCTTTGGAGTGCAGAAAAGACCGCTCGACAACGCCGTTCTTCACTTCCAGCCGCCCCAGGAAATAGTCGTCGCCGATGATCTCTTTCTTACCGTTCTTGTCGGTATGGATTCCCTGGAGGTAGGTCTCAACCCGAGGACTGTAATGACTGAAGATCTCAACCAGTTGCTTTTCCTGCGCCACGATCTTTTCGAGGGCCTGGCGCACAACGCTTGATTGTCCGGCTGGTCCCTGGGCCGACAGCGGCATCACCCCCACGAATGTGGCCAACAGGGCCGCGACTGCGAATTGCCCCAATGCCTTCATTCGTTCCCCCTTGCGGCGGGTATTGCAGCCACCGCAATTCTTCCGATCGGGTACGGTGAAACGGGCTCAGTACAATCCCATCCATAGCAAAACTGGAAGGAGATAGCAAGCCGGAGTTGCCTAGCCCACGGGCTTGCCTTTCAGTTTGCCGCATTGCGGCTGCAAGAAGGTTACGGCACAACACCCGGGCACCCGCGACGCTGCTTCTCCTTGTCGCGGGCTTGTGGCGCATCAAAGGGGTCGCAATCGGGATAGGCTGAGAGTGGCTGCCGGTTCATAATCATTTTTCCGGGTCGCTATTAGCTGTCTTGTATTTTCAACAATTTGGCCCGGTTCGTTTTTCGGTTCGTTTCGGTTCGTTTTTTATGCACTCTAATGTTTTCAACAACTTCTCCGCTTCGTTTTTAGGTTCGTTTGGGTTCGTTTTTGGACCCCGATCCTTTGTTTTCAATCACTTCTCCGGTTCGTTTTGCAAAAACAGATATTTTTTGTCCCATTTGTCCCATTTTCAGGACGTGTTCTGGCTGATAGTTGCCTTTTCCACCGGCTTTGTTTTCGAGTGTTTCCATGTCCAGGTCTGCGGCCCATCCCATCACCATCCACCACTGGCTTCCCGGCAGTTCTTCGCCGCCTTCAGACAGCAAAGGCTATCACGCTAGCCGACAAAAGTCAAGCAAATTCGCGCGCCTGTCGCCGCCAAAGAGATTCTCTCTTTCAGCGGCCGCTTTGCGCGTGCTTCGCGGCGTCCACGATCTTCACGGTGACCCAGCCGATACTTCCTGCGTCCACAACTCCGCCGGGCGGTGACTTTCTTTGAAGCTTTTGGAAGCCGGTATAAAAAAGCGTAAAGAGGTGGTGGCCTTCGGGGATGAGTCCAAGGGGAGTGCGCACGTGATCTGACCAGAAGCCAAGGCCCTTGGGCTGAACCACAAGAACCTTGCCGTGCATCCAGTGGATTCCATCTCGGGAAAACGCGTAGCCGACGGCGTTGGGAACCTCGTCATCGTAGACAGCGGCGTAGGTGCCGTCCGATAACTTCGTGACGACCGGATTTTCGATGAAACGCGTTTCGATGGGCGCCGGATTCAGCTTTGGGCAGCGGGTCCAGGGGCCGGCGAGTTGCGGGGCCGTCGCCAGCCCCACCAGCCAGGCTCGAACGGGTTTGTACTGCGTCTGGGCGCTGCCATAGAAGCCATACCAGCGGTTGCCAACCGGATAAGGGAAAAAAGAGTCAGTCCCCTGCAGGCCCTCCCAGGGCTCGGATTGTTTGTCCGCCTGGAGGATGATGCCGGCGTCCCGATAGGGTCCGCCAATGCCTGCTCGCCCTTTGACCTCCGAGACGGCGCGCCAGATGACGCCGTCATAATTGGCGAACCATTCGGTCTTGGTGTTGGGTTTGGAGCGATAGGCGACGTAGAAGAGATTCCAGCGCCCTTGCCCGGGGCTGTAAACCGGCATGGGCGCCCAGAGGGCCGCGCGCGGGTCCGTTCCGTTGTGATTGCCGCTGGAAGTGAAGAGAGTGCGCACGCGCTTCCAGTGGATGCGGTCGCGGCTGGTCCAGTAGCCTAACTTCATTTTGACAGCGCGAGGGTTCCCCACAAGCTCCGAGGCGAACAGATTGTAGGCTCCATCCAGCTTTACAACGGTGCCGCCCTCAAAGCCGTATCTGTTGCCTTCGGCCCCGGGTGAGTTGATGGTGATCACGGGCCTCGGAAACTGATAGACAAGTTGCAGTGAAGGTTCCTGCCATGTGCTCGACGGATGCGGTTTCGCACCGCCGAAGCCCTGCATCCGTGTTCCAGTAGAACCCAGCAGGAACACGCCGAGAAGCAGGACGAAAGCGACGGACCATCTTTTGATTCCTGGATTTTTCATCTCTGCAATCTTAGCAAACCGCTGGCAAGGTCAGGTAGCCTTCAGTAGTCGGCCGGTTCTTGTGTCGCTGGTTCGCAGCCAATCGCGAAGTTCTACGGTTCAGTAATGCCAAGATCACGGCAAATCTTGCGAACCAGGTAATCAATGATCTCGTTGTGCCGCGGTACTGAAGAATGCCTCTTGTTGGCGGGATTCAAATATTGAGTGTGCTTGCTGCCTTCCCTGCGCAGATGGCAGCCGTAGGCTTCGAGGTAACGGACCGAGCTCGCGCAGTTTCACGCGGCCGCCAGAGAGATTTTCTCTTTCAGCGAGAATTCTTTCGGTACCGGAGTCCCGGAGAGCTCATGATTCGCCCGAAACGTCATTTCGATGGCTTCGACAAGATTCTCGCGAGCTTCGGCCAGGGTCGCACCTTGCGTGTTGGCTCCCGGCAATTCCTCGACCCAGGCGATGTAGCCTTCCGGTACTTTCTTAAAAACCGCCGTCAGTTCCATGCCAGTAATAATCTCTCGATTGCCATGCTTGCGCCGCAATCCCGGCGCTCAGATTACGCCCAGATTATGCCGTCCGCTCGTTCTCCTTGTCAAACATGCCGCGACTGCTGTCTCGCGGAGACCGGGCGCGCACTAAACCGGATTGTACAGCCCTCTCCCGTGGGGGAGAGGGTGTCCGTCAGGGGACGGACAGGTGAGGGGTCGGTTGCTTCTTCTGGCTTTGCAGTCGCCGAGTTCGATGGCCAGACGGCACTCGCAGCAGTAGAAATCGACGATGTCATTTCCATTCAGGTACTGGCGGCGGAATTTCAAGCCCAGGCGACGGTCGCGCAGCAAGTGCCAGTTGTTCGGCGTGGCATGGGCGTCTCGCCCATGAACACGGCCGGGGACGGCCGTGCCACGTTTGGTGCGGACGCGCCCCGGGTACTCGCTCGCATGACGAAAGTGCCCCCTCACCCGCCCCGGCATCGCGGGGCACCCTCTCCCCACGGGCGAGGGCTGTGAAATCAAAGTCGGGCAGCGCAGAGGCTTGCATTGGAGCGCCTGCAACCTTGCGAAGTCGGGTAGCCATGGTCAATCGGTTTTTGATTGACCGTGGGCTGTCGCATGCCAAGAGGCCCACGGTCAGAAATGTACTGACCGTGGCTACCAACTGCGGATCCGATATCCTCAGCGACTCATTGAAGAGATGCGCGACCGCAAGAAATCGCGAAGCGAGCGGCGCTCATTTTCTGACAATCGAACGATTGGTAGAGCGACGGGATTATTTACCTTCGTACGGTCCAACAAAATAACGCGCTGCCCTTCGCGAAAGCCTTTGAAGGTGTTCCACGGCAGGAAACTCGTTGCTCCGTCGGGGCCGTCCAACTTCACCCCGTCATTGGTGAGGATTACCTGATCAGGCAGCGCTGCATCCAGCTTAGTAAATGCTCGCGCATGCGATCGTCTGACCCTGTAATAGCTCCACACAAACAAGCCAACAACCACCAGCCACATCAGACCAACAAAGTCCCAATCGACTCGTTTGTGGTCTACCAGCGCTGCTATCGTCCCCCACGTGATGGCGATGAGGAGAAGTGTTCCGTACCAGTTTACCGCCAGAACCCTCAGCCAGTACGTCCCTGAACGAGACATCTTCCGCGCGTCGCTCAGATCCTCTTCAGTAAGCTTGCCTGTGAATTCCATGTTGCCGAATGACATGACGACGTCTATAGCACAGCCAATACGCTTATGGCAAGGAAAAAATCCAACAGCCGCGACACCGCTTTTTGTGTCGCGGGTTCTTGACGGCGAAAAGGCTGGCGACGGGGAACGCACCGTCGCGGCTACCACTCACCCGGACCATTCCGGCCGCCGCTACAGGAGCAAGAACCGCAGGCCGTGAAGGCCTGCGCTACAAAGGCAAAGGCCGGCGGTGGGGACACCGCCGCTACAAAGGCATGGCGTCGCGGGCGGCGACCAACGCTTTCACCAGCCGGTCGAGAACTTCTTCGGAAAGCTTTGTGGTTACAGAAAGGCGGAGGCGGGAGTGGCCTTCGGGAACGGTGGGCGGGCGGATGGGACGGACGGCGAAGCCCTGGCGGTTGAGTTCACGAGCGTAATGGACGGCGGTATCGTTGCCGCCCAGCAGGACGGGCACAATCTGCGAATCGCTTGTGCCGATGTTGAAGCCGGCTTCTTTGAGTCGCGAGCGCAGAAAACTGGACAAACTTTCAAGTCGCTGGCGTTCGGCATCAGCTTTGGCAACAATTTCGACCGCTTTCGCAATCTGCGCGGCAAAGTAAGGCGGCAGGGCGGTCGAGAAGATAAAAGTCCGCGCGCGGTTCACGAGAAACTGCTTCAGCGTTTCCGAGCCGCACACAAATGCTCCGGCCGAGGCCAGCGCCTTGCCGCAGGTATAGACCGAAGCGAGCACCTGACTGTCGCCGTCTGCGGCGGCCACCAGTCCCCGCCCGGCGGGGCCCAGCACGCCCGTTGCGTGGGCTTCATCCACAATCAGCTCAGCGCCAAAGCGCCCGGCAAGTTCAAGCAGATCGGCTATGGGCGCACGGTCGCCTTCCATGCTGAAGAGGCTTTCGACCACAATGAATTTGCGCCCCGCGGAAATATCGCTTTTCCGCATAGCGTCTTCAAGAAAATTGAGATCGAGATGGGGAAAGATCACTTTGCAGGCGTGTGAGAGGCGGATGCCGTCGATCAGGCTGGCGTGGTTGGACTGGTCGGAGAAGACGGTGTCTTCCGGGCGCAGAATGGCCTCAAGCAGGCCCAGGTTGGCCGCATAGCCGGAACTGAAAAAGAGCGCGGCTTCCGTACCAACGAAGCGCGCGAAGGCAGATTCCAGATCTTCCCACGCGGCCGAATTGCCGCTGAGCAGGCGCGAGCCGGTGGAGGCTACAGCGCTGCCGGATTCGAGCGCCGCCGTGACCGCGCGGGCGAGTCGAGGGTCCGCGGAAAGTCCCAGATAGTCGTTGGAACAAAGATTTATTCCCTCCATCCGCTCCAACTGCCGAAGCTGCGACTTGGCTTCGAGCGAAGCGAGTTCGGCCCGCAGACTGCTGAGAGTGTCGCTGGTTTCAAGCTTGCTCATAAGGCATGGGGCGCAAGCCCAGATCGCGGAACAGTTGCTCGTCCTCGTCGATCTCAGGATTGGGCGTGGTCAGCAGTTTTTCGCCGGTGAAGATGGAATTGGCTCCGGCCAGGAAGCAGAGCGCGGCGGCCTCGCGCGAAAGCGACCGGCGGCCGGCGCTCAAGCGAACCATGGAGGACGGCATCAGCAGGCGCGCCGTGGCGATAGAGCGGACCAGCGCCAGCGGGTCGGCGGGCTGGGCGTTCGCCAGCGGCGTGCCTTCCACGGCTACCAGCATGTTGATGGGCACGCTTTCGGGATGCGGGTCGAGCGAGGCAAGCTGATGCAGCAGCCCGATGCGGTCGTCGTCGCTCTCGCCCATGCCGATGATGCCTCCGCAGCAGACGGTGATGCCCGCCTGGCGGACGTGGTCGAGCGTGCGCAGGCGCTCTTCGTAGCGGCGCGTGGTGATGATGCGGTCATAAAACTCGGGCGAAGTATCCAGGTTGTGGTTGTAGGCGGTCAGGCCGGCCTCGGCCAGGCGCTCGGCCTGCTCGCGGGTCAGCATGCCGAGCGTGCAGCAGACTTCCATTTCGAGCGCCGCAACGCCGCGCACCATTTCAAGCACCGCGTCAAAATCCTTGCCATCGCGCACCTCGCGCCACGCCGCTCCCATGCAGAAACGCGTCGAGCCTTCGCTCTTGGCCTGGCGCGCCCTGGCCAGAACCGCTTCAACGTCCATCAGATTTTGGCGCTCCACGCCCGTGTCATAGTGCGCGCTCTGCGGGCAGTAGCCGCAGTCTTCCGGGCAGCCGCCCGTCTTGATGGAAAGCAGCCGGCACATCTGCACTTCCTGCGGATTGTGGAATTGCCGGTGCACCTGCTGCGCCTGGAAAACCAGCTCCAGCAGCGGCCGATGGTAAATGGACCGGACTTCGTCCCGGGTCCAGTCATGCCGCAGTACCGGCTTGGGAGTTGATAATGTTGAAGCAGATTTCAAGAGATTTTTCCTTTCATGCGCGATCATCGCACACATTGCAAAAACAGCAATGTATGCGCCACCCGGCCAAACGCCCAGGGCATAAAAGCGATGCCGTGGCTAACATCTAAAGGCCAAGAGCCGCAGGCCGTAAAGGCCTGCGCTACGTGACGGCGGGGCGGGGCGTTGTCTGCTCGGCCTGGATGGTGGCCGAAGCGGATTCGAGCCCGGGCGATGTAGCCTGCACACTGATCTGGCCGGCCTGTTTAGTGGCCTGCACGATGGCCACGCAGAGGCCGTTGAAGGCCTTGCGCTCGCTGGCTTTGTCGGCCTCGTGACTTGAAGGATCGCCGTTGCCCACGCCAATCACTCTGCCATTGCCCGTAACCTGAAAAGTGATCAGATTGTCGGCAATCGGAACCACGCGGCCCTGCGAATCCACCACGCTCGCAGCGACGACGGAAACGTCTTCACCGTCTGCGCTGATTTTCGAGCGGTCCGGCTGGAGCACGATTCTTGCCGGCGCGCCGGTGGTTTCTCGCCTGGCGGTCATCACCACCTTACCGTTTTTGTAGCCGCGGGCTTCGATCGAGCCCGGCATGTATTTCACTGTCCAGGCGACGTGGGAATTCTTCTCGACGGTTTTTGTGCCCAGGCTCTTGCCGTTCAGGAGCAATTCAACCCTGTCGAGGTTGCTGAAGCACCAGACGTCGATCTCCTTACCTTCGTTTTCAAAGCCGCCCCAGTTCCAGTGCGGGAAAAGGTGGAGTATCGGCTTGTCGCCCCACCACGCCTTGTAATAATAGGCGAGATCTTTCGGAAAGCCGCAGGTGTCGAGCACGCCGAAGTGCGAGCTGATGCACGGCCAGCCGTACGGTGTGGGCTCGCCGCGATAGTCGAACCCGGTCCAGACAAAGCCGCCGGAAAGATACTGGCGCGCGTAATAGATTTGCCACCAGACTTCCGCCGTGGTGGCCCAGGGTGGATGGTTGATGTCGTAAGAGCTGACATAGCCGCGCTCCGGGTCGTTGAAATAGATTCCCCGAGTAGAAACTGTGCTGGCCGTTTCCGTGCCGACACAGGGCTTATCCGGAAACTCTTTATGGAAGGCGTCCATCTGCGGCCCGTGGTGGTAATTGAATCCCTGGACGTCCAGCACGGCGGAGATGCCTTTGCCCCAGTCGTCATTCATGGCCTGGGTGATGGGGCGTGACGGGTCAAGCCGATGGACCAGGCGCTTCATGGTCCGGCACATGCGGGCTCCGCGCGGCGTTCCCTGCTCCTGCTCTTCGTTGCCGGTGGACCAGAAGACGACGGCGGGGTGGTTGCGGTCGCGGCGAACCAGCCGGCTCAACTGGCTGAGGCCTTCCGGCGCGGACGAAAACATGCGCGTTTCGTCCAGGACCACCATTCCCAATTGGTCGCAGGCATCCATCAGCTCGGGCGTGGGCGGATTGTGAGAAGTGCGCAGGCCGTTCGAACCCAACTCCTCTTTCAGCTTGGCAATGCGGTAATACTGCAGGCGGTCCGGCAGAGCAATGCCCACGCCGGCATGGTCCTGATGGTTGCAGGTTCCCTTGATCTTCACCGATTTGCCGTTCAGGAAGAAACCCTGGTCCTTGTCAAAGCGAATGGTGCGGATGCCAAAGGGAGTCTCGTAGCGGTCGGTGGCCGCGCCACCAGCTTCGATGGTCGTCTCCAGCCGGTACATGTTGGGCTCTTCGATCGACCAGAGGAGGGGGTTGCTGACCTTCACTTTTTGAGTGATTTTTCGCTGCCGCCAGCCGGGAATGGAAACCGCATCCGAACGCTGCGTGGCCGCGACATTGCCTTTGCTGTCCAGAATCCGGGAGACTACCCGGCACGTTGTCTCATTGTCCTGATCGTTGTTGACTTCCGTGGCGATGGTGAGGGTGGCCGAGCCGTTCTTTACCTCGGAAATTACAAAGGTCCCCCACTGTGGCACGTGGACCGGGTTGGTCTTGACCAGCCAAACATGGCGGTAGATTCCCGCGCCTTCATACCACCAGCCTTCGTGTTCCGTGGCGTCCACGCGCACCACCAGAAGGTTCTTTCTGCCGTAGAACGCCTGATCGGTGATGTCATAAGTAAAAGGCGCGTAACCGCTCATGTTCCGGCCCAGGAAGTTGCCGTTGAGAGCGGCCATGCAGTCGCGAAAAACGCCGTCGAATTCCAGGCTCAGGCGCTTGCCGCGTTCGCTTTCCGGTATTTCAAAAACTCGCCGGTACCAGCCGATGCTGGTTGCGGGATATTGCCTGCCGAGGGGCTTTGAACCGTGAGCGGTCAGCCAGGCGTCCTCGTGGAACGGAAGGGCTACACCCCAATCATGGGGGATATCGATAGCTTCCCAGTCACTGTCGTCGAAATCCGGACGCGAAGGCTTGAAGAAGTCGCCGGTCTTCTGGTATTCGCGATCAAGGCCGTAGTCGAAATCCTTTGAAGGATCGGCGGCATTGCCAAGATGAAAACGCCATCCAAAATCGAGCAGCAGGCGCTCGCGTGGCGAGGTCGAAGAAGCGGGCTGGGCGGCCTGGCCGGGGGGCATCGCGGCCTCCGCTGCAAGCAGGCGTGCTGCTTCCGGCGAAAGTGAGGCGGCTCCCGCTGAGGCTACAATACCGCTCTTAAGGAAATCACGTCTGGTCCAGTTCGGCATTTTGGGGCTCCTGCGCAACGTGTGAATTAGGTTTGCAGGCCGGGCCCGCCTTCCGGCAGCGGGCCGGCATTCTTTGGAAAACCCAGATTATATAACTCCTGAAGCAGCACACAATGAAGATAATGGAGGAAAAATTGCTCCCAACCCGCCATCAGGCCCCCAACTAGCCCCCGGACAGAAAAAGTGCATTTCGAATTCAGGGCAAGGAAATCGCCGGGTGGTGACCAAGTTGATTTGTGGCACGGGCGTCCTTCGCCCGTGCTGCGCTCAAAACACACGGCCAAGATGGCCGTGCTACAGAATACAAAACGAACTGAGTCACCACCAACTGTCAAATGGCGTTGACTAGAATTGTGCGAAAGTGCACAATTATATCTTTAAGCCTGCAAGTCCATAGTTGGGATCGCCTGGCGCAAAGAGCATGCGGTTGCGAGAGCAAGGAAGGCAAAGCTCATGGCAAACAAGAGCAAGAAGCTGAAATTCGGGATTGGCATAGCGATCATCCTCGCAGCAGTGGCCTGGGAAGCGGTTTCCGGCTTTAAGGAATCCAAGAGTTACTATGTCACGGTGAAGCAACTGACCAGCGGCAAGATCACTCACGAGCATGTACGCGTGGGGGGCGTCATTGTGCCGGATTCCATCCATCGGAGCGGCCAGATCCTTACTTTCCGGCTGTCGCAGGGAAGCGATTCCATTCCAGTCACGTACGTTGGGCAAGAGAACCTACCGGACGATTTCAAGGGCGGTGCGCAGGCCATTGTGGAGGGAGATTATCTTCCCGACGGAACATTCCGCGCTCAGCAGGTCCAGGCAAAATGTGCCTCCAAGTATAGAGCCATGCCGCCGGCCCCAAAGGAGACAAGCGCACCCTCCAAGGTGGCTTCGTACGGTGACTAAAAATTGATGTTGACCGCAATCTTTTCCGCCGCGCCTGACCTCCTGATTGAACACCCTGAAGCTGAATCTGCGGTAGAGGGAGCCTAGCCAGCCATGAACGAAGTCGGAGCCGTAGGACTAATTGCTGCACTGGGGTTTGCAATCTATGGCATGGTCACCGGGGCCATCGCCGGGAAGCTTCGAAGTCCCCGGATGCTGAAGAGTGCCCAACGTGCCGTGCTGGGCTTTTTCGTCATGGCCACGCTGGCGGTTATTTCCCTCGAGTACCTTGTCTATACGAACAATTTCCACAACGCCTACGTT
>JAKAWN010000449.1 GCA_021827245.1 Acidobacteriota bacterium | reverse complement strand
ACAGGCGCGGGGCGTGATCCCGCCGACGGTGCCGATCGCCGACGCCGTCTTCAACGTCGCCGCCGCGTCGAAGCTGGTCCTCGGGCTGACCGCCGGCAACCTCGACCTGATCGCCGAGGCGCTGGTCGATCGCCTGCACCAGCCCTACCGCGCGCCTTTGATGCCGGGCTTGAGGGAAGTGCTGGCAATGAGGCATCCCTGCCTGCTGGGGCTTTGCCTGAGCGGCGCAGGTCCGTCCATCCTGGCCTTCGCCCGAGGAAACACTTCCGATGTGGGCGAGGCTATCTGCCGGATCCTGAAGGAAAAAGGCGTGGAAGCCCGGTACCAGGTTCTTGTGCCGGACAATCGCGGCGCCAAAGGCTGGAGTCTGCCTGTCTGATTGACTGCCCAACGTGAAAAGTGTCTGCCTCTTTGCGGTCCGAACGGCCGCTGACCTGGACCGTTGTTGAAATAGATCGAACCCGCGAGAGGGCACGACTGTCTGCCGTGCCGGAAGGCGCTGCCCCCCAAAGACGTTTTCGCACGGTGTCCGCCGCTGCGGCAGAGTCGCAGAGCCAGGCACGACGACAACGGAAAAATGTAATAGGAGATGAGTCGTGGCGCGGATTGTTCCCTGCCCTTACGCGTACCATGCTCGCCTGGTCATACGCAATCCGGGCTAATATCGCATGGCGGTCAGGCGACCTGTGTTTTCACCCCGCAGCCAGACGTAAATGTGAGCGCGCGGCTGGGGTGGCGGCCAGGGCATTTCAATTCTCAGGGTCTGTTCCTGGGGGCTTCCGGCAACGGGCGTGGGAATGCCCTGTACCGGGTAGCCCGCGTCAGGACCCCAGCCTGTCTTATCGATCATCTGCAGGTCCTGGCCCGTAAGTGTTCCGGCGTAAAGCGCGGCGCCAAGCCTCTGATCGCTCAGCATGAATTTGGTGATTCGCGGCAAGCGGGTGACGCGGCCGAGCATGTAAGGGTCGGAACTGCCGGTCGTCTGGTCGGTCACGATGGCGTCCAGCAGACATCCGGACTGGCCCACGGTGCCCGGGTCAAACGAGAGAAACAGAGTACCGCTGCCCGCGAAATCGAGCTGTGCCGGGCCGCGGTTGTCGCCGGGATGGAGCGTGAGCGCTTGCCGGATGTCGCTCTCATCGCTGCAGCCCAAGCTGAGCGAAGGGTTTGGCCCCATGTGCTCGGTCTGGATGGCAAAACTGACCGCCGAGCCGGCGGGAATTTCGTTCTTTTCGAGCGAGATGTTCGTTTCTTTCGGAAATGACGCCCTCACGGCCGTAATTATCGGCCGCGGGCCCACAACGTGAATGACGTCGGGAACGTGCAGGGGCTTGCCGATTCCCTCGATGTGCAGGCTGGCGCTGAGAAGTTCACCCTTGTGGGCTTTTGGCGGGAGCTGGAGAGCGACCTTACGCTCTTTTATTTCGCTATTATCTTTCGACACCGGGGCCAGGGTCCACTCGGCGCCATCGCTCGTAATCGCGGTGATGCGGTCCAGGCCGGAGCCGCGCAGCGTCAGCGTCTGTTCCTTTTCTCCCAGATTCGCGCGAATCGGCAGTCCCGCAAGTTTTGGATTGGGCGGATGGACGGTCAGCGGGACGTCCTGGATCGCTCCGTTCAACTGGGTCAGCATGAGGAGATAGCGGCCCGGCTCAAGAGACGTGGTGTCAACCTCTGTCTCGAGGCTGTGCTGCTCGCCTGCCTGCTTCCCCTTGGCCAGCGTGAAGGAGAGAGCCTTCGCGGTGGCATTCTGGCTACCCACCTTCACCATGGCCAGCTTGTCCACAAACTCGAAGTCAGGTCCGGTTAACCTGACCTTGACCGTGCCGCTTCCTTCAACCAGATTGTCTTCGGAATCCGGCGTAACTTTTGCCGTGGAGAGGTCGGCAAACTTGTGAACTTCCACTGTGCCAGCCACCTGAAACGGCGTCCAGTCCCACAGGGCGGCCAATTTGTACTTGCCGGGAGTAATGTTGGCCTTTTTGAGATCGAGCGATAGCGTGTCAGCTGAGTTGCCAACGGCTACGTGGACCGGGACCGAAATACGATGATCGTCGGAAACCAGCCGCCAGTCGCGGGCGCGCGGAACGTCTCTTAATTGAATCCGTGTGGAGCAAGTCACCTTGACATCAGATTTCCAGTCAAGAGGGACGTGAGCCGTGCCGGGAATTGAAACTGACGGCGGACCGATATTGGGAACTCTCCGCACCCACAGATAAGCCGTCCGGACACGCTTGGCCGCCTGTTTCTGGGTGGTGCAGAGCTCGAGGCTGTCGGAATCGGTGGGCTCCGCGAAGGCGGCGCGGAAATCCGTATCAGGAAACATCAGGGTCCGCATGTTCTGCAGGAGAGAAGCGCCGCCGGCCGCCAGCCCTACTGGCGTGCTTCCCCAGAACAACGCGGCCACCCAGGCGGCCACTCCGGCGGATTTTTGCAGAGAGCCGGAACTCTGCTGTTCGGCCAGCGGATTGTAGGAAGAAAGCGCGGGCACAACCGCATGCAACAGTTGCGTCGCCTGCTGGTCGGCGGGAGCGGATGAACTGACCGTGGGCAGAGAAACTCCGTACTGCGATGAAAAGCCTTTAAGCACAGCGTCGAGATCGCGGCTGGCGGGCGGCGATTGCTCGTATTTGGAGAGCGTCTGGACCAGCGCCTCTACAGTTGCAGCCTTCTCGGCGTAGTCCGCCAGTTGCGGAATCAAATCCTTGTCACGCTCGACGAGTGAATGGACCTTCTTGACGTCAAGCCCGTGCGGGCCGTATACGACCCCCACGATCGAGGCACGCGAATGGACTTTCCATTCCTCAGGGACATTAGCAGGCAGCGGATCGAGGACATCGATTTTGCTCGATGAGCCTGTCGAAACGGGCACAAGGATGACAGTGATTTTGCCTTTCGGCGCATTCTTTTGACCGGCTGGCAAAGGCTCGTATTTCAGCTTATCCCCATGCTGGATGACGTTGACCGAGTTCACAGGAAGCGGCGGCCCACCGTGCTCCGGAACCAGCAAGAGCCGGAACGTCGCCACGGGAGTTCCCGCCGAACAGGCAGCGGGAGCCACCGCAAAACACTGAAGGGCGCCAATGAAAAAAAACATGATCAGGTAAATACTATTCTTCAAATCAAGCCTTCCCTTATGGCATAGCGAATTCACAGGCTTTCCACTCCAAATAATAAATTCGCCACTCTGATTTTTGCAATCACCTGCGCACCACCTGATGATTGCTTTATTAATTTGTTGGATGTCAAGTTCGGCAGTTGGGATGGCAGGCCCGTAAAAGGATTACGACTTATGGCTCCAGCGCCGTTCATTATTACGGCGCCGCGCGGCATCTCGCCGGGCTGTGTCCCTGACTTATGTCCATATGGGTCGAAGGGAGTGGCGGCGCGGCGAAACCGGACTACACCAAACGAACTCGAACCGTGCGTTTTTCCTGCGTGAGAGCAATCTTGTTCTCACGGGCCAGCCAGCCGATGGCCCAATCGAAGAGAGGCTCTTTGGCTTTGGTTTGCTTCTTGAGTTGCGAAAGGGTCAGTTCTCCTTTGGCGTGCAACACGTTCCAGATGGCTCCAGCGGTGGTCCCAATCTCCTCTTGCATGTAACCTCCTTTCGGACTGATGGTTGCGAGGGAACCTTTGTTCTTGTTCTCAATTGAAGGCTGGGAAATCAGGAGAGCCAGAGTACTTCCACATGCCAGCCCTGCAACAAAATAAACCACTTTAAAGACATAATTTCTGCCGTCGAACATCCTTATATCATTTTATTTTCTCACGGAGAATGGTTGCTGAAAAGGGAAGCCGACTTTCTTTGGAAAGCCGACCAGAGACGGACATTCTGCGACCGCGAAGCAGAGCCATCCCCGGTCGTGCCTTGAGCAGCAATCTGCGGGGCGCCTTTCACCCCTGCAAACGCGAATGGGGGAGCCGTTTGGCTCCCCCATTTACTTTTCTGTAGCCCTTGCCCAGCGGCTCCCCGCTGGGATCGGTTCGCACCGCAAGAGCGGTGTGATCAGATAACACGCACTTCCGGTGGACTCATTATGTCCATACCCACATTCATATCACTCTCCGGGGCAGGATTCAAGTCCATAATTCGCTTACATAATTCTCTCAGGACGGCCATTTGTTTTTATTCACTTAGGGGAAATGCCTGAGCATCAGCCGCAGAAGATCATGGCGGGCTACGATGCAAACCGGCTTCCGGTCTCTGACGACAGGCAGACGGTGGAGACCGCGTTGAAGCATCGTTTCCAGAACTGTTTCGATCGTGTCGACTTCCGTCGCGGCGACGACGTCCCGGCTCATAATCTCACGGACCGCACGGCGGCGAGCGACTTCATACATGCGCTCGACGTGCTCATGAGGCAACCACTCGCCGAACATCTGCGGGAATCGATAGATGGAGAACGGGATGCCCTTTTCCTTGGCGACAAAATCGGATTCGGTCAAGATGCCGCACAACTCGTCACGGTCGTCCACCACGGGCAGGCAACCGATATTGCGGTCCAGCATCATCTTTGCGGCATCCTGAAGCGAACAGCCTTCCTCGACGGTGATGACAGGCGTCGTCATGATTTGGCGAACATACATTCTTATCGCTCCGCATCGGAGAAATCTGCCGTCTTAACAAGCAACTGCAGGAACAGACGCTGTTTTTGCCAGAGCTTCAAACTCCCCTGCCGATGGCAGGCGCAAAAGGTTCCGACCGGTGAGAAACCGGCAATGTGCGCCTTTGAATCCCATTCCATCTCGTGTATCCTCAACCTAGAGTGGGCGCCAGGCCTGGATCCGAATACGGCTGAGGCTCGCAACTCGTACCCGGGCCCGTTGACATCCGGAGGCTGGAGCCTGTGTAGTCACATCAAGAACCCTGGTAAGCCGGCCCGCGAAGCCCGCCATTCTTTGCGGGAATCACTCGCGGCCAACTACGTCCTATGACCAAATGGTACCAGATCGAGCCCCAGGCGGTAGTAAAAGAACTGGGCAGCAACGCCGCGATGGGCCTGAGCCAGGCCGAGGCCGCCCGTCGGCTTTCCGAATTTGGCCGCAACGAACTGGAAGAGAGTGGAATCAAGAGCCCCTGGCTGATTTTCCTCGATCAGTTGAAAGAACTCATGGTCGTGATCCTGATGTTTGCTGCCGTGATCTCTGCTCTTCTGGGGGATTACAGCGACGCCATCGCCATCGGAGCCATCATTATCCTCAACGCCGTCCTGGGCTTTACGCAGGAGTATCGGGCAGAAAAGGCGATGGCAGCATTGAAGAAGATGGCGGTCCCTTCCGTGAAAGTGCGGCGGGGCGGAGAAGTCAGTGAAAAATCCTCAGTGGGTCTGGTACCCGGCGATATTGTTCTGCTGGAAGCGGGGAATTTTGTGGCAGCCGATTGCCGCGTGCTCGAAAGCGCAGACCTCGAGACGCAGGAGGCCGCCCTGACGGGAGAGTCGCTGGCGGGCCGGAAAAGCATCAAG
>JAKAWN010000448.1 GCA_021827245.1 Acidobacteriota bacterium | reverse complement strand
TCCATAAATTTATCTGGGACCCCGAAATGCGGGGAGTCTGAAATGGAGCTCGTTCGGCGACCGGCAAGTGCAGCGCGGGCTGCTCTGCCGATTTGAAAGGAGCAAGTGCTTTGGTGAGTGATGCACGACCATCTGCTCATCGCCCTCTGGCCGTGGTTCTTGCCAGCGGTGGGATGGACAGTTGCGTGACGACTGCCATTGCCAGCCAGGGCTATTGCCTGGCGCTTTTGCATGTGGCCTACGGCCAGCGAACCGAGGGAAGGGAATTGCAGGCTTTCAACGCGCTTGCGGATTTCTATCAGGCTGAACAACGGAGAGTATGCCGGCTGGATCATCTTCGGCAGATTGGAGGCTCCAGCCTCACTGATCCGAGCATTCCGGTCGAGGCCGCGAACCTGAAACGCAAAGAGATTCCTTCGAGTTACGTACCTTTCCGAAACGCCCATTTTCTTTCCATTGCCGTGTCCTGGGGGGAAGTCCTCGGTGCGCGCAAGATTTTCATCGGCGCGGTGGCGGAAGACAGCTCGGGTTACCCCGACTGCCGGCCGGAGTATTACGCGGCCTTCAATCGCCTGATCGCTCTGGGAACAAAGCCTGAAACCGATCTCGAGATCGTGACGCCGGTTATCCACATGCGCAAGAGTGAGATTGTGCGAAAGGGATTTGAACTTGGGGCTCCGCTGCATCTTACGTGGTCCTGCTATCAGGGGGAGGATGTTGCGTGCGGCTTTTGTGACAGTTGTGCTCTTCGCTTGCGGGCCTTTCAGGAAGCAGGACTCGAAGATCCCGTTGCGTATGCCGTCCGTCCGCGGTACACTCCGCAGGAATCGCCTGCCGGCTGAGGTTCTTGTAATGTGTCTGGCGCAAAGATAAAGTTGAGCATCAAAAGTTATAAAGCTAAAATAATTTTTTGGTAGCTTGAGTTGAGGAGGTTAGAGATGAAGTTTTTGTCAGCGCGAAAGATTCTGGGACTTGCCTTCGCTTTCGCGGCGTTGGGTATAGGGTTGCCAGCCTATGCTCAGACCGGCGGGGTGTCGGGAAAAGCCATTCTGCAAGATGGCAAGCCGTGTGTGAAGTGCATTGTTCTGATTGAGCGACAAGAAATCAAAGGGGTTTATAAGACCAAGACGGACAAGAAGGGCGAATACGTCTATATCGGCTTGCCAATAGGAAATTACAAGATCACCTTGCAAAGTCCCAGCGGACAACAGCTCTTCTATATCATGAAACACATCGGCCTGGGTGAACCCGAGGAAGTGGATTTTAATCTTCCTAAAGAAGCGATCCGGCAAAAGCAAGAGCAGCAGGCAGAGGAGAAGGCAAACCCCCAGATGGCAAAGCAGGCGGAAGAACAGGCAAAGGAAGAGAAGCAGTTCAAGGGCCTGAAGCAGGTCTTCGACCAGGGGAACGCCCTATATAATCAGGGACAGTATAAGCAGGCGGCCGCCGCGTTTGAACAAGCAGTGCCGCTTGCCAAGGGCAAGAACCTCCCTGTCGTCCTGTCGCGCTTGGCTGACACCTACTCAAAGGCAAAGGAAAATGACCAGGCCATTGCGACTTATCAGAAAGCTCTTGCACTGACTCCCGATGACGCCGCTTTGCACAATAATCTGGGAAGCGTATACGCCAGCATGGGCAAATTTCAAGACGCACAGGCGCAATTCGAGAAGGCTGCAACGCTTGATCCGACAAATGCCGGGCGTTATTACTTCAACATCGGCGCCATCATGTATAACGCTGGAAAGATGGACGATGCGCTGACGGCCTTCAAGAAAGTCATCAGCGTTGATCCCAAGAATGCCGAGGCTTATTACCTTGAGGGACAGGCTTTAATGGGGAAGGCGACGATGACGGCGGATGGCAAGGTTAAAGCGCCTGCCGGAACCATCGAGGCTTTCCAGGAATATCTGAAACTTGATCCCAACGGACCGAATGCCGCTGCTGCAAAGGCGATGATTGCGACTCTGCAGGGCAAGGTATCCACGCAATACAAGAAATAGCGCGGATAGTTCCATTACGGAGATGCGGAGGCCCCGCCTCGAATCAAAAGGCGGGGCTTTCATATGCCAACAACCCTTCAGGTAAAAACAGCTTTTTTACTGGCCTTCCTTGTGGCGCTGGCGCTTCCCTTAAAAGCTGACACGATTTATCAGGCTACCGCCCAGGGAAAGGAACAGGTCATCCAGCGAAACGCGATTCTGATCAAGCAGGATTCGTATTCCCTCGTTTACAAGCATTTTGACCTGCCCGACATGCGTGTTGAAAGAGTCCAGTTGTCGAAAGGCAGCTTGCCCTACACCGTTGACATCAGCACGCCGCAGCAAAGGGCGCGCATTGTCGATCTCTGGAAGCAGTTTGGCTATACGGCCAGTGTCACGGATACAAACGGCAAGACCACGCTGGTCTATGACGCCTATATTGATTTCTACCCTCCTCATGGTGAAGGGTCGCTGCTTGCGGCCGTCTCGCCCGTTACTTCTTTCCCCTTGCAACTGAACGCGGGTGGAGCGGATGTTCAGTCCTTTTCGGAAATCGCTCGGGTTGAATTTCAAAACGGTGAGATTACGCTCACACTCAGAAATGGTCGCGTTGAACGCGGCAGGTTTCTAATGCCCACCACCAAGCCTGCCGAAGCCCGGTTTCTAGGTATTACCGACATGTACAATCCCGCAAGCGACGATGTTTTCGATTTCTCGGAGCCCCTCTATCGTCTAAGGGCAATCGTGTTCCAGCAGTGAAGTTCCGGAAAGATAGCGCTTAGTCTTGCCTCAACGGGTTTGCCCAGGCGGAACCTGAATACTTATTAAATCAGACGGTTCTGTGCGCCTTGACGCCTTGGCACGAGAGTCCTTACATGGAATTGCAACTTACAATGACCGCATTTATTGTAGCGGCGCTGTCCTCAGCGCCGAAAGCCGCCGGTGGGGTCCGATCTGTGGGCTCCGACCGAGTCCATCGGACTCCGGCCAACGGAGACACCGGCGTCACAGGACTGATTGCTTTCCTAAAACCCGCAGACAAAGTTTGACAGCCGGAATAGTTTCCTTGTATTTTGACCGCCGGGACATTCTTCAGCCGATTGATCTCAAAGGGCTGTAAGGATATGCGCATCAGACGGAATATGACGAACAGGATTTTTTCGATTCGGCGATTCGAAAATCAATGACGCAACGTCTTTCTTCAGAGGTTGAGCCTGCACCGGCGCCGTTCTTTGCGGGAACTTACTGGCACACTGTCCTCGCGTGTTTTCTGGGCTGGATGCTGGACGCCTTCGATTTCTTTGTTGTCGTATTTCTGGTCGGCACGCTGGCGACGAGCTTCCAGGTATCGAAGGCGGATATCATCTTAACTCTGACCGTCACGCTAGCGACGCGGCCTGCTGGCGCTTTCATCTTCGGCATTCTTGCCGATCGCTTCGGCAGGCGCATATCCCTGATGGCGAATGTCCTCTTCTATTCGGTCATTGAAGTGCTTTGCGGTTTTGCTCCCAGCTTTTCAGTCTTTATTCTTTTGCGGGCTCTCTACGGCCTCGGCATGGGGGGCGAGTGGGGCATCGGAGCCTCTCTGGCCATGGAGAGCGTGCCCCGGCGCTGGCGCGGAGTTCTTTCTGGCGTTCTTCAAAGTGGTTATTCCATTGGTTACCTTCTGGCCGCCGTAGCGGCGCGCTTCATCCTGCCCGTGTGGGGCTGGCGCGCGATGTTCTGGGTGGGCGCCGCACCGGCCCTGCTGGCGCTCTACATTCGGGCGGGCGTACCGGAATCCAAGGCATGGCTCCAGCATCGAGAGCCGAACGTTCGTGCCATTCTGCGCACCGTGGGCCAGCATTGGAAGAGTTTTCTCTACCTCGTTCTTCTGATGACGATGATGATGTTCCTTTCCCACGGGACCCAGGATCTGTATCCCGACTTTCTGAAGACCGCGCACAACATCAAGGCGAGCACGGTTTCCGACATTGCTGTGCTTTACAATATCGGAGCGGTCATTGGGGCCATCCTGTTCGGTTATCTCTCAGAACGTGTCGGCCGCAGGCGCAGCATGCTGGGTGCTTTTGGACTGGCCTTTGTGGTTATCCCGTTTTGGGCTTTCGGCAGCTCCATTGGCGTGCTGGCGGCCGGCGCATTCCTGATGCAGATGGGCGTGCAGGGTGCCTGGGGAATTATCCCCGCGCATCTCAGTGAACTTTCGCCGGATTCCGTTCGCGGCCTTCTGCCTGGCCTCTCGTACCATCTGGGAATCCTGATCGCCGCTCCCACCAACACCATCGAATACGCCTTGCGCAACCATGTGGGCTACGGCTGGGCCATGGCGGGATTTGAAATCGCCGTTATCATCATGGGAGGCATTGTCATTGCCCTCGGCCGGGAAAACAAGGGCAAAGATTTTCTGGCGCCTGCCCGGGACGCCACTTGAGGTTTTTCGATGAACTCCGGAAGCCGTGAACGAGTCATGCGTCCTGCGCAACTGCTTGTCGGCTTCGCGCTGGTTTGCATGGCGGCATTCCCCGCTGCTGCGCGGACGCCGCGCTGGATTCAATTCCACGATGCGAAAACGGGACTATCTTTCCGCTACCCGCCCGATCTGCATGTCCAGCAGCGTGACCCTCAAAAATTTGGCCTTCCGAATGTGGAAAGCGTCGTGGATTTGATTGGCAACACAAAATTAAATCCAGGCACGATCGTGCTTCGTTTTCTTGTCAGGCGTGGCAATACCTCGCCGGGCGAGCGAACGAAAGTACTGGAGGAACTTCGCCGCGTCTGCAAAAAAAACAGTTCCATAACCGTGAATGGCCACAAAGCGGTTGTATGTGTGTCCAGCGGAAGTGGAGCGGTCCACTGGTCGGTTGAAATTCTCGAGCCGCGCGAGTGCACAATTCTAACGCTGCTGGGCGGAGCAGACTACGACCAGACTCTGCCGCCTCCGCACAACGGCGAATTCCCCCTCCTGTCCATTATTCGCACGGTGCACTTCACTTCAGCGGCCCCATCCAGTCGGTAGCTACGGTCAACGCTCCGGGCGCTGTCCGTGGGCCTTTCCCATTTCGAAAAAGCCACGAGGGCTGGCGCAAGCCCTGGTTTTTTGGGTGCGATTTCCTGAACGGGCTGGTTCCCGAGAGGAAGGCCAGCTATCGAAAGAAACGTTGAGAAATTCTGTGTGACCAACCGGCCCGACCGTAGTGCGCATCGCGGCAGAGCCGCAGCCAAATCGCGAGTTTGCGTACTCCGTGAATCGCAGGCTTTAACCCCTTCTGTGACGAAGTTGGGCTAATGTTCGGGGCCGCGGCAGCCGATAGGTTGTTAGATGGCAGGTATTGGACGTCCACAGATGCCGGCGAGAGAGGGAGCTTGTTGAAGAGATTTTGCAACAGGCTCTGGAGCGAAGATGATGGTCAGGACCTGATCGAGTATGTCCTGATTCTGGTATTAATCTCGGTGATTACGATAGCGGCAATGAAAGTCATTGGAACGACCTTG
>JAKAWN010000447.1 GCA_021827245.1 Acidobacteriota bacterium | reverse complement strand
CCTGAACGGGAAATTCCGGTTCAACGGCCAGGAAATCGAGATATCCATCAATGATCGCTTGCTGGCTCCCAACAATTCTGCAACACGCGATGCCATCCAGCCTGAGCTTGCGTCTTTCCTCCAAAAGCTGTTCGCAGGTGGCGAATATTCTTTGTCCTACGATGACAGCCCGCGCAACCTGTTCTCTGTTTCCGTCAAGTCCGCGGGCAACTTTGCCGTGCAGGAACTGCTGCAGAACCTTGCATCCAGAAGATTCTAAAAGAATCGAAGCATGGGCCCGGCGACAGGCGACTCCCAGCAACGCGAAGCGCGGAAAAGCCGGCAGCTTAGACATTTCTAATGTTGTTATTGCCAACCGGCGAAACACGAGTAAAATACTGGGGCAATGTCCGTTCATCCCAATCGGCTGATTCGTGCTCTGTGTTGCTCGATGTTTTTTGTAGCTCTTGTGACAGCGCCAGCGTTTGCGGTCACCTCCTGGGATGGCGTGCTTCGGGATAGCGCCGGGAATCCGGTCGTCGGGGCTATTGTCAGACTTCATTCTCCTTCAGGACAACTCGATTACACCTCCGATACTTCCCCCGACGGGGAGTTTTCCTTCAATCACATTGCTGCTGGGAGCTACGAACTGTCTGCCACCAAGGATGGAAGGACCTGGCAGACGCCAAGTCTTGTATCAATCAAGGATGGACTGGACCTCACCGCAGGATTGCAACTCTCGTCGAGTCGGGAAGAACTTCTTGTGGCAGCGTTAGCAGAGGGCGCGGCTCCAACCGCAACCGGAGGCGAGAAGCTTACTAGCAAAGAGGTGTCGACTCTGCCTCTCAACGAGCGCGACTTCAGCAAGCTGCTGCTGTTGGCTGCCGGCACTATGACGGATGCCAACGGAAGTGCCAACTTCACGCAGCAGTTCGCGGTGAACGGACAGCGTGCCACGGCCACTGTCTTCGCAATCGACGGAATTGACGTCACCGACCCGGAAATGGGTGGCGCTACTTTTTCAAATTTCAACGTCGATGCCATCCGAGAAGTTCAGGCGAGTTCCGGAGTGATGCCTGCGGAGATCGGGCACGGTGCTGCCAGTTATACAAACGTCATCACCAAGTCCGGAACCAACCAACTTCATGGCAGCGTGTTTGAGTTCGTCCGGAACGCTGCTTTTGATGCCCGGAACTTTTTTGACCGCAGAAGTCTAGTGGACGAGAGACGAATTCCGCCGTTTGCTCGCAACGAGTTTGGATTCACCGTGGGCGGTCCCGTGGATATTCCAGGAATTTACAGCGGCCGGAACCGAACCTTCTTTTTTGGTGAGTACCAGGGCTTCCGGCAGGTGCTGGGAACCACTCAGGTGCTTGCCGTCCCCACTGCGGCGGAGCGCAATGGGTTAGATACCACTGCTTTCCCCGGTGACACGCTGACGGTTCCTGTCAATGCTAAGATCGAGCCTGTTCTTGCGGGCTATCCGTTGCCAAACGATCCCCAGGGAGCTTACGGCGCCCGTACTTATGCCACGTCATCCAAAGTCTTTACTGGGACCGACCAGTTTTCCATGCGCATTGACGACCGCATTTCCGATAAATCGTCCCTTTATGCCCGCTTCAGCCTGAACCAGATCTCGGGACCGCTGACCAATCCCGATCAGACGGCGATTAATCCAACCTTTGCCGTGAGGTTTTTCGACCACCAGCGTAATGCAGGCTTGAAATACTCGCACGTCTGGTCGCCACATCTCACTTCACAGACCTCTCTGGGATTTATCCGGAGTACGCCGTTTTTTCCGACCATTAACCACACCCAGCCCGCCATTGCTTTCGGCGATGGATTGTACGAATCCTACAATTCGGCCGATGGCTCCGTGCTGGGATCGTTCGGAAACCTTTTCCAGATTAAGCACGACATGACCTACGTCCGCGGTACGCATGCTTTTAGGTGGGGCGTAGAGATGCGATTCAACCGGGACGCGACGATCTGGGGACAAAATCCAAACGGCATCTACACCTTTGGCGGCGGAACTGCGTATTCGCCGGTGGCGATAACGTCAGCGAGCGGACATCACAATCTGCAGCCGGGTGACCCTTTGCCGGATTCGCTTACCGGTTTTCTGACCGCGACGCCCTATCTGTATAGCATCAGTGCCATCTCGGATATATCTCCGGGCGGAAACCGCTTTGACGAAGCGGCCGTCCGCCGCCAAGCGTATGGTTTCTACTTTCAGGATACCTGGAAGGCCACTTCGCGCCTGGTGGTCAATTACGGCCTCCGATATGAGGTGGACAGCCGCATTGCCGAGGCTGACAAGCGAACTTCGATGCCAAGATTCGTGGGGCCTGACGGGGCAAATGTGCCATTCTGGACGTCTGGGGCCAAGGAGATCTTCCTGGAAAATCCGCAACCACCCTATGACATGGACTGGAACGGCTGGGCGCCTCGCCTGGCCCTTGATTTCCGACTGACTGACCGTACCGTCCTGCACGCTGGCGGCGCCATCACGACTCTTCTTACGAATTTGTGGCAGGACAACTACGTTACAGGCAATATTCCTTTCCTGTTTACGCCTTATGTTTCCGCTGCTCCCGGCATCCCAGTGCCATTCACTAATGCTGTGGTGCCGGTGAACCTTCCGCCGGTTTACACACCGGACGGGCAGCCGGTCTTCCCAAATGGGAACCCACGCGATGTTCCGCCCAACACGCCTATTGATATCCAACGGTTCCAGAACGACCTGACGGCACTCACGCCGGGAAATCAGCCTCAACTGCTTTCGACCTTTGGGGTTGCCATGGATTTTGGGAATGGCTATATCGAAACGTATACAGCAGGGTTTGATCACGATTTCGGCCAAGTGAAGTTTAGCGCCAATTATGTGGCGACAGCCGGTGTGCACCTTCCGGGAGTTTTCTCTCCGAATAGCTATAGCGGAGCATCGCCAGGTTTTGCTCCGTTTACTCAATTCAACTCCCAGGGCCAAGCGATCGGGGGGTTTGGATCCCAAACGTTTATGACATCACGGTCCCATTCCACTTATCAGGCTCTGCAGACCAGCCTAAGCAAGACCTCTGCACGGTTGGGATTGGGCTTCCAGGCCAGCTACACGTATTCAAAGTCTCTCGACGACAGCAGTTCAGACGGGGGCACTCTCTCTGGCGGGCCGGGCGTGGTGCTGCAGGCATTTCCGCAGAATCCGTGGAATCCGGAGGCGGATAAGGGACCTTCCATCTTTGATGTGACTCATGTCTTTACACTCAGCCTGATTCAGGCACTCCCAATCGGGCGAGTCAGTTTCTTTCGGCCTTTAGGGAAACATTTTACGGAAGGATGGCAGTTTCTGAACATCACGACTCTGATGACCGGGTCGCCATTCACCGTATACTCCGGAATCCAGCAAACTGGCGCAGGATCCGCGGGTGCAGACCGGCCGGATCTTGTCGCCCAGCCCAGCTTTTCAACCAGCCGTACCGTTCGGGAGGACTATTTCGGCCGTGGCGCGGACAATGCCTCCTTCTTCAGCATCCCCATCAACGTGCCAGGAGGGACAGGGCCGAACCACGGGGTCTTTGGAACTCTTGGTCGCAACACATTCCGTGGTCCTGGTTTCGAGAACTACGACGTTGCCTTGATTAAGGATACGCCGTTCGGACGGAGGGGAAAAGGCGAACTTGGAATCCTCCAGTTTCGTGCTGAGTTCTTCAACGTTTTCAACCTGGTAAACTTCGGCCTTCCTTCGAACATTCTTCGCGGAAGCGGCTTCGGTGTTATCAGCCGAACCGCTGGATCATCCCGCCAGATCCAGTTTTCACTCAGGCTGATCTTCTGACATTTCTGCTCTTGACCTGATTCGCAATACTGGCATGCGAGTAGTATTGTTCCATCCGGCTTTCCGCGGGGGATTCAGTGAGCCGGGAGGTTTTGCCATTATCCCCCTGCGCATGCGCGCCGGCCTTTGCTCGCCACGGATGCAAGTCAAAGGACTCTAAGCTTCCTGACGTAAGAAATTAGTCTTTTGATAGCCCCGCAACCATAAGTACTCGTTTCACCCTCAAGTGTGGCTCTGCTACGGCCGATAGGTACAGCTTGCCAGATCAGAGTGCGGCTGGGGTAAGGAATCTATGAATTCACGGAATGGATTTAGGAAGTGATTGCCTTGGACAAGAGTCGAAATTAGAGGAAGGTGTATGTCGGCTGGTTAACAATCGACGTTTCCGATGACTCCTGTTTGTTCCAGTGGGAATCTGTTGATTCGATTAGCGCTTAAAGGAAGCTCCATTAGTTGTCCTTAACTTTTTTCGATATTCAATATGTAGTATTTACCTTCTTGATAATTTTGCTTGACAGAACGCCTCCTCAGTGTTGTATATTACGGCCCAGCTGGATTCTGCTTAGTACTGTTGCCAAATGTGAGCCGGGACGTATGGGGGGGAGCTGGCTCGATTGCTCTGCGTTTGGACGTACTCTACCGTCACTGCCGTTGGCGCAGGTGATTGGTGCGCGAGGCGATCTTCTCAGTCACAGTTGAGTCGACCATAAAGGTTGCACCCAAGACGATAAGGAGACCATGAGCCCCCAGACTGATATATTTTTGCTTGCCCAGAACCGTCTTCTCCTGGAGACGCTCACTCGAATTCTTCGAAAGAGGCCTGAGCTCAATGTTGTTCATCCCGTAACATTTGCTTCTGATACGGTGGGGATGATCGCGAACTCCGGTTGCGAAGTGCTATTGATAGATTCCTCTGTCACGGAAACCTTTGGTTTCGACCTCGTGCGCGACACCTTGGGGACAATAAACGGACTGAAAGTGTTGATGATTGGCATGGAAGAGGACGAAGAGACCTTTTTGAGAGCTATCAGCGCTGGAGTGTCGGGCTATGTTCTTAAAGATGCTTCAGCTATGGACGTGGTCTCTGCCATACGAGCGGTTGCGAGGGATGAGGCGATATGTCCGCCACGCCTCTGCCTATCGCTGTTCCGCCACGTTGCCGACTCCGTTATGAGCTTGCCCAGCATGCGGGTGAAGTCCCACCTCGGATTGACCCGCCGCCAGCAGCAGTTGATTCCTCTGCTTGCGCAGGGCCTTACCAACAAAGAGATTGCTGTGCAACTCAACCTTTCTGAACAAACTGTCAAGAATCATATTCATCGTATGCTGCGAAAAGTGGGCGCAGAGGACCGCCTTTCGGTGGTAGAGATGGTCAAGGTTAATCAGTTTTTTCTGTAAACCTAAAAGCCACAATGTCAGGAATCAGGGAATGTCATTAGCCGCGCAAGGGAACCGAATTGGGTGGTTCCGCTGTTCGCAGTACTGGTACAGGGCTAATTGGGTTGAACCTCATTTGCCGCCTCTCGTTTGAACCTTGGTTTCCGTCCGCATTTGCCGATAATGGCCAGAAGCAAATGGAGAGCCGAATGGTGAAAAGTGTACGCATATTTATGGCAAACCGGCCCACACTGATTCGGGAGCCCATTCTCGCGGCGATCGCCGACCAATCCGACATCGATGTGTGAGTAGA
>JAKAWN010000446.1 GCA_021827245.1 Acidobacteriota bacterium | reverse complement strand
GATCTCACCGGCAAGCGGGTGGTGATCATCGGCGGCGGTGACACAGGTGCCGATTGCCTTGGGACCGTTCATCGGCAAAAGGCGCAGTCAGTGTACCAGTTGGAAATTATGCCTGTCCCGCCTCTCGAGCGCTCTCCAGGCACCCCATGGCCGCTATGGCCTTTGCAGCTCAGGACAGAGAGCTCCCATGAAGAGGGCGGCTTGCGCGAATGGGCAGTGGCAACGACCCGCTTCGCCGGCGACAAGAACGGCCGGGTGAAAGAGTTGCATGCCGTGCGTGTGGGACCGCCGCCAAAGTTTGAGCCGATCCCGGGCACCGAGTTCGTGCTCGAAGTTGACTTAGTGCTGCTGGCGATGGGATTCGCCGGCCCCGTGAAGACAGGACTGATCGAGGAACTCGGTATTCGGCTCGATGCGCGGGGGAATGTTGCGACCGACGGAAACTACATGACTTCTATCCCCGGCATCTTCGCCGCAGGTGATATGCGCCGCGGCCAGTCCCTCGTCGTCTGGGCTATCGCCGAGGGACGGAAGGCGGCATGCGCGATTGACCAGTACCTGATGGGAAAAACCTGCCTGAAGTGACTCCTTTGTGTGGTCCTTAATGTCGCCTCCCACCGTTAGCAGTTGACGGCGAAAGCATTCGAACAGCTCGATAAATATCCCTGCCGCCTTGCTCGAACCCGGCAAAGTGCGAATCCACTTCCGACCTCGCCTTCTGCCAGACTTGCCCCCAGGGATAATAGAGGATGTCCACGAGCGTGCTTCCCCGTGGCCGGTCACCTGGGTGTGCGGGCCGAGCGCGTTGGCGTGGAGAAAATACGTGTGCGAACTCTCCTCCTGCGCCAGAATCCTTCCCGCCCCCCAAACATCCTCGTCCCACAACGCGATTTTACGCAGTTTCCACTGACAATGCGTGGTCACGCGTTGGATGCAGTTCTGCGGTCCAGGTGTCGGTCCCGAAACCCTGCTGTTCATTGCAGCATTCGGTTCAGCTTCACGGAACCAGAACAATCTTGCCATAAGCACCAGGCTGCAAGACTTCCTGGTGGGCGCGGGAAGCCTCGGCGAGTGGAAGCTCTTTCCCGACGACCGGTCGGAGCGTACCATTTTCCAACCCGGCAATGAGTCCAGCGTGAATCTCCTGTTCTTCGAGTTCGGCAACGCCCCAGAGCGTAAAGGCGTGAATGGAACTTCTGCGCGTCATAAGATCGCGTGGCGAGATGGTCACGTCACCCCGACTGCCAATCACGACAATGCGGCCGTGAGGAGCGAGCAGCTTTAGGTCTTGGCCAAGGTTCACGTTGGCGAGCATTTCAAGAATGAGATCCACACCTCGCCCGGCGGTCGCTTTAAGAATCTGCTCCAGATAGCCCTGTTTAGAGTGATCGAAGACGTGGTGCGCGCCTTCGTGTTTGACAAGTCCGAGACCTCTCTCCGTGCCCCCTGTGCCCAAAACAGTCAGCCCCATGGCGCATCCGATCTGGACAGCCGCGATGCCGACGCCGCCGGTGGCGCCGTGAATCAGCACGGTTTCGCCGGCGCGGGCTCTCGTGCACTGAAATAGTGCGTGGTAGGCGGTGCCATACGGCACCCAAATGCCCGCTCCCTGAGCGTAAGAAATTTTCGCCGGAAGAGAGTGAACTTGGCTCTCTTGAGTGAGCGCATATTCCGCGTAGGCTCCGGTCAGTGTCTTCGCGGTATAAACACGGTCGCCTGGTTTTACCTTGGCCACACCTTCACCCACAGCTTCGGCTACACCAGCGCTATCGGACCCAGGTGTATAAGGCAGATGCGGCTTTATGGCATAATTGCCGCTGCGCATGTAAGTGTCGTACGGGTTCACACCCGCAGCGTAGACTCGCACGAGGACTTGACCAGCCCCAGGGCGCGGAGTGGGGATTTCCTCGAATCTCAGAACGTCGGGCCCTCCGAATTCATGAACGACGATAGCTTTCATTGCCTAACCTCGATTGTTTTCGGTTCCTCGCCGGAATTTCCAATTCACTATTTGAACCGACTGGTAACATAGCTCAGGCGGCTTTTTACTGCAACGGGCGGTCGGGGTTTTCAGTTCCGGGCCTGGGAGCGCTCCGCACGTTTATTTGTGTGCCCTTTGCACCATTACGGCAAAAATTCCTGGACTGGTGGCACTGGCTGAAGCGGATGGGATTCCTTTTTACTCATTATCGCTCCACTGCAAGGGGGAAGTTGGGCATCGCTTAATTGGCCTCCATGAGGCCGGAATTTCACCTCTTGCAAAAAGCACGCATATGCTTTCGTCCTTCAGTATGCTCCCTGAGCAGATTGTTTCACTGGTCTGAAACCGAGCCGTCATGGCGCTAGCTTACCATAGCTGTGTCAGACGGCTATCCGATACTGAAATCGCGCGTTGATTCACACTGCTCATCTTGTGCGGCTGTTCGGCAATCGGTCCCGCCCGTCCCGCACCCTGCACCCGTAAGGCAGGCAGCACAGCGAGTCGGGATGGCAGCACCCCGACGGTGGCCTGACTACTTGCTCCTTTCGATTGTGCAAACATAGTTGGCGGCCTGATCGATGTCGCCGCTGCCCTTGTACTTTGCGACATCCGGATAGGGGCACAACGGACGCGTCATTTCGACGCCGCTCCCCGGGTCCGAAGGATTCGCATACTTCGCGGCGATGATCGTCCTGGGCGCCACCCCATGCTCCACCCAGTCCTCCAGCGCGCCGAACATGCTGTCGGCGGGGTTGGCGTCCGTCGATGGACCGGCCCCAAACGAACTGGACCCCGGACCGTTGCCGCAGTGCTGCATACCCGGAACCATGTAGAGGCGCACGAACGCCTCGGTTGACTGTCGGCTCATCCTGGCCACCACACTCTTGTAGTAGTTCACCGTATTGAGCGGAGGGATGGCGCTGTCGCTCCACCCATGGTAAAGGATCAGCTTGCCACCATGCGCCTTGAAAGCCGTCAGGTTCGGGTTCGTGGCGTTCAAAATGGGGCCCAGTTTCCGGTCGGTCAATCGCATGTCGGCGCCAAAGTTGAGCGCCTGAAAATTCCACTTGGGGTTGTCGAACACCATGTTCGAGAAGAATTGGGTGCCGAAGGCAAATTGCAGGCTCTTCTCCGGCGCAGGCCCGGTGATCCACGTTGCCCAGCCATCGGGCCCAAGCTCGCCTCCCGGCATGAAACCTGGAAAAATCTTCTGACCTTCGTGGTTGCTGGGCCCGGCATAACTCTTTTTGAGGGCTGCGATCTGCGGCGCGGTCAGGCAGGCGTCAGAATCGGCGCCGTGGCACAAAAGCATTTCGGGATTGAAATGGCATAGCCGGGGGTCGTTCAAGATGCCGTCCTTGACGCCGTCCTGGGCGTCGCAGGCGGCGAGCACCGCATGGCTGATGGCGGGCAGCTTGTCCGGCGGGATATAGCTCGCGGGATTATCCAGCGTGGCCTGGGAAACCCAAACAGCGTTGGCCAGCAAATGGGTCCAGAAGTTGGCCGGAGCGCCCGCGATAAGCCCGTTGTAATCGTCCGGAAAACGCTGCGCCTCCATCAAGGCCTGGCGGCCGCCGTTCGAACAACTTGCGAAGTAGGACCAGTGCGGAGCAGCGCCATAGAAGCTCCGGACAATCGCCTTGCCTGTGACCGTCGTCAGGTGGATGGCTCGGTAGCCGAAATCGATAATCTTTTGAGGATGCCCCAGCGCCCAGCGGGCGTCGGTCACGCCTGCTTCATGGCCCGTATCTGTGGAGGCCGCGGCAAAGCCGGCGCGCAGGGCTGCGGCCAGCCCGGCGTAGCCAATTGACCCTGCGAACCCGCCGTTGCCGACGCCATCGAATCTGCCGTTCCAGTTCCGGCTCGGCATCCAGACCTCGAACCGGATATCCGAATCCACTGTGGGCTTGATGACCCCGGCGACTCGGCAGAAGGCCGGGACCTTCATGGAAGCATGACTTCCCGGGGAAGCGTTCGGCAGTGGGAACGACCCCGCGGGGACAGAAACTGCCATGCTGATCGTTGTTTGCGGCAGCTTCAGCCGTGACAGGCTCTCACAGTATTGCTGGGCGAAGCTTGTTGCTGGCATGAGCGCCGCGACGGCAAACAGGGTGACAGAGAATACCAACGCCTTCCATACGCTCATCGGATGTTCCCTCCATTGAGGATGCAGGTCTCCTATTCGTTCCGGGGCTCAGGCTGTCATTGATTCTACATCCGACCGCCATCCCCGGCGACGATGGGGTCAACCGTAAATGAAATGATCTCACGGTGCAATTCCAGCAACGGAACGTACAAAGAAATGTGTGCCGGTGCTCTCAGATGTCTTGGCAAACTTGCGGTGCGGCCCCGGCCATTTGTGTGTCCGAACAGCCTTCAAGGTCGATGGCCTTAACCTCGGGAGGGTCTCATCGGGGTCGCCCCCCTCATCAACAAGCCTCTGGATTTCAGTGCGGGGCATCCGCACCAGCCTTCCGCTCTGCCTGACCACGTTTATCTTCGGGAACAGAGTCCATTTGCGCACGCAGGCCGCAGTTACGCCAATTGTATGCGCGACCTGTCCTGTGCTCAGCGTTGGCTCTCGCCACCACCCTTCGAGGATGCGGGGAGATGCCTCGGAAGGCGGGCGATGGAATCGTCCTTCGTAACGCTTGGCTTCGGCCAGTTCGCGCTGGAGCTGCTCGATGTCCGCGATCAACTTGGGCAAGTCCCTTTCCAAGAGCTGGGAGATCTCACGCCAATTGTCTGCCGCCAGGAGCAGCTGGGCCCTGACCCTTTCGAGATTAGAATCCATGGTTTCCTCCTGTGCGGACCGGATTACGGGTGATCAGGTTGGGTCACGCTCTCAATCGGTCTGGAGATTGAGAATGGAAATCGAGGCGCTTGCTTCTGCCGCATTGTCCGTGCGGTTTCACACCTCTTGCATAAACCAACTCGGCCGACTGGTTTCAGGGTCTATGCCGTCACAACCGCCCGCTGATGCGTTTGCTGGCCTGCCGTTTTCGCGAACCAGCTCGAAGCCTTTGCCTTCTGCATGTCCAGGCTCAGCTCCAATTGCCGCTTGCGATGACCGTTCGCCCCGGAGGGATGGGGAAAACCAAGAAGGCAACGATCCATGCCAATCGTCCCTGCCGAGGCGAGGGCGGACAGGCAGCCTTCAGGAGCTTCGCCGAGAGGGATCACCAGCGCCTCAGGCACTTCCGCCAGCTCAGGCCCGAGCATCTCGAAGACCATCCCGCGGAGCAGAGAGAGCTTCAAAGGTGGGGGAGCATGGTCAGTGTAATTACCGCCGTGGACAAACACCGGGTAGCGAATGGCCGACGTCGGCGAGCATTGAAACGAGGTTCTGGCGCATAGGCCTCCTAAGATGCTCTAGTAATACTAGTGCAGTGTCCACGACTTAAGTGGGCAATCTTTTCCGCCTCTTTCGGCTGCGAGGCAGCGTACAACCGGGTTGAATCTGTTCCAGAGTCTGGCGGCAGCGCGAGAGTTTTTCCTTAATCGACTCGACGGTGGCCGTCCAG
>JAKAWN010000445.1 GCA_021827245.1 Acidobacteriota bacterium | reverse complement strand
CAGGCCATATGGGCTGGCCGTTTTCCGTCTTCTTGAATTTCTTGCCGCATGGAGTGTGGAATATCGTCTTCAACAAAGCGCTGCTGCCGCAATTGAGTTCTTCAATTCTGGCTGCGTGATCCAATACGCAGATCTGCAAAATCGAGAGCGTCGCGCGGAAAAGAAGGTGGGTACGGCGGACGTCAGGAATGCAGGCGCAACAGGCAGGTGGTTTGCTCAAGAATGCCCGATCACTGCTCTTCTAAAAATCGGACGTTGCCGAGAGTCTCCATCCCCAAAACACTGAGGCCAGCCTTTGCAGGCTGGCCTCGCTTCCTGCCCACCGAGGGGCAGGGGGAGTTTCTACTACAATTTTACATGGACACCCTTACGTGTCAAGGTGGGGAGTTTGGAGCAGGCATGGCGATCGTAAACGTTTATGTTGATGGATTCAATCTGTATTACGGCGCGCTGAAGCGAACTCCCTACAAGTGGCTGGATCTCGGCAAGCTCGCGCAAATCTTGCTGCCCACGGACACGATCCAGGAACTTCACTACTTCACGGCGCGGGTCAGTTCAAGAGCCTATAACCCGACTTCGGCACACGACCAAGGACTGTACATCCGAGCGCTTAAAACGATTCCAAACCTGCATATCAAGTACGGACACTTCCTGACCCATTCGGTTCCGATGTACCTGACCGATGTCGCACCAGCGCAGAAGGTCTGGGTGGACAAGACGGAGGAGAAAGGTTCGGACGTGAACCTCGCCTCCCACCTGCTGCGGGACGCGTACACCAAACGGTTCGAGGTGGCGGTTCTCATCACCAATGACTCTGATCTTGCAGAGCCGGTACGCATTGTTGCCCAGGAGATTGGACTGCCGGTCGGAATCCTCAACCCGCATCAGTTTCATAGCAGGGAGTTGCGCCAGTATGCAACCTTCATCAAGCGCATCCGGCAGGGGGATTTGGCTTCCAGCCAGTTTCCTCGGACGCTGACCGATCGGAAGGGCACGTTTGCGAAACCGGTCGGATGGTGAAACGTGGCGCTGAGCGCATTGGAATTGCCGTCCAATTGCCGTCCAATAGTGCGCGCCGAGAGGGCTAAAGCGGGACTGAGGGAGCCACCCGTCCCCACTAGAGTCAACAAGTTACCTCAGTTCCGGAGACTTTCACGGCGGTAACACGGGTTCAAATCCCGTCGGGGACGCCAAATAAAATCAATATCTTAGATAATCTCCAGCCTTTCGCTTGTTCCGAGCGTGACGCTATCGGGACATTTTGAGAGCCATAACGGCATTTTCCGCCTTTGACGGGACGTGCTGGCAGTGTGACAATCGGGCGCATGAAAGTCCACCGCCTTATGCTGCTCATGCTTGTCGGGTGTTGCTGTGTCCCGCCGCTTCGCTCTCAGTCAAATTCTCCTCAAACGGCTCAGGCTGCGGCGCAGCTTAGACAATGGGTTTCTGCCGAAAGGAAATTGGCGATTGGAGGCAATGTCGAAGCGCAGGAACTGCTCGGCACTTTTTACTATTACGGCTTTGGGGTTCCGCAGGATTACGCCCAGTCCGCCGCGTGGTTTCACAGAGCCGCCATCCGGGGGGACGCTGGTGCACAGTGGATGCTTGGAGACTTGTACCTCCAAGGCGAAGGCGTCCCACAGGACTACAGTGAAGCATACTTTTGGCTCGATCTTGCCGCCGCAAGTCCGCCCCAAATGAAAGGAAGGCTGCCGCCCGAAGCCGCCAAGGAACTTGGAGGGAAGCTACAGGAGATGTCGGCTCAGGCACTCATACAGGATCGGGATGCAGCCGCCTCTCACCTAACGCGAGCCGAATTGATCCGAGCGCAGGAACGCGCACAGAAATGGTTTCAATCGCACAAACTCCAGCCCTCTGAAAAGTGAATTGGCTCCCTGATGCTGCCTGCTCCGCCTGATTCCCCGCTTCTGGCGTGCTAGATGCGGGCCGCATCCCCCATGATGCCGTCCAGTTTGCCCAAAGCGCCCGCCATGTAGTCCGGGGATAGGTGAGCGTACCTCTGAGTCATGCGCGGCGTCTTGTGGCCTAGAGGGTGTTATGAAGTTGCGAGTTTGACAAGCTTTGCGGTCACGAGGACGGCGAAGGCTATGAAGAGTGCGGTAGCTCCGTTTGCTTGGACAGTTTTGGGGTTTTCGAAGTGGAAGAGTCGTTCGTGGTCGTCGAGGCGGTGGAAATGTGAAGATCGGTTTCATCGATCTTCAAGGTCGGTGGAAAGATGGAAATCAGCTCTTCCGATTTCCACCTTTCCCCCGACCGGCATTTCCACGGCCGGCCAGGTGCGTGTCAAGCCGCCAGGAACTTTGGCGGACGGTGGAAGTATGCCTGGTCGGGTGTCTGTGCCTCCAGGCTGGAATGCGGGCGTTGGCTATTGTAGAACGCCAGGTAATGTGCAATCTTCTCTCGCGCTTCGGCAACGGATTCGTAGACGTGCAGGTAAACCTGCTCGTACTTGAGCGAACGCCATAGCCGCTCGACCATGACGTTGTCCGCCCAGCGACCGCGACCGTCCATGCTGATTTGGATCCCCTCCTGCTTGAGCCGTGCGGTGAGAGCCTCACTGGTGAACTGCGCACCTTGATCGGTGTTGAAGATCTCCGGTCGTCCGTACTTCCGGATCGCATCCTCCAGCGCCTCGATGCAAAAGCTGGTATCCATGGTGATCGACAAGCGCCAGGCCAGTGCCCGGCGGCTGAACCAGTCGACCACCGCGACCAGATAGACAAAGCCCCGCGCCATGGGAATAGAGGTGATATCGGCAGCCCAAACCTGATTGGGCCGGGCGATCTCCAAGCCGCGCAGCAGATAGGGATAAATCTTGTGTCCCGGTGCGGAACTGGGCAGGTTCGGCTTGCGGTAGAGGGTCTCGATTCCCATGCGCCGCATCAGCCTGCGCACATGCCGGCGACCCACTTCAAGGCCCTCCCGGCTGAGTAGATCGCGCAGCATACGGCTGCCGGCAAATGGATAATTCCTGTGCAGATGGTCCATGCGCCGCATCAGAAACAGATCGGCTGCGGGGATCGGCCGCAGCCGATAGTAAACCGTGGAGCGGCTGATCTCCAGCAACTCCGCCTGGCGCGAAATGGGCAACTTATGCTCGCGGCTGATCATCGCTTTGCGCTCAACAGTCCCGCACAGTCCCGCCTTGATGAGCGCAGTCTCTAAAACATCGTTTTCCAGCGCCAGCTCGCCTATCTTCGCCTGCATCCGGGTTCCATCAACCCTGGCTTGCCCGCTGGGCCGCTCCTGGCCAAAGACATCGGCCGCGCCCTCCTGGAGTCGTGTCTTCCAGTCTGTGATTTGATTGGGGTGAAGGTCGAACTGCGTGGCCAGTTCGGCAAGGGTCTTATCCCCCTTCAGGGCGGCCAAGGCCACCTTCGCCTTGAAGACCGCTGTGTGATTCCGGCCTGGGCGTCTGCTCATCGTTTCTCCTCGTCTCTGCCATCTTAATGGCTCGCTGAGGAACAAACCCTCCACTTATCCCCTTGTCCGAATTTCCCAGACCAGCTCAAGGTACCAGTAGGATAGTTCCGGTGCTGTGGCCGAAGCCGCACGCACGACCCATCGTTGAGCCACAACCGCCCTCTTGCTTTTTGTTTCCTGGGACCTTCAGCCCTTCGCGACGCCAGATGCGCTCGACCCGATCCTTGCCTGCTCGCCAACCTGCTTGCTACAGCAACGCCTTGATGCGGCGGTAGCCGTAACGTCCATATTGACTGGCCAACTCGACAATGTCCTGGATCAGTCGATCTTCCTTCTTCCCGCTGGGTCGGTCGATAGCCCTGCGTGCCGCGTGGCTGTTTCACCACCCGGCATGCCCGCCGCTCGCTCATGCCATGCCTTTGACACGCATAGCTGATCCGCACAGCGTCGTCGCTCCGGGCTTAGAAGCTTCCCGAGGCGATGTCCTTCAACACCGGCTTCTCCAGGCTCAACTCATTCACCAGTCGGTTCAGCTTGGAGTCTTCCTGCTCCAGCTCCTTCAGCCGCCGCGCCTGATCTACCTTCACCCCGCCATATTCCTTGCGCCAACGATAGTGCGTCCGCTCCACGATACCGGCTTCCTTGCACGCCTGGGGCGTCATCTTTCCGTTGGCTACCGCCACTTCCACCTGCCGCAACAGGTTCACGATTTTTTCCGGTTTCTAGATCTTCCTTGCCATTTCCTCTGCCCTTTTGTCCAGTTTCTCTCTCCGATTCACTGGTTCAACACTTGCCGGGCATTCCAATTCTCATCCTTTGAGAATGAAGCGGTAGCGCATGTCTTCGCCAAACCACATGATATAGTTGGTGCCCCAGGCATTGTTGAAGAGGTTACAGTGAATGCCTCCGGATAGGTTGGGCTGCGTGAGGGAGAAGTTCAGCGGGGATTTTTCGCCGATGGCGATGAGAGGAGCGTCAAGCGTCTCAACGGTAAATGATTTACCGCTATCCCGGTAACTAAATCCGGTCGAGACGGCATGCAGATGGCGGCTACCCGCAACTGCGACATCAAAGGGTGATATCTGCTCACCGGATTTATCCATCGACCAACCCTGTTGGTTAGGGACCTTTGGATTGAATGTAAGCCAGAGAGCTTCAGGCATACGCGTCGCCCGCTTTTGAAACCATGAAAAGTCGATATGGATGACTGGTTCTTCTTTGGGGAGGGTGATTTTCAAATACATTTTCTGCGGAAAGGAGGCTCGGCCTGAAGTAAACGCTTCGGGGTCGTGAATATCAAGACGCGCCAGTAGGCAGTGGCCACGCTCGTTTTCCACGACTTCTAGACTGGTAAGTGCAGGCCGCCATTCCTGGCTCTTGGCGCCGAAGCGTTCGATGTTGGGTTTGCCGAAATCCTTTTGCGCCCAGGTAGCCTTGGTAATGACGTAGTTTGCGAGGAAGCTAGAGTAGTCTGCAGCCGAGAGTGTCTGGTAAGAGACGAGTGCTAGTGGATGATTGGGAGAAGCCCATTCGTAGCCAGTTTGCTTGTTGCGCAGGCGACGGATGGAACCGGTGAGTGGATCAAGCGCGAGGATGAAGTGAGCGGTCTCAACCTCCTCTCCCCCAGTGCGGTGAGACGCGTTGTCCAATTGAGGTTCGTGTGGCACGAGAGCTCGAATGGCGTCCTGGGCTTCGTTGCGTAAGGACGGGGGGAGCGCGGCTACTCCGTCGAAGAGATCCTGACGCTTTTCGACCCAGCTATACTCGACCACTTTGTAGTTTTTCCTGTCGAGCATCTTCGCGAGGTCTGCCGGAATGTAGTGATCAAAATCCAGCCAGGTTTTCGTGTCCGTACCCCAGGTGTGCTCGGCTTCGAGAAGAACTCTACGCAGAAGGGCAATGTCAACCGCATCGCCGGACTGGAATTTTCCTTGAGCAATCCATGCAAGGCGGAGGCGGGCGACTTCGCGATAACGCGCAACTTTGACCGGGTCACTGGCGACACCGTAGATCCATGTATCGCCGATTTCCTTGGTTATTACCGGAAGATTGCTGCGAAACGGTTCTACGGCGTTGG
>JAKAWN010000028.1 GCA_021827245.1 Acidobacteriota bacterium | reverse complement strand
CCACAAGCATTCGAGCCCCGTGGCCCCCTACAAAGCCATCTGCACCGGTAACAAGAGACGCCATCTTACGTGTCCGTTCCCGTTATGATTGCCGTTGCCGTTATGATTACCGTTGCTGTGTCCGTTGCCGTTCTTTCTGTATTTCGGCCTTGTCAATTGCCACTTTAGCAGCTTCCAGGTATCAGGCAAGGTTCGATTGGCTCCCAGCACTGCCGAGGGTTCAAAACCGACATGCACCATGCAATGTTCGCACCGGGGGTCCTTTCCCGGCCCGAAATTTTCCCACCGAGTTTCTTCCATAAACTGCTTGTACGTGGGATAGTGCTTATCGGTAATCAGGTAGCATGGTCCCTTCCATCCACGTGGGTTGTACGTTGGATTGCCCCAGGCGGTGCACTCCAGTTCGCGCTCGCCTCGCAAGTACTCAAGGTAGATTGGGGAGGTCATCACGCAGTACTGCTGCAGAACTTCACTGGCTTGCCGGAACTTCTCATGGATATCCTCGCGCGACATGAAGATTTCCCTGGTTTGCACGGCAAGGTAAGAATAAGCGGGAGATAGCATGTGCCCGTCCACCCCAAGACCGCGCATGAACTCAAACAGTTCCGCGATTTCATTCAGGTCGGTTTGCTTGTAAATGGTGGTATTCGTACACACCTGGAATCCGGCGTCTTTGGCAAACTTGATCGCTTCCACTGCCTCACGGAACACGCCTTTGCGCTCAACACACATGTCGTGTGTTTCTTCCATGCCGTCCAGGTGGACATTGAAGAAAAATCGTGAAGTCGGCTTATAACTCTGCAATTTCTTGCGGATGAACATGCCATTCGTGCACAGGTAAATGTGTCTCTTACGATCCAGGATTTCTTTCACCAGCCGCGGCATATCGGGATAGATCATCGGCTCGCCGCCGCAGATCGAAACAATCGGGGCACCGCATTCTTCCACTGCATTCAAACACTGCTCAACGGTAAGTTTGTCACGAATGGTGTCTTTATACTCGCGAATCCGGCCGCACCCCGTGCAGGTCAGGTTGCAGGCGTGCAACGGTTCCAACATCATCACTAATGGAAATTTCTCAGTTCTATGAAGCCTCTTTCCCGCTACGTAAGTACTTAGGCTTGCTGTCATGCTGAGGGGAAATCTCATGAAGCCCTCCCATTCTTTTTTCCGTTTCCATTCCCGGATTTCATTTTGGCAGGCGAAAATGGAACGGGTTTTGTCCTTCCCTGGTTCTTTCGGAGGTTCTGGTAACGTGCTAATGCATAAAGCGGGAAGCTGTCGCGGTATAAGTGATAGCAAAGATAAAATACCCGCGGAAACCCGGTGCCAGTGAACTCGGTTTCCTTCCAAAATCCTTCTTCAGTTTGCTTATCCAGCAGGTACTCGACGGCGTGCGTTACGGATGGATCATCGAGCTTGCGGGTCGCCAGCAGACCGATCAGTCCCCATGCCGTCTGAGAGGGCGTGCTTGGTCCTTGTCCTTTCAGCGCAGGGTTATTGTATGAGGCGCAGGATTCTCCGAACCCGCCGCTGCTTTTCTGCACTGAACAGAGCCAATCGGCGCCTTGTTGAGCTTCCTGGCTTTGTTGCAACCCGAAGGTTTCCAGCATTCGGAGCACGCCGCTGGTGCCATAGATGTAATTCACTCCCCACCGCCCGTACCATGCGCCCTCTGCCGTCTGTTCCTTTTTCAGAAAGCCGAGCGCGCGCTTTACCGCAGGGTGGGAAGCCGGAATGCCAAGCCCTCCGATGCACTCCAGCACACGCGCCGTCACGTCAGCCGTAGAGGGGTCGATCATGGCGTTGTGGTCGGCGAAGGGAACACGCGTCAGGATTGAATAATCGTTATTTCGATCGAATGCGCCCCACCCGCCGTCGCGGTTCTGCATGCTGAGCATCCAATCCAAGCCACGCTGAAGGGCGCGCTCGAGCCGGGCCTTGTCGGGGTAGGCCACGCGCCGGAGCGCCATCATTACAAATGATGTATCATCCACGTCCGGGTAGAAATCATTGCGAAATTCAAACGCCCAGCCCCCCGGGACAGTGTCCTTGTTTTTGACCATCCAGTCACCGGCTCCTAAAATCTGGTGATCCAGCAGCCATTGTGCTGCTTTAATTAGAGCCGGATGATCTGGCGCCAATCCTGCCTCTTCAAGCGAATACATCACGATAGCGGTGTCCCACACAGGGGAAACGCAGGGCTGCAGCCGAATCGTGTCGTCGTCTTCGATTTCAAAGCTGCGGAGATGGCCCAGTTCTCGCGCCGTCAAGGGATCGTCGACAGGATATCCCATGGCCAGCAGAGCGAAAATCGAGTTGACCATAGCCGGGTATATGGCGCCCAACCCTTCGCTCCTCTCAAGGTGTTCCAATAGCCACTTCTTTGCGCTCGCAAACGCAATCTTGCGCAAGGGCTTCCAAGGCATCGATTCATGGAGCTTGAACAGGCGGTCGATGGCCAAGAACATGTTGCGCCAGGTGATAATCTTGCGATCCCAGTCGAAAGCAGGAATATGGCCGGAGGGGTCACGAAAAAGTTCGTCAACGTGGGCGCGTTCCGGCAAGGGCCAATGTGGCCGGAGAGAATAGAGAATGGTGAGTGGCACCACGATGGCCCGCGTCCATGAGGAAAGCGAGTAGATATTGAAAAAAAACCACGAGGGAGGAAGCATCAATTCCGGCGGAATGGCCGGAACATGCTTCCATTTCACGGCACCGCCAAGAGCCAGATAAAAGCGCGTATAGGAATTGGTCTGTTCAAGCCCGCCCAGGTCGTGGATCCGGCGGCGCGCCTCCACCATGTGGGGAGCTTCCGGAGAGTCGCCCGCCAGCTTCAAGGCTACATAAGCCTTAACCGTGGCATTCAATTCGGAGGGCCCACCGTGGTAAATATTCCACCCTCCGTCTGACAGTTGCTTGCGACGGATATAATTGGCCAGCTTCGTTACGTGTGCAGGATCAAACTGGCCAACGATGTAAAGGAAAAAGATGTAGTCCGATTCAAGGGTTGAATCAGCTTCGAGTTCACCGACCCAGTAGCCTTCCGGAGCCTGCAAAGAAAGCAAGTGCCGGGTTGCAAGATTGATAGCACGATGAACCCGGGGATCGAGCGCTGCGTCGGCCACTCTGGTCGCGCGACCGTTCTTAAACGACTCGAGTTCAATTCCCGCTTCCTGTGTCATGAACCCCCCGAGTACTTGTTATGCGCCTTTTCAGACCTTCATTTCCGCAGGCAGAGCGAAGCGGACGTCTTCTTCAATCCACTCGACTTCCTCAACTCGCGTGAAGCCCAACTCTTTGAGGCGGTCCACGACTTGCCGGACCAGGACTTCAGGCGTCGACGCACCTGCGGTGACACCAATACGACGGCGACCATTGACCCACTCTGGGAGGATGTCGTCGGCATTGCCGATCAGGTAGGCTGCCGTTCCTCCTCGCCGGGCTACTTCCACCAGCCGGTTTGAATTCGAACTATTTTGGGCGCCTACCACCAGGATTCCATCAGCTTTGGGAGCGACGGCCTTGACGGCCATCTGGCGATTCTGTGTGGCATAACAAATATCCTGCCCAGGCGGCCCGATTATGGCCGGGAATCGCTCTTTCAGCCGGTTCACGATTTCCGCCGTATCGTCAAGGCTCAATGTGGTTTGTGTCAGGTAGACCACCCGGTTCGGGTCAGGCGGTTCGAGCGCTTCCACGTCGTTTATAGAGGAGATCAACCGGATGGCTTCCGGAGCTTCGCCCAGCGTCCCGATCATCTCATCGTGGTCACGATGACCGATCAGAACGATGGTGTAATTGTCCCGGGCATAACGGATTACTTCCAGGTGCACCTTAGTCACCAGCGGGCAGGTGGCGTCTATGATGCGAAGTTGCCGTTCGCGAGCCTCCTTGCGGACGGCGGGAGAGACTCCGTGAGCGCTGAAGATGACGGCTGCCCCGGTTGGAACCTCCTCAAGGCTCTCCACGAAAACAGCGCCTTGGCTGGCCAGTTCGTCCACGACATAGCGGTTGTGGACGATTTCTTTTCTGACATAGACCGGAGGACCAAGTTTCTCCAGGACCATGCGGACAACATCAATAGCACGGATGACGCCGGCACAAAACCCCCGCGGACGGAGCAACAGGAGCGTACCCGGCTCTGTACAAACGGAGTTCTCAACGTGAGCGACCACGTTCATTGTTTTGTCATCATCCTTTCCTGCTACATGACAACTAAAGATAATCCTCTCATGCTCTTTTCCCACCGTCAAGATAAGCAGAGACTTAGGCTTCCGAACGAACACGAGAAGACGTCCGCCGCCAGACGGTTTTGGTTCCTTGCTATATTGATGTAGCCATCTTGTGAAACGATGCATCGAATTAATGTGAGGGTTGTCCGGTATGCTGACAAACCCCTGTACGATTTTCGCGGATTCTTGCTAAAATGGCTCGACGATGGATAGTTCCCACAAGGGAGGATCACCTCAGGCTGCCCCATAGGTTTTGCCTCTCAACCTGTTAACTTATGACTTGTCTGAAAATACGCATTCTCATAGTATCGCTATGTATTCTCACCTCAGGCGCCTACGGATGGGCGTTGGGGGATCCCGCGGGCAGTCCCTGTCCCGCTCGGCCTGCCATCGCCAATGACCTGGAAAGTGGGAAATACGCTGAAACGATAGCGCTTTTCCAAAAGGAGCTCGCCGAGAATCCCAATGATGCTCAAGCCTCCTTGTGGCTGGCCCGCTCCTTCCTTGACCTCGGAAATTATGATCAGGCCGTCAACTTTGCTGAGCGCGCAGTCAAGTTGTCACCTGATTGTTCTGAATCGCACTTCTGGCTGGCCCGTTCCCTTGCTTTGAAGGCGGATAAAGCCCGCAGCTTCTGGCTTGCGAGGAAGGCAAAGCAGGAATATGAGACATCGGTGCAGTTGGACACGGATAATCTTGCAGCGCGCCGCGATTTGATGGAGTTTTATCTCCAGGCTCCATGGTTTCTGGGCGGCAGTAAGGATAAAGCGTGGGCTCAGGTCAAGGCCATTGCTTCCCGCAATCGAACAGAGGGCGATCTGGCGCGTGCAGAATACTGGCGTGACCTGGGCGAAACCGATCTTGCTGAAAATGAATATCAGAGAGTCTTGCAGTCAAAGCCGGGGTTCGTCGGGGCGTATTTCCAGGTTGCGGACTTCTTTGAGTCCGCCGGAAAACCGGAGATAATCGAGGCTGCTGTGCAGGGCGCTTCGCTGATTGCACCAAGTGACCCGCGCTTGGATTATTACAGTGCAGTGGCTGACGTCCTGAAAGGCCAGGCTCTCACCAAGGCGAAGCAGGACCTGACGACTTATCTCGTGAAGACACCCCCGCGAGATGATTTTCCTCCGCACGCCTCAGCGCACGACTGGCTGGGCCGAATTTACGAACTCAAGGGACAAAAGCAGCAAGCGATTGAGCAATACCAGTTCGCCCTCAAGCTGAGTCCGGATAATCGGAGAGCGCATAACGCCCTGCAAAGGCTCGAGTCGAACTAGCAGGCCAGGGAAATGGCCGTGAAGTCACATTTGCCGCAAGGAAAAGTTGATGACCAGTTTAGGCTGCGCGAGGTAGAATTAAATTTGGGGCCGGGTGACGATTTGCTGCCCCTTTTATATGAAGTAAATTCGAACAAAGTTATGTCTATCGTGTACAATAGGGCGTTCGAGCGGGAGCAGGTTTACCTCATAAGATGAAGTCAAATATCAGGAAGGAGTCGCTATGCGTTCTGCGCTGAGGACGCTCTTACTGAATCCACCGAGCTTTGAAAAGTTTGACGGCGGGGCAAGCTCGCGATGGCCGGCCACCCGGGAAATCGAGTCGTACTGGTATCCAGTGTGGCTGACTTATCCTGCGGGCATGCTGCCCGGAAGCCGACTGCTGGACGCTCCCCCTCACAAGATCACACCTCAACAGACTGTCGCGATCTCGAAGGATTATGAGTTCGTCGTCCTGTTCACTTCTGCCGTCGGCTTTGATAATGACCTGAAACTGGTCCGAATGATGAAAGAGGCCAAGCCGGGTCTCAAAGTGGCCTTTGTCGGGCCGCCAGTGCAGGTTAGGCCCAACGAGAGTTTGATGGCCAGCGAGGATATCGACTTTATCGTGCGCGGCGAATTTGATTATGCCGTAGTCGAGTTTGCACAAGGCAAACCGCTCAGCGGAATTCTCGGCATCAGCTATCGTAAGGACGGCAAGATCATACACAACCCGCCTCGCAAGGAATTGCAAACAGACGATCTTGACCGCCTGCCGTTCGCTACAGAGGTTTACAAGCGCGACCTGACGATTGAGAATTACAACGTTCCGTTCCTTCTCCATCCGTTTGTTTCGCTGTACTCTGCGCGCGGATGCCCGGCACAGTGCACTTTCTGCCTGTGGCCACAGACGCTCTCCGGCCACGCCTGGCGCACACGCTCGGTGGACAATGTGGTCAGCGAGATGCGTCAGGCCATCAAGCTGTTTCCGCAAGCGAAGGAATTCTTTTTTGATGACGATACCTTTAACATACGCAAGGATCGCGTGATCGAACTCTCCAGGAAATTCAAGCCGCTGGGATTCCGCTGGTCATGCACAGCCCGCGTTCACAGCGACTATGAAACGCTGAAGGCTATGGCCGACGGCGGAGCTCGCCTCTTTATTGTGGGCTTCGAATCGGGAGATGACCGGATCCTGAAGAACATCAAGAAGGGCGCCACCACGGAAATGGGCCGCAGATTTGCAAAGAACTGCAAGAAAGTCGGCATCGCTGTCCATGGTGATTTTATTATCGGGTTGCCGGGTGAAACTCCTGAAACCATCCAGCGCACGATCGATTTCGCCAAGGAACTCGATACGGAAACCATCCAGGTGTCCATCGCGCACGGCTACCCCGGTACGGAGATGTACGATCAGTTGGTCCAGGCCGGCCAACTAGTGAATTACCCTATGTCGGATTCCAACGGCCACCAATTGCCCCACATCGAGTACCCCGGACTCGGAACCGCACAGATGATGGATGCGGTCAACCGTTTTTACGACGAGTACTATTTCAGGCCGCGCGTTGTATGGCGCATTATGCGGAAAGCCTTGTGGAACAACGACGAACGGAAGCGCCTGTATCACGAAGCGGTCGAGTTCCTTCACTTGCGAGCTGAGCGCTTGAAGTTTGCCCGCAAAGGCCCCCAGAAGCCTGCGTCCTCAATCAGCGTGCCAGCGATCGACCTGGATCTGGCTTCGGGGCCACCGTCAAATTCTTGAGTTTTCTGAACTACGGGATTTCATGGCTGAAACAAGGACGCCGCGCGGCAAGACGTATGTATTACTGGCGCTGATGGTTACCTTCGGTTCAGTAGGTGACGTTTTGCTCAGCCAGGGCATGAAACAGTTTGGCGGACTCCATAGCTGGGCTCCAGGCAAAGTGATCAGCTTCTTTGCCCGGGCGCTCGAAAGCGGAACCGTCTGGCTGGCGATTGTCTTGTTGATACTCTTCCTGGCGAGCTACATGCTCGTGCTTTCGTGGGCGGATTTCAGTTATGTTTCTCCCGCCTCGGCTATCGGTTATGTTCTGGTGGCCCTGATGGGATATTTCTTTCTGGGTGAACACGTTCCTACCACTCGCTGGATTGGCGTAGGGCTGATCTGTGTGGGAGTTATCGTGGTGGGAGGGACTCACCCCAGCACGACGCAAACCCGATGACAGCTCGAACAGCTCTCTTTATTACGATTGTGGTTCTTGCAGGACAACTGGGAGATCTCTCCTTGTCCCAAGCCATGAAAACCATGGGCGAAGTCAAACGCTTTAGCCCCTCCAATCTATTGCGGGTTTTTGGCCGAGCTTTTCGCATCAAATGGATGTGGATCGGAATCGGATTGATGACAGTGGCGTTCTTTTCTTTACTGGCGTTGCTTTCCTGGGCAAATGTAAGCCTCGTGGTACCTGCCACGGCAGCCAGCTATTTTGTTGGCGCCATGGGCGCACAATTCCTGCTCGGAGAGCATGTTAACAAAGAAAGGTGGGCGGGCGTAATCATCGTGTGCATTGGAGTCGCGCTCGTCTGCATTTGAAAAAAGACGATGGCAATGCATCCACACTTAATCGAGTGGTTTGTCTCAGTTGGCGCCATCATTTCACTGCTTTATTACCTGGTGGTGCTTGTCAGTGCATGGTTTTATTTCCGCCGTCCCTTCCGCCATGATCCCAATTTTGCGCCTCCCGTCAGCATCCTAAAACCTGTCAGGGGCCTTGACAGGGAAGCCTACGAGAATTTTGCCAGCTTCTGCAATCTCGACTACCCTGAGTACGAGATCCTGTTCGGTGTTTCTGACGCCGATGACCCCGCGGTTCCAGTCATTCGTAAATTGATTCGCGATTATCCCGGCAGGGAGATCCGTCTTCTCATCGGGTCTTCGTGCAAGGGGTGGAACAGCAAGGTCCGAAAGCTTTGCCGCTTGTCGCGCGAGGCCCGATATCCCATCCTGGTGATCAGTGACAGTGACATCCGCGTGAGGCCTGACTACCTGCGCGCCGTGGTGGGCCCGTTTAAAAATCCCAAAGTGGGTGCAGTCACCTGTATGTACCACATGCAGCCGGAGCCCAAGCTGGGATCTGAAATTGAAGCCGTTGGCCTCACTTCAGACTTCCTGGCCGGAGTTATCGTTGCCCGGCAGTTGGAGGGAGTAAGATTCGCCTTGGGGGCCACAACGGCCGTCAGGGCCGAACGCTTGCAGGAGATCGGTGGCTTCAAGGCCATCGCCGATTGCTTCTCAGACGATTTCGAGCTGGGCAAGCGGATTGTTGATACCGGCCATGACGTCGAGCTGATACCATACACCGTCGCAACGCTCTCACCGTCTCAGGGGGCGCTGGACGCGGTCAAACACCAGCTTCGATGGGCTGTCGGAGTTCGGAATTCGCGACCATGGGGCCAACTGGGAAGACTCCTGACACAGGCTCTGCCGTGGGTCGTGGCAGCCACAGCGGTCCAGCACACATGGGAAGGCACAGCGGGCTTCCTGGGCGCTTACATGGCGCTGCGGCTTGCCGTGGCCTGGACCGTTGGAGTCTGGGGCCTCAAAGATCCAGTGCTGCGAAGGAAGATGTGGCTGGTACCGGCTTGGGACGCCCTCGCTTTCTGTATCCTGGCCGTCAGTTTTTCCAAAAGGCGCATTCAATGGCGTGGGACGGAATTCTACGTTCGCAAAGGCCGTCTGAGCCCGGCGCCGACAAAAGATTAGGGGTTTGTGCGCTGCTCCCGCCTGTGTAGGGTGAAAGGTTGCAGCCAGGGCTTCGTGCTAAGACGGCATCACGGAACCCGCTCAAATGTCTTGGCCCAACTGGTCTCGCCTGCCTTATCATAATTAAGCGGTCTGTATCTGCGTAGTCACAATGCTTGGACACATCTTTCTTATTGTTGCGATTACTGGACTGCTTGCATCCACTGTCTACCTCGGGCTGGTTGTCATTGCAGCCGTCCGTTTTCGTGTTTCGGCCAGACTGGATCTTGAGCGAAGTAAAGGAATCGGCATCCTGCCTCCCGTGACGGTGCTGAAGCCCGTGTATGGCATGGAACCGATGCTGGAAGAATGCCTCGAAAGTTTTTTCCAACAGGAATACCCCGTCTATGAACTGATCTTCGGCGCACGGACTGAGGACGATCCGGCTCTAGCGGTCGTCCATTCGTTGATGCGGAAATATCCCCGCATCCCAGCCCGGACTGTCATGTCCGGCCATCCGACCTATCCGAATGCCAAGGTTTGCCTGATGGAGAAGATGATTCCGTTCGCATCTTACCCAACCCTGGCAATTTCCGACAGCGATGTTCGCGTGGCGCCTGACTATTTGAAGCAGGTGGTACAACCCACGATGGATGAGAGCGTCGGCATGGTCACCTGCCTTTACCGCGGAATTTCGACGGGCGGATTTTGGCCGCGGCTGGAAGCTCTGGGCATGTCGGTGGAAATGTCCTCGGGCGTTTTGGTGGCCAATCTCCTCGAAGGGATGAAGTTTGCTCTCGGCCCCACGATGGTCATACGGAGAACCGTGCTGGAGGGGTGGGGCGGATTCGCAGCCCTTCGCGACTATTGCGCTGATGATTTTGTCATGGGCGCGCTGACGCACGAAGCGGGGAAAAAAGTTGTGCTTTCGCATCACGTGATTGATCACGTCGTCGTGAACCGGTCTGCGCGGCAATCCCTTCTCCATCAGCTTCGCTGGATGAAAAGTTCGCGATTCTCTCGCCGCCTCGGCCACATAGGCACCGGGTTGACCTTTGCCATGCCGTTCGGACTGCTGGGCCTCGCGGCAGGCTGGATGTCCGGAAACTGGGCTTTGGGGCTGGGATTGCTTGGCCTGGCATTTGCCAATCGCCTTTTTCACGCCCTGGTTGTAGGGTGGGGCGTCACGAGAGACCGGCAGTCCGCGAGGCTCTGCTGGCTTTATCCCGCGCGTGACCTTCTGGGATTTTTTCTTTGGTGTGGAAGCTTCTTGGGCTCAGAAATTGTCTGGCGGCAGGAACGATACCGCCTGGTGGCGGGCGGTCGAATGATCCGCAAACAACCCGCCGGCGCAAGCTCCAAACGCGCCGGGTGTACGACCTAACAAGAATTACAAAAGAGTGACATCCATCTTCCGTAGCAGCTCCATGAACGCTGAAAGCCCCCGGCCGCAGACTGCCGCTCAACGTATAGTTTTTTCTCAATTTTCCTATCAGCAGTGAAGGTGATTCACGGCTGGTTACTGTACATGACCTTTCCTGAATTTTCGGCGATGACGTATCGCGGTTGCGGCAGTATTTTCCTCACCTCCGCGATTCTTCGTGGCGGGACAAACAGAAAGACCCTGTGTTTGCCCTTCCAGTCGCGGATCAGGTCTGCATTATTCAGAAAGATGTGCGGAGCATCCGGAAATGTTGATCCAAACCACATCGAGGTGGTGTTCCCATTGACCAGGTCGATGTGTTGCTTTACGCCCATGTTCGGAGAGAGGTAGAAGAGAAGCGACGAGCCATAGGCTTGATCACCAAAAATCATCACCAGATCACCGGGCTTTTCCTGCCGTTTGATCACATCCGCAAATTTCTTTGAAGACATAAAGGGGCCAAAGCGTACAAAAGCCAACTGGGACGCTACAAGAAGAAGAGCAGCGCCAACACCCATGGCCCAGGTTGAGGCATACTTTTTCCGTCGGAAACGGAGGAAGAGCGCGACCAGTGAGCCAATCAGGAGAGCCGTGGCAGCAAGAGCGGCTGGAAGCCGAAGGGCCGCAAACGCCGAGGTTGTAAGGTCAAAGAATTTGGACAGCGAAAGCGTGTTGTGGGCCACGTCGCGGTGCACCAGTAACTGCCCAAGATTGTCGGTGGGAGGGACGTGTCGTGACACCCACAGAGCCCACGTCAGAACCGCTCCACCAATCACGCCGACCACGGCATACAGGCTGTTCCCCAGAGTGACCCATCCGCTTGAGCGTTTCGTCTCCTCTTCATGCGCCAGGCTTCCAGCGATCAGAAGCAGGGCGGGCAGATAGGCCGGGAAAGTGTAATACTCCTGGTTGCTCGAAAACGAAAAGAAAATGAGGACCACAGCAACCCAGATCCAGCAGAGCGCACGCGTGCGGATGGCAAAAGTCAGTTCGGGCCGCTTTCGAGCCGCAGTGACGTCCCGCTTCAAGTCGCGAAACATCAGCGGGAAGTAGACGCTCCACGGAAACAGCCAGACCAGGTGCAGGAACCAGTAGGCCATGTCCGGCATCTTGTTGTAATCGTGGGGATAGCACTCGTTCAGGAACCGGAGGAATTGTTCGTTAATGAAATATTCCCAGAAGAATCCGTGGTTATCAATGCCTGCCAGAATGTGCCACGGCGCCGCGATTAAAAAGAAAAGTGCAAGTCCTTTACCCAAGCGAAGTTCTCGCCATCGCTTCCATTCGCCGCTCAGCAGCACGTAAAAGATGGCAGGAAAGCCCACAAACACCAGGGCCACTAATCCCTTTGTCAGCACAGCAAGTGCAATGGCCGCGTAACCGGCATACCATCGCCATTCCTTCTCCCTGTGCGCAGAGAATGCGGAGGTAAAGAAGTAGAGGGCCAAGGCTATAAATAAGCTGAGGAGGACGTCGGGAATGAAAATACGGGTGAAAAGAAAACACCCTAGGCACGTCCCGATAAACAGTGCGGCATAGATTCCGGCCCGACGACCGAAAGCTCGATATCCCCATAACGCTCCAAGTCCCATCAAGCACAGGATCGCCAGGATGATAGGCAAGCGCACGGCAAATTCAGAAACCCCGAGAGCCGAGAAAGAGAATGACACCAGCCAGTACGGCAACGGCGCCTTTTGAAGATACCGGACGCCGTTGACGTGCAGCGTAATATAGTTACCGGTCAGATACATTTCGCGCGCGGCCTCGGCGTGAGTGGAGTCGGCATCATCAAGCAAGGAAGGGCGGAATGCACCTTGGAAGTACACTGCCAGCCAGATCACGCCCAGCAGAATCCAGGGAATGGCGCGCCGGAGGGGGGAAGGAGCTACCGCTGTCGGTTTGGGAAGTTCAGTTCTAAGGGCAGTCTGTTGCATATTGTGCCGAGCCTTCCATTATATTCAATCCAGCATCAGCAGTCGGAAAATTCCGGCATTATAAGTCCCCGTCCGCGCAAATGAATTACGGACTCCCGCTCTGCGAGGACTAATGGGCATTAACGTTGATATCGATGACCCGGTGCTGGAAGCCCACAAAGTGGCCGTAGTAGGGTGAAGCGATATTGTTGTAGACCGCAAGGGGGTCCAAGGCATTAGTTGCGTTGTGGAAGCCAATCCCCCACTCCAGCTTATTATTGCCGAAACCGAAGGGAAGCCAGTGTGGCAGGGGTAGCCACTTCCACACTTTAAAATCGAATGAGAAAAATCCGGGGAATCGAAGACCGTTGGGCTTGCCGACGTAGTTCTGCTGGGCATTGACGGCTGACCAGGGAAAGCCGGTGTGCCAGTCGATGATCGGAGCAAATACAATTTTGAAAGGCAAGTGAAAGACGCCCCAGGAAATGAACCGATTCGGCACATCCGCATTCAGATTGGTATAAGCGTCGGGGCGAATGATGGGCTCCTGAAAAGGCACAAAAACATCAGAGACCGCGTTCAGATCTCCCAACGTCCGGCTGCGCACGTAAGAGCTGTTCAGTTCGTTGCCCTTTTCGTCGCGGTAACTGACCATGACCTCATATTCGTGATACCGGGACGCCCCACGGTTGGAGAGCAGCATGGTGGCCGCCGTCGGAGACGGCACCTCCGGATTGATGGTGAACTCCCGGTACGTGTTGCTTCCGAGGTAACTCAGCCGCAGCGCTATATGGTTGGTCATCTGCTGATCCATTTCGAGCCGCCAGGTCAGGTTGTACGGCGTCGCGTCAAGATCGGAGCAATCGGGAACGACCTCCAGCCCTGCTGAGGTTCTTGTGGCGCACTGATTTACATAAGCTAGAGGGTTGCCCAGCACGTTTCCCAGGCTGTCAAACTGGGTTACCACCTGCGTGGGATTATCGCCGAAGTCACTGGCCAGCAGGGGTACCCGCGCCTTGAAGATGCCAGCGCCCGCTCGGAATATCGTCCGGCCGCTTTCCCCGGGTGAGTACACAAGCCCAAGGCGCGGTGCAAAAGTGACAAGCTGGCCCACCGCCTGCCCGTAATATTGCAGTCCCAGGTCAACGGAAGCATTTTCACGCACCATCCATCGATCCCCAATAAAAGCTGCTCCTTGCGCGTTTCTCGCGGTAAGGAATGCCGGAACCTGGGTGGTGGGAATGCCCCCGGGCCCCACAAAATCAAGTTGTTCCAGGAGCGTGCCATCCGTCTGCGTGACAAGGATGGGGTGTGACTGGCTGGTTCCGTTATACGCTGCGTTGATAAGATCTCCGCCAATTTCGGTCTGGTGCCTTCCTGCCAATTTCCAGGTTGGAAAGCGATAGATAATATTGCCTTCTTCTTGGTTGCTGGTTCTGTTCCAGGCATTGAACCAGTTTCCGCCATAGCCATTCGGGTTGATCAGCATATCCTCCGGGCCTTGTCCATGTGCATAGGCGTCAAATTGAGTGAATTTGACGACGGTACTCAGGATCCCGCCAGAGCTGAACTCGTAATTGTCATTGCCTTGCAGGGAGTAGCCACGCTCGGCGTAATTGGAAGAAGCAGGCTGCTGGATCAGCGCGCTGATATTGGCGAACTCCTGCTTTGCCGGAAACAGTTGAAAATGGACCGACACGATATGATGGGGTGAAACCACGTACTGCAGCGTTGTAAATGAATTCCAACTTTCCTTCTTCGTTTCATTGTGAGGCCAGGCAAGCCCTCGAACAGGAATCTTTTCGATATTGTAGATAAACGACTCTGAAAAATTCAGGTTGTGCTTCCACAGCGGCCCGGTCAAATTGAGCCGGGGCGACCAGTCGTTGACGCCTACCAGGTGTCCGTCCCTGCCGCGAAATCCCGGGAAAAAGTCGTTCAGGCTCCAGTCCCACTTGTACCCTGGAGCCTTGGTTTCAATGGTCGTCAGCCCGCCTGAGAAGCCGGCGTACCGGGGATTGAATGGAGCTTTGTAGACATTGAGAGACTGAATGGCGTCGATTGAGAGATCGATGTCAAAGCTGCCGGTAATGGGGTCGGCGGACTCCGCGCCATCCACGAGCACCATCCCCTTGTTTTCCACGGAACCCCGGATGCTGATCTTGCCTGTCGGACTGCGTATGACTCCGGGCACGAGCGGAAGGGCCGCTCTGAACTTCTGCTCGGCAATCGGCAAAGTCGTAAGGGCCTCTGAGCTGATTTCCGAGGGCGGGGCCGAACTCTGCTCGGCGACCTTGTTCGCTGACGCTCTGACCTCGACCCTCTGGACAACCTTCTTGAGCGTCGGCATCACAATGTGTAAAATCGGAGCCAGAGTTGAGGAGACGGGCAAACCCATCTTGGCATAAGGTTGGTACCCAAGGGCGCCGCAGGTCAGGTCGTATCGTCCTGGCAGCAGCCCAGATATGGTGAATCTGCCATATCCCCCGGTGGTGACAGAGATGCCCTCACTGGGAAGCATTCCTCCCTTGAGCGTACAGACAACGCCGGCAATCGGGTAGTTCTTTTCATTGACAACTTCACCTCGCAGTTCCTGGGTTTGCTGCGGGGGATCGATAGCCCCCAAGACATACCCATGAAAGAAGGCGAAGGCAAGAAGGCTTGCCAGAACGTATCGCGATTTTCGCTTTACTTGATGAAGCTGTGCGTAGGTTTGCAAAAATCCGTTCCTGACTTCGTACCGATATCACTCACTGCCGGGCCGAGGCAATCGTTTCCAGAGCTCGATAGGCCAGACTTGCTGAGATTGGCACCGCATTGTGGATGAAGCCCTGAAAGGCACAAAAAATCAAGTATAACTGGTTATCTTCTCTCCTGCATAGCCTATACGCTTCTGTCGTCTCAAGGTCCACATTCTCATTTGATTTACGAAGACGCCTCCGCGTTACGCCTTCGTCAATTGCGATCGGCTTTCTGAATGCCGAAAAAGGCGGCGATTTTTGTTGTGGCTTTGGTAGAATGGGTTGAGTTTCACGAGGGAGCGTGTGTGAACCTGCATTCTTCGGCGATTCCGCCATCCAGTGAGCTATTCGAGCGAGTGGGGTGAAGTGCTGTCCGAACGCAGGAGAACAAACCCAGATCTGGAAAAACTAGTTCTGCGCGTGCTTTGCCTTGGCACCCCTCAAGGACCCGTTAAAGAAGCTCTCATGCCGCTGCTCCGCAAATACCACTGGGGTGCCCAGTTGCATCAGGCAATCTTCAACGCCCTTGCGGCCCTCCCCTCAGATGATCCGGCAATCCTGCGGCAGTTGCTTCCGGCAAAGCTGACGCGCCTGGGATTCCCCGATGTCGAATGGGAGGAGTTCTTTGCGCCACATTCTTTTTCCCGTGAAGATTCGCTTGCCCTCGCGCGCCGGATGATTGTCCTGCCGTAAGGTCCGTCAACCTCCGTTTCTGGTCACATCGGGTTGCGTGGTTCTGCCGCGCTTGCCGTAGAATAAGACCGAGGTAAGCAGGGAATATGGCAAGCTCAGGGATTGAAGTTCGTCGTACTGATGCCGCTCGTTCAGTGCATCCGGCGCTCACTGCCTGCGAGGTTCTGGCTGTTTATGCCGGAATTCTCCTTTACATCTGGCTTTGGCAGGACACCCATCCCTATTTGGTGATTCCGCTTTTTGCCTTCGTTCTTTTCAGCCACTGGCTTCATCACGACAGGCCAAAAGAAATGGGATTGACCGGCTGGGAGTTCCGGCCAAATGCGAGGCTCAGCCTTCCGGTGCTCGCGGCCGTGATCGTCCTGGCCATCGGCTACGCACTTTGGAACCATGACAGCGCCAGCCGGCTTAGCTCGTTGCACGTATGGCTCTCTTTTGTGGGCTATATGATCTGGTGCTCGTTTCAGCAATATCTGACCCAGTCGTACTTTCACCGGCGGCTCATGAAGGTCATCCGAACTCCTCATCTCAGCTCTTTCATAATCGGGCTGATGTTTGCCGGCGCGCATATCCCCAATCCCATTTTGATGGGCGCTACCTTCGTAGGCGGTATTGTGTTTGCGGAGATCTTCATTCGCCATCCCAACATCTGGCCTTTGGCCTTCGTTCAGGCGGTCGCGGGCTTCCTGATCGGCGGCTTATCTCCACCGTGGCTCATCCACAGCATGAGGGTAGGCCCTGGCTACTTCTTTTATCACCCTAATTAAGCTGCAAAGCGCCGGCCCAGAGTGACAGCCGGAGCTCCCATCGTAGCGGTTAGATTGTGAGATAGTGCAATGCGGAGGTCGGCGCCGGGCGCTCAGTCGAGCACTGTCAACTGGACGCCCCGGCGAAAATAGGGCAGATAGGGAGAGCTGGCGATTTGTCCCTCAAAGCTTTCAGCCCAGCGGCCTGGAATCGCTGCCCCGCAAGATGGGCAATTCCCCGCAGGGTCAATCCGGTAGTTTGAAATATGGTAACCGTAGCGTTCGATGAGCGTCTCGCCGCAACCTGGGCAAAGCGTATTTTCGAGGTTTCCAACTCGGCTCGGAATATTCCCGGCGTACACAAAGCGGAGGCCGGCAGCCTTGCCGATGGCCGCCGCGCGTTTCAGCGTCGCAGGCTTCGTGTCGGAGGGGTCTGTCATCTTGTAGTCTTTGTGGAAAGCCGTAACGTGCCAGGGGATGTCGGGTGAAACGCCAGCCAGGAATTCCGCCATCTGCTTAAGCTCGTCATCGGAATCGTTGAAGCCCTCGATAACCAGCGTAACGACCTCTACCCAGAAACCCATCCCATAGGTTCGGCGAATTGTGTCCAGGATCGGCTGCATGCGCCCGCCGAGTTGCCGGTAATGCCGGTCGTTAAAACACTTCAGATCGATCTTGTAAAGGTCCACCCACGGTCGGAGGTATTCCAGCACTTGCGGAGTTCCATTGCCATTTGAAACATATCCGGTCTTCAGCCCGGCGGCGCGAGCTTCCTTAAAGATTGCGACGGCCCATTCGCTGGTGATTAATGGCTCGTTGTAGGTGCTGACCATGACTTTCGCGCCCTGGTTGACGGCATCCTCAACCAGCAATTCCGGTGTTGCACGTAAAGGTGAAGAAATGGCTCTTGAGTCACGCAGAGCCTGCGACGTCACCCAGTTCTGGCAGTAGGAGCAGTGGAGGTCACAACCCAGCATCCCGAAGCTGTAAGCCAGCGCGCCGGGGTACGCGTGGTAAAACGGTTTCTTCTCGATGGGATCGCACTGAACGCCGCCGACGTAGCCCCAAGGCACATAGAGTTTGCCGCCGCGGTTAAACCGAACCTTGCACACGCCAACATGCCCATCGGGAATCGGGCAGCAATGACCGCAGGCGAAACACCGGACAAACCCTTTATCGAGCTTCTCGTACAGCTCGCCTTCACGTACTGACTCCCGTAAAATGTCTGCCAGTGTTTTCATGGCCTTGCCCATCTGCCTATAACGTTTCGGTGATCTTCTACCCTCATTATACTCCCGCTTCAGACGCGCGGGCGCACTTGCCAGGGCTTGCGAAGGGCAGGGAAATCAGAGGTCAGATTATGTCTGGAAAATTCCGGCGTAAGTGGAGGAACGATTCTGCTAAGAAACTACACTCTCTTGGATTTGTTTTGTGAAAGCCTGGAAGAACTGGCTGACGATCTGCCTTGTGGCGGCTTGAATCATGCGCTGTCCCACGGAGGCGATCAGTCCTCCCACCTCAGTTTCACCCGAATAGCTGACGGTAGTTTCGGTATTCGAATTACTCAGCGTGATTTCGCCTTCGCCTCTTAAGAAGCCGCCTTTGCCTTTGGCATTTACTCTGATTCGGAAGCGCGCCGACGGCGTCTGGTCGAATATTTCAACTGTTCCTTGATAAACCCCTTTGACGGCTGCAATCCCCACCTTCATTTCCGTCTGGTAGCTGCCGTCGGGGTTGGGAGCCAACCTTTCGCATCCGGGCAGGGCATGGCAGAGCGCATTAGGATCCAGCAATTGCCTGTAAACAACTTCTCGCGGGGCTGGAACTTTGTAGGAGCCTTCGATCCTCATCGGCTGACCTGATTCTCCAACGCATACGATGCAAAAACACGACGGTGCGGTTTCAGCGGTTGCTCTCCAGCGCCATTGATCAATGCCCTGCGGCGCGCTCGGCGGCTGCTGCCAGCGACCGTTCGGTGTAAACCGCGGCAAGATGGGCGCGATATTCCCCCGAGGCATAAAGGTCGCCGTTGGCTTCAACGCCTTCAGCGGCGTGGCTGGCGGCCTGCTGAAGGTTTTTAGCGGTGGGTGGCTTACCCCGGACGGCATTCTCGACGGCGCTGGCACGGTAGGCCGTTGCGCTTAAACCTGTTATCCCGATGCTTGCTGCTTCCACAGCTCCACTTTCGTCCAGGGTCACGCGAGCCGCTACCCCCGCCACGGCAAAGCCCGACGCGGGATGGTGATGTTTAACGTAAGCGTCACCGCTTCGCGAGGGCAAGATGGGAAAACGGACGGTGGTCACAATCTCGCCGGGATTTAATGAGGTCGTCATCAGGTCAACAAAGAATTTGGATGCCGGAATCCATCGCTCGCCAGAAGTGCTGACCGCCTTTAATTCAGCATCCAGAGCCAGGGCCGCTGCAGGCCAGTCGGCGGCCGGATCGGCATGCGCCAGGCTTCCCCCGATGGTCCCCTTGTTCCGGACCTGCACATCGCCGATTGCGCGGGCAGTCTGCGGCAGCAACGGGCATTTTTCATTCAGCAGGCTCGATGATTCAATCCTGAAGTGCGTTGTAAGTGCGCCAATTTCAATGTGCCCGTCTCTTTCCTGGATGTATCGAAGCCCGTCGAGCCTTGCGATATCCACAAGGTGCTTGGGCGAAGCCAGCCGGAGTTTCATCAGCGGGATCAGGCTGTGCCCGCCCGCCAGCAACTTTCCCTCATCGCCAAACTGGGCGATCATCTGCGCCGCCTCTTCCAGCGTTTTCGGAACGTGATATTCGAATGATTCAGGAATCATGATGCTTGTCCTCCCGGCGCCGCCCCTTGCCTCAGGATATTCCAGATTTTTTCCGGCTTGAGTGGCATGTCGATGTGTCGCACGCCCAGCGCATCAACCACCGCATTGACGATAGCCGGGGTGGACCCGATCGTTCCTGCCTCGCCCACGCCTTTTACTCCCAGGGGATTCACCGGCGTCCTGGTTTCTGTATTGGCGGTTTCAAACCACGGGAACAAAGGGGCTTTGGGGATCGCATAATCCATCAGAGAGCCGGTCAGCAACTGGCCGTTCTCGTCATAGATCAATTCTTCAGTCAGAGCCTGCCCGGCGCCCTGCGCGATTCCACCATGGACTTGTCCGTCAACCAGCATGGGATTCAAAATGCGCCCGCAGTCGTCAACCGCGTAGTAGTTCCGCAGCTTGATCTCGCCGGTCTTTTCGTCCACTTCGGTTACGGCGATATGTGCGCCAAACGGGTAAGTGAAGTTCGGTGGTTCAAACACGTAGAGTTCTGAAAGCCCGGGTTCCATGCCAGGAGGAAGTTCCCGGGCCATGTAAGCCTCCTCCGCCACCTTGTCAAAGGTCACAAATTTCGCCCCGTCTTTCGTCTGGATCTTTCCTTCCTCAAACACCAGTTCTCCAGGCTTGACGTCCAGCTTGTGAGCGGCAATGCGAGCCATCTTCTTTTTGACCCTCTGCGCGGCAACATAAACAGCAGTTCCACCGACGGCCGTCGCGCGGCTCCCGAACGTTCCAATCCCCATGGGCACTCTCGCCGTATCGCCATGAAAGACCGTAACATCGTCATAAGGAACGCTCAGTTCCTGGGCGACGATCTGGGCAAAACTCGTTTGCTCGCCCTGGCCGTGAGGCGACGCTCCGCTCAGCACGGTAATCTTTCCCGTAGGTTCAACGCGCACCGTGCCGCTTTCCCATCCTCCTGCAGGCATGCGGCTCGAGGGACCCATGGCGCAAATTTCGACATAGGTGGAGAGCCCGATTCCCAGAAGTTTGCCTTTCGTGCGCAGGCGCTGCTGTTCCTTGCGGAGCTTCGAGTAGCCCGAAAGCTTCAGGGCCTTCTTTAAGGTCTTCTGGTAATTGGCCGTGTCGTAGCTGACCCCGGTTGCCAGTGTGACGTCTTTTCCCGGAGCGGAAAAGTTCTTCATCCTCACATCCACCGGGTCCATGTTCAATTCGTGGGCCACCATATTCATGGCGCGCTCAATGATGTAGGTTGCTTCGGGCCGTCCTGCGCCGCGGTAGGCGTCGGTGGCCATCTTGTTGGTGAAGACGCCGATAGTTTCAACAGAAACACACTTGATGTCATAACAGCCAAGAATCATCGTCGCCGTGGACGTCGGAATGGCCGGAGTCAGAAGCTGAAAATAAGCGCCCATGTCCGCCAGGACCCGGCACTTCAGCCCAACCACGGCGCCGTCCGGCTTATAGTAGATTTCCAGATCGTCGATCTGATCCCGTCCGTGGATGGTCCCCGCAAGATTCTCGCGGCGTGCTTCGATCCATTTGACCGGCTTGCCCAGCAGCTTTGAGGCAAAGCAGGCTACTCCCTCCTCGCCATAAACATTGAGCTTGGAGCCGAAAGCACCGCCAACTTCTGGAGCGATCACCCGGCAACGAGGCTCGTCGATCTTGGTCATGATGGAAAGCTGGGTCTTCAGTATGTGAGGAATCTGAGTAGAGGACCACACGGTCAGCGTATCTTCACCCGGCGAGTAGCTGGCGACGACTCCGCGGGTTTCCATGGCTATGGGGCCCAAGCGCTGGTTAATCAGTCGCTGTTTGATGACTCTTACGGAAGAGTCCGATTCAATCGTCTTCCAGTCGCCGCCTTCCAGCTTGGCAACGAACGCGATGTTGTCGCCAAACGATTCATGCACCAGTGGGGAATCGCTCTGTAGCGCCTTATCCATGTCCGTGACGGCGGGCAGCATCTCGTATTCAACTTCCACCAGGGCAGCGGCATCCACTGCGAGGTACCGGTCAGTGGCCACCACCGCAACTACCGGTTCGCCCAGGTACCGCACTCTTTCCGTGGCCAGGCAGGGATGCTCTGGAACCTTCAGCCCCTTCATGCCGGCAGCGCAAGGCACAGGTCCCAGTTTTCCCTTTAGATCATCCGCCGTCAGGATAGCGGCCACGCCAGGTGCGTTCCGGGCGGCTTCAATATTGATGGAGGTAATGCGAGCATGCCCATAAGGACTTCTGGCAAAGGCCATGTAAAGCATGCCCTCCAGCTTGACATCGTCGACATAATGGCCCCGTCCCTGAATTAACGGCGGATCTTCCTTTCGCTTGATTCGTTCTCCCAGAAGGTTTGTGGCCATGAATCACCTCGCGAGTGCTGCCCCAGGTTGTTATGCACTTGGCGCCACCCAGCCAGTTACTTGCCGGTGTGCTCAACTGCCCATTCAATCGCTTTGACAATGTGCTGGTAGCCCGTGCAGCGGCAGAGATTGCCTTCAAGCCCGTGCCGGATTTCTTCCCGTGTCGGATGAGGATTGCGGGCCAATAGTTGGTGGGATGCCATGATCATGCCCGGCGTGCAGAATCCGCAATGCAGGCCATGCTCTTCCCAGAATCCCTGCTGCAGTGGATGGAGATTGCCATCCGCTCCCAAGCCTTCGATCGTGGTCACTTCGGCGCCGTCCGCCTGCACGGCAAGCACCGTGCAGGATTTTGCGGCCTCGCCGTTCAGCAGCACCGTGCACGCTCCGCACAACGAAGTTTCGCAGCCGACGTGCGTCCCAGTCAGCCCCGCCACTTCCCGCAAGTAGTGCACAAGAAGCAGTCGAGGCTCAACGTCGTCTTCACGCCAATTCCCGTTAAGCTTGATTTGGATTTTCACGAAGCAGCCCCCTTAGATTTTTTGCTTCGATGTTCGAGTGTCAGCCCCGCCGGGTCCGCCAGACGTCTGAAGGCCGAACCCGGTTCTCAATCAGCGTTCCCGGATACGATAGGAATATACCTCCGGGCAACGAAAGTCAAACTGCATCCAGAGCTAGTCGCGGCAAGCTCCAAGAACTACGGAGGAGGTTGGGCAAGGAAGCTCCAGGTCACTTCTTCTGCGCTGCCGCGATGCGTTCCCGGTAAGCATCAATGGCCCCTGGCGCGCGCTTGTTCATCCATTCCGCATAATTCGCCGCCATCTGTTCCAGGTTTTCCCACATGTGCGGGTTCTTGAATTTCTCGCGCGTTGCCGGCACCATTCCCTTGATCCTTTCCCAGACACCAAAGAACTCTCCGGTGTTCTGAAAAAAGAATTCCTGCTTGATCAGTCCGCTGTTCACGATCGAGCCCACCATGTCCCAGTAGGTGACGACCATCCGGAAAAAAGCGTTCTCTTCCGAGCCGGGCGGGAACTTCTTCCCGAATTCCTCCGCCGATTGTTCCCGCAACTCGTGAACGAACCACTCCCGCGCGCGGCGTAGTTTCTCTTCGCGCCGCAAGTCATAAAGTCGCAACAGCAATTCAGCATCATATTGATCAGGATGTTCCTTCAAGCCATCGCCTCCTCACATTCCGGTATCTTTATCGCGCCGGCTTGAAGCCGGCCACCCCGCTTTTCAGGCGGCATCAGCGCGATGCCGCCGGACTTTTATCGTATCACGGCTCGAAGAGACCGAAGGGCCCTTCAGATTTCGCAATTCGTAACTTGGAATCCGTAACTTCTTACAATCGCAGTTTTCCGAGAAAGTACCTGTGAATCGTGGGATCGTCGGTCAACTCAGGGTGGAATGTGGCAGCGATAAGTTTCCCCTGTTCCACCAGAACGGGCAATCCTTCCGCCCGGCCCAGAACTTTGACGCCTTCGCCGACGCGGCGGATGATAGGCGCCCGGATAAATACCATTTCAACAGGATGATCGGAAAGCTCCGGGCACTGGCCCTGCCGGATGGAACTGTCCACTTGCCGGCCGTAAGCGTTGCGTTCAATGGAAATGTCGATCAGCCCCAGTCGTTCCTGCTCGGGGTTCAGGACTTCCTTCGCCATCAGAATCGCACCCGCGCACGTTCCAAAAACGGGCTTGTTCTCTTTTGCGAAATTCACGATGGCGTCGCTCATTTTGCGTTCGGCCAGGAACTTCAGCATGGTCGTGGTCTCGCCGCCGGGCAGAATCAACGCATCGACTTGGGCGAAATCCTCGACATGCTTGATCAGTTTCCAGGGCACGCCGATCAAATCCAGCATGCGAGCGTGCATGGCAAAATCCCCCTGCACGGCGAGAATTCCAACGATTCCTTGTTCTTTGTTCTCCATAGTCACGGTCTCACCTGATGGACCCTGGGGCGCCGTTCCTATCCGGCAAATAGATTCCTGATGACAAACGTAACGTTTGCCGGGCGCTCGGCAAGCCGCCGCATATACCACGGAAACCAGAACGCCCCGTAAGAGATCAGGACCTCTGACCGCCATCCATCCTTTACCAGCCGAAGTTGTTCCCCCGGTTGGATCCCGTACAGCATCTGAAACCGAAAATCGTTCCGGGTCAGTCCGTTCGAGCGAGCCAGTTCTTCGACACGGTGAATCAGCCTGCAATCATGTGTGGCGATCGCGGCGCGAACACCGGCGCTTCGAGCATCTGCGCCCAAGAGCTTTCGCGCCAAAGCAAAGAAGTTTTCATCGACATCCTTCTTTTGCGGGAAAGCCACTTTTGGGGGCTCCAGGTACGCGCCTTTCACCAGCCGGATGGCCGGGCCGAGAGGGATAAGGGAAGCCAGATCGTCCGCTGTCCGGTAAAGATACGACTGAAGGCAGACACCAACATTGGAATACGTTGTGCGCAGGCGCCGGTACAAATCGAGCGTCGCGTCCACATACCCGCTCGACTCCATATCAATCCAGACGATCGAGCCGGAGCCTGCTTTTTCAATGATCCTTTCAACGTTCGCCTGGCAGAGTTCATGGCACAGGTCGAGTCCCAAGTGCGTCAGTTTTACGGAAAATTCGGAATGCAGGCCCCCCGTGCGCGCCTGACCAAGAGCATCCAGGTAATGGCGAGTCACGGATTCGGCTTCGGCGGCGGTGGAGACATTCTCGCCTAGATGAGTCAGCACCGTCCCCAGGCCCTGCTCTTCGAGCTTTCGGGCGGCGGCCAGCGCATCGGCGATCTCTTCGCCTGGCATAAAGCGCGCCACGCTTCTCCGGACAAAACCGTACCGAGTCGCACGTGTGCGCAACCAACGATTTTGAGAAGCCCATAACAAGGCTCCTCGCGTCATTCCTGGCATGGGCTTGGTCTCTCAGAGTAAAGCTTGGCTGTCAGCCAGGCGCTTGAAGCATCTTTCACAGCGCCAGCGCGCGGCAGCAGCCGAAGCCGAGGTCACTTGACGAGCTTGGCTTTGAGGTTGATCGTCGTACCGGCCAAAGCCTTTGAAACTGGGCAGCCCTTCTTGGCACCGTCGGCCAGTTCCTGGAACTTGGCCTCGTCGATGCCGGGAATCTCCGCTTCCGTCTCAAGATCGATGCTAGTGATGGCAAATCCCCCATCCACTTTATCAAAGTGCACGGAAGCCGTGGTATGGACCCGCTTGGGCGTGAACCCGGCTTTTCCCAGGCCAGCCGAAAAGGCCATCGAGAAGCAGCCTGCATGAGCGGCCGCAATCAGTTCCTCGGGGTTCGTGCCCGGACCATTTTCCATGCGCGACTTGAACGAAAACGGGCCATCGTAAGATCCCGTGGCCATTTTCATGTGGCCGTTGCCTTCAAGAAGACTTCCGTTCCACTGTGCTTCAGCCTTGCGAACTGGCATGCTTCCTCCTTTTGCCGAGTGAAGTTGAAAATGCTGGCGCTAAGAAACGCCAATGTGCAGATGACGATCGTCTGTCATCACCGGATTGAGTAAATTCGCGACTGAATAACCAGCCGGAGACGAGCCGTGAGAGGCTGGCTGCCCCCAACTTTAGACGCTTATTCCCATCCCATGCGCCCGCGCAACGATGTGACGTGCGCGACGTGATGGCGGCCGTGCCACGCATAGAGGCTCAGGTAGCGGTCAAGGTTGACGATACCGTGCTCCGGATGGTTCATTGTTCGCGCAAAATCGGACGCACTCATCGACCTGAGCAGGGCGACAAATCGCTCGTGAAGCGAATCGAGCAGCATCAGCGAGGGTTCAATAGGCTCGCTCTTCGCGTCAGCAAGCTCCGCCCAGCGCTCCTGGTCGTAGGTCTTGACCGCTGGCTGGTCTTCGGTCATCGCCAGTTTGAAGCGAATAAAAGCATTCATGTGGCTGTCGGCCAGATGATGCACCACTTGCCGTACTGCCCATCCGCTATCACGATAGGGCGTGTCGAGTTGCTGCTCAGAAAGGCCCTCCACCGCGGCGCGCAGCCTCACCGGCGTTTCTTCAATTTGTTTGATGTAGATCTGCCGGTCCTGGTCAGAGATCTTTTCCGGCGGCTTGAATTTTCCGATCGGATATTGCGGGTTAGTCATGCGGTGCCTTCCTCCGAATTTTCGGTAGCATGGCGCTGCCTCGTACGGCTCGCGCCAAGCGGGTTACCCTCTGACAGGATAGCGCTGACCTCAGACTTTACGTCACTGACCTTTTTCGAGAGTGCAGGGACGTCTTGTTTCTGGAGCTTTGTCAAAGCTTCAAGCCTGTCATGGAATGCCTGAACCCGCTTGATTTTCTCTGGATTAAGAGCAACTGGAATGAGTTCGGTCGAATTCAACCAACGCTGACCCACCCAAACGGGGAGGGCAAGTTGCAGAAGGGCGCCGCCCAGCTGAACGTTCGCCATAGGATGCCCTGCCGCAAAGCTAGACGACTTAGCAGCCTGTTGCTGCCAATCTTTTAACCTGCGGAGATTCCCGTCAATTTCTTCGCTCAGCATCGTCCGTGTTCTTTTGCGCGTCCTCCTATCCCGCCAGAGGTCGACGAACTGGCTGGCGACCCAGACGCCAAGTGCGCCTGTCACTCCGATCAAGGCAGCCTTCGTTTCAGGGCACATGGCTTAAGCTCGCGTCAAACCTGCACGTATTCAACAGTTGATTGAGGTTCTGGAATCGGGTTGCCCGCTTCGCGGAGACCTTCAATATGGAATTCTATTGCCTCGCGGACGAGTTGCAGCGCTTGTTCCCTTGTCTCCGCTACAACGGCGCAACCTGGGAGGTCCGGTACGTACGCCCCCCAACTGTTTGTGCCTTTTTCAATCACGACGACGTATTTCATTTGTGCTCCTGCCCTTTCAAGCCAGCCTGCTTAAGGATGCTGTTCAGTGTTCCCGGTGGCACATCCAAGTTCGGCTTTCCGGCAACCGTCACTATGCCGGGTTTCGCCGGGTGCTTATATTGGCGATGGCTCCCCTTGGTTCGAACCAACCTCCAGCCGTCCTGCTCGATCATCTCAACAACATCTCGAAATTTCACGCTTGTTGTCCGCAAGAGCCGGAATTACGTCAGAGGGCATCACCACCCTCGTGTTTGCAGCATCTCCTTCGGATCCATCTTGGCGACGTCGATGCCGCGCATAGCCTCGCCCAGTTCTTCCGAGCACTCGGCGACGATGGCAGGCTCATTATAGTGGGTGGTAGCGCGAACGATGGCTTTGGCGCGCTTGGCCGGATCGGCCGATTTGAAGATGCCGGAGCCGACGAAGACCGCCTCAGCGCCCAGTTGCATCACCAGTGACGCATCGGCCGGAGTGGCGATGCCGCCCGCGGAGAAATTCGGGACCGGCAGCTTGCCGTTCTGTGCCACCCATTTCACCAGGTCGTACGGTGCGCCCAGTTCCTTGGCCTTGGCCATTAATTCTTCTTCGCGGAGCGTGGTGAGCAGGCGTATCTCGCTGGTGATGGCACGTAGGTGGCGGACCGCCTCCACGATGTTGCCAGAGCCGGCTTCGCCCTTAGTGCGGATCATCGCCGCGCCTTCGCCGATTCGCCTCAAAGCCTCTCCCAGATTGCGCGCACCGCAGACAAATGGAGCCTTGAAGGGCCACTTATGGATGTGGTGCTCCTCATCGGCGGGCGTCAGAACCTCGCTTTCGTCGATGTAATCCACGCCGACCGACTGCAGCACCTGTGCCTCGGCAAAGTGGCCGATCCGCGCCTTGGCCATCACCGGAATGGTAACCGCCTTCATAATTTCCTTAATAATCTTGATCGACGCCATCCGCGCCACGCCACCTTCCTTGCGGATATCCGCAGGTACGCGCTCGAGCGCCATCACGGAACAGGCGCCGGCATCCTCGGCAATCTTGGCCTGCTCGGCATTCGTGACGTCCATGATCACGCCGCCTTTCAGCATCTCGGCCAAGCCGACCTTCAACTTCATTTGCTGGTCATACTCCCACATGACTCCTCCTCAATATGAACAGGCTGCAACTGCAACCTTCAAGCCGGGATAAAGTCCCGGCCGCGAATTCATGGCACCAATGCTTTTCATGTTTCCAAGGCATTTGGCGAACTGCGGGGATTGGGCCCGAAAAACTCTGTCCTTGATTTCTAGCCGACGAGGCCGGGCCGACCGCGCCCCGCATTCCTCATTATTGGCCGAATGGCCGGAATTGGCAATCAGCACCGACGACTTTTAGCCCCCCGCGCGACCAAGCTCTGTCGCATGATTCATGCGGAACAGCCTGCGTGAAAAGACAAACGCGCCGCTACAAGCAGGAGCGTTTTACAGCGTCAAGGCCAACTGGTCGCCGGCGTGCAGCGTCACCTCCGGAGTGAAGATGAAAGAGACCTCATCTCCTTCCTGTTGGAGTTTGTAGGGTAGGGGCTTGTTGCGGACTTTACCCGTCGATGCGCTTCGAACCGCTTTGGGAGCACTGACGGTCACCGTACGGCACCCCAGTTTCCCTTCCACGACTGACAGGGTGAATCGCATCTTCTCGCCTTGCAGATGCTGTGAAAAGCTGCCCCAGGCTGTTCCGGCTGACCAGAAAGAAGAGAAATTGTCGCGGTTCACCAGCGGTCGCGCCGCGACTCTTTTCGCTACTCCATCATACCGGAAGCCACTGAGCCCCAGCAGGGGCGCCCAGCTTGCCATGGGCCGTGCGTAGTGGTAACCACATTCGGCTTCGCTCCAGGGATTGCGTTTCTCGCCGTCAAATCGGTGCCGAGTGCTCTCCACGATTTGCACCCCTTCTGAAACCATTCCCATACCGATCATTAAGGCCGCAGCCGCGTATTCTGAGCCGCTCCAGACCTCGGCGAAATAGGGGAAGGGAACCCGTGGCCGTTCACCGTGCGGATACTCGCACATGACCAAACCGGCTTCGTTGTTGATCGCGTAAGCACGCTGCACGCACACATGATCCGCCAGATTCTGCTTGTAGTTGAATTTCCAGATGGACCGGAGGCTTTCCAGGATGTGGCCGCGATCGGCCAGCAGGCCCAGTCCAGCGATAAGGGCAAAATACTGGCCCATCAACTGATCGCTCAGGCAGCCATCGCCGACCTGGTAGGTCGGATGCTCAGTATCGGTTGTTCCCATGCCTTCCTGCAACCCCTTGGCGATGTCGTCCTTGGCAATCGAACCGATCTTTTGAATATAGAATTCGTCGTTAAAGAGGTTGGCGTCCATCCACTGGCTGCCTTTGCGAAAGAGCCGCTGATATTCAACAGCTGCAGAATGGTCGTCCATAACGCGCGCCATCTCTTCGCCCGCCCGAAGCGCGGCCAGGTACCACATTCCACAGAACGGATTGGGGCCGATGAATTCGATGTCGTATGTATTATGCTGAACGCCTTCCATCACTCCATCGCGGTTAGCGTCCCATCCTCCCTTAATCCAGGCGAATTCGAGCGCGCGCTTGATGCCCGGCCACTGGCGGCGCAGCCAGGCCGTATCACCGGAAAGTTTCCAGTCGTGATAGGCCTTCACGATGCAGGCCATCTGCCCGTCGGCGGCGGCCACATCGTAATGGGCAATGCCGTAAGGAAGAAACTCACGGTAATCCATCAGGCCTTCACCGTTGGTCGAGAATCCGAATTGCTGCTCGCGGAATGAGCGCGACAGGGCAGGGAAGATGTGCGCCGTTGCGGGCTCGTAGGCGTAAACGTGCGTGCAATTCCCAAAGCAGCATCCTGAATCATCGTTGCACCCTTCGAATCCGTGGAAAGCGCCATCACTGGTTCGGAATGAAGTTGGTGAAACCAGCGTGGAAAGGTTGGACAGCGCAGCATCTTTGACGGCGCCTGGCAGCGTGGTGTTTTGAATGGTGTCAACAAACTTGCGCGTTCGCTCCTCCAGGCCAGAAAGATTCTTGGCGGCATATTCCGCCACATCCCACGCGTCTTTGAATCGCGTGCAGTAATAATTCCCGATCACGTCGTTTTCGTGCCCTTTGGGAGCGGACCAACCGCACCACTTCGGCGTCCGGTTGGGGAAATGCCAGGTGAGCAGAAACGTGTATTCCGCGCTTCCGCCTTCCGGGATTCCCTTTTCAAGGCACAGCGCACCAACCACATTGCGCGTTGTTGCTTCTGGGCCTAACCGGCCGTCGCTTGCAAAATCTTCCCAAAAGAGCAATGGGCTTTCCCACCATCGCGTGCTTGGCCAGCCGCGAAGGTAACTGAAATGCCCCCCGTCTGCATCCAGCAGCGAGAGCGCAAACGTTCCCGCCCGTGGGTCCGTCGCTCCCAGAAATGGATTTCGCATCAGCAGTCCTTTCACTCCGATGCTTTCGCGGTAATCGTTCTGCCTTCCATGTCCTGAGTTGGCGCCGCTCGCTTCCTGACCG
>JAKAWN010000444.1 GCA_021827245.1 Acidobacteriota bacterium | reverse complement strand
CATGTCAAGATAAATGTTAAATATATTCGTCACTATTATGGCCTTTCGGAAAGCCCCCACTGAAAACAAACCGTTTGCTGGCTAAAAAAATCAAAATCTCGCTTCCGAGCGCGGAAGTCAGGCTAACGGTTTCTACCGCTCTCCCCACTTGAGCTTCTGGCGAAGAATTTCGTAATAATTCCTTTGCGGGGGCTGGATCAGCTCGACAAATGCGCAGGACTTGCGGAGTCTGACGATATCATCACTGTGAGTCGCGATTCCGACCTGGCCGTCCACGGTCAGATACGCGGCTTCGCGCTGGCTTTTCACCACGATTTCAACCCTGGCGGAGTCGCGGAGCACGAGGGGCCGGTTGGTGAGCGTATGTGCACAGATAGGAGTGATAATGAAAGCTTCTACAGAAGGTGATACGACGGGCCCGCCTGCAGCCAGCGAATATGCCGTCGAGCCGGTGGGCGTGGAAACAATCAATCCGTCGGACTTATAGTTTGAGATGAACTCGTCGTCGGCGTAGACCTCGAAGTCCTGAATCCGCGCAATCGCTCCTTTATTGAGAACCACGTCATTCAGCGCCCGGAAACTGGAGAGGACTTCGTCGGCGCGGATCAGTTCACCCTCAATCTGGACGCGGCGCTCGGAGCGATAGTTCCCTGACAACACGCCTTCAAGCGCCGGGTAGAGCTCGTCCTTGGTGATGACGGTGAGAAAGCCCAGATCGCCCAGGTTGACTGCGAAAATGGGAACCTCGCGCCCGTAGAGAGAACGGGCGGCGGCCAGCAGCGTGCCGTCACCTCCCAGGACAACCAGCAGATCGACCTTTCCGGGAAGCTCGTTGCGGGTGAGCCATTTTTCCGAGCTTTCCAGAATGGAGCCGGTTTCCTTGTCAATTGAAACTTCAATATCGCGCTTCCGAAGCCACTCTACAAGCGGGGGAACAATCTCGCGAATCTCCGCTTTCTTGGGTTTTGAAATAATACCGATTTTCTTTATTGTCATAGGACCCTGAAGTCGCTCTGGATTGATCACAGGATGCCATTTCCGCATGACTCGCGGAAAAAACCATTCTAGACACTTTTAGGGCAAATAGCATGCAGGAAAAATTCGCGGTTTCCCGAGGCGCCGGGTACAGCGCTTTCAACACGGCCGATTTCCAGGAAACTGAGTTCAGCAATTTTCCGCTCAACTCTGGAAATGGCTTCTTCATGCAAACGCGGGTCGCGCACAATGCCACCCTTTCCAACCTTCCCGCGGCCCACCTCGAATTGCGGCTTGACCAGCACCAGAAGATCCGCGCCTTTTTCGAGCAATGGCGGAAGCGCAGGAAGGATGAGCGTGGATGAAATGAACGACACGTCCATCGTAACAAGCGCAACGCGAACACCGATTTGCTGAAGAGTAAGATAGCGCGCATTGGTTCTTTCCATCACCGTCACTCGCGGGTCCTTGCGCAGTTTCCAGTCAAGTTGATTAGTTCCCGCATCCACTGCAATGACTCTGCTGGCGCCGCGCTGCAGCAGGCAGTCTGTAAAGCCACCGGTCGATGCGCCAATGTCCAGACAGATTTTGCCACTGGGGTCGACGCGGAAATGGTCGAGCGCCGCCTCAAGTTTCAGCCCTGCGCGGCTGACATACCGGAGCGATTCGCCCAGCAGCCTGACTCGAGCCTCGACACTGACGGCCGTGCCGCACTTTTCCACCTTTTGTTCGTCCACCAGCACCTGGCCGGCGAGGATGAGTGCTTGGGCTTTCTGGCGCGACTCCGCGAAGCCACTCTCCACCAGAAGCCGGTCGAGCCGAATTTTCCGCCCGTTACTCATGCAACCAAGAGCTTAGCCTCAGGGGACCTGGAAAGAAAGGCCTTGAAGCGGGCGGGAAAAAGCAGGAAGACACGGGAGGCTTTGCGAAAGAAACGCTGCGGTCAATCTTCCGCGCACCCTGCAAGCGATTTTGCGGTAAGATCGGCGGCGGTGAACTGGCGCTCTCTTTCCCGGCCGCAAGGCGTCGTGGAGTGTGGTGGCAGCGAACAAAAGTGAAATCAGCTCGCCTGTTCGCGCCGGGCAGGAAGCCGGATTTCCTTGGGAACCATATTTCAGTCGAGTTCGCCGGATCACGGGCGAATGCTCCCGAAGTACCAATCGCCGGTGTTGCATCTTGTGCGAGTTGGACACTATCAGGACAGGAGAGCACGATGAAGACGACACGTCGAAGATTCATGCAGGCCTCAATTGCTGCGACCGCTGCGGGGTGCTTGCCGAAATCAGCTTCAGCTTCCGGAGACGATCGTGTTCTGCGGGCTGAAGAGATTGCGAAGAGGCACCAGATTGCCAAGGATGTCCCAGGCCCTGATTTCGTTGAGGGCATGTTGCTGGGCAATGGCGATGTAGGCGTATGCGTGGAAGTGCGTCCGGATGCGCTGGGGCTGCATGTAGGAAAGAGCGATTCCTGGGATATCCGCGTAAGTGAGGACATTGAACGTTACGTCCTGACGTTTGAGGAGCTTTTGAGACTGTGGCATCGCGCCAGCGCAGCGGCCCGCAAAGAGGGCAGGCCCGATATGCTTTTCTTAGAAAGCAACATCGGTTTCTTCCGTGAGTACACGGAGAAAGTCGCTTCTTCGTATAGCATGCCCTGGCCACGGCCGTGGCCCTGTGGAACCGTCTGGATCCATTGGGATCCGCGCTGGGTTCATGCGGGTCGGCAGGTGTTGGACCCTTCGAATGGGCTTTTCACGCTTCAGCTTACTGTCCACGAACTGAACCAGGAGCCACGCACTGTGACCGCCAGCAGCTTTGTCGACTGGGACACCGGACTTATCTCGGTCACGACCGACGGCCACATTCCAATTTATTCTGTTTGTTATTACCCCGACATCGACCGGGGATCAAGTTCTCCGGTCGGATCCGGACAGGAGGAGCACTTCGCCACACTGCCTCCGCCCGAGATCGATGGGCGATCTGAACACGCCTTTGCGGAGTTTTCTTGCTTCCAGTACTTCCCGGCAATCGGTCCCACCCGTGAGACACCTAACCCGCCCAAATCAGACAAGGACCGGAATTTTGCCTTGCTGGGCCGTTTGAGCGGCTCGTGGTCCATCGAGGGGCTTGCGGAAAGCCAGGCCCAGTTGAAGCAGTTGGAATCCGGCAGCGGGAATAACATTCACTACGGGACGGAGCCGGGCGTTTTCCTAATGGGCAGCCGCAGCCAGATGTTCCGGATGGATTTAAAGGTTGCGACTCCCCGGGACATTCTGCTGGAGAAGTTGGAACGAGAGGCAGCAGGGGCCCTCCAGAAAAATCCCTGGATCATAATCAGTCAGGATCACAGCTATAGCGCGGAGGAGCTTGATACCCCGAGTCACGCTCGCAGGGACGTCATGCGCTTGTCCAGTTTGCCTGCGGGACGAATTCAGAAAAATTCAGAGGCTCGCTGGCATGATTTCTGGTCGCGCTCTGCGGTGGAGATCGCGGACAAAGACCTGGAAAAAATCTGGTACCACAATCAGTATTTTCTGGCTTGCTGCCTGCGGCAGCGGAAGGTGGCGCCCGGCCTGTTCGGCAATTGGAGCACGGGGAGGATTGGCACTGCCTGGCACAGTGACTATCACATGGATTACAACACCCAGCAGGTTTTCTGGGGAGTGTTTTCCAGCAACCATGTGGACCAGCATCTGCCTTACGTCGAACTCTGCCAGAACCTGATGCCAATGTCTGAGAAATACGCCAGGGAGAAATTCAAATTGCCCGGGGCCTATTTCCCGCACTCGGCCTATCCCGTACCCAGTCAGATGGTTCCTTACCCCGTTCCGCCCTGGGGTTACCAGATCAGCGAAACGCCGTGGACCGTGCAGAGTCTGTGGTGGCAATACCTCTACACGCAGGATGTCGATTACTTGAGGAAGGTCTATCCCATGCTGCGTGCTGCGGCCAGGTTTGTGGCGGCTTACGTCAAGAAAGGAGAGGATGGAAAGTACCACGTGATTCCAACGGTTTCTTCGGAGAATTGGGGATTCACCGTGGACTATCGCCTGAACAAAGACTGCACCCTGGACCTCTCGTTGATAGCGTTTCTGCTGGACGCTGTGATGGAAGCGTCAGGTGTTCTGGAAACCGACGGCACAGAACGCGCCGCTTGGAAAGAAATTCGAGACAACCTTGTTCCATACCCCAAAGCCAGAGGTCCCTACGGCGAGGTCTGGCTGGACGTGGAGAATGCTCCTGTCGAGCACGTTTACAATGTTCCGCTAACGCTGGCTCCTGTTTTTCCTGCTGAGCAGGTGGGGATTGGGCGTGGCGAAGATCAACTCGGGATCGCCCGCCGCACTGCCCAGGCGGTTCGGCTGGAAGGAGGGAATGATCTTGTCTTTCAGCCCTTGATAAGGGCCCGGCTTGGCATGCTGGACCTGAAGTGGTTCAAGGGCCAGGTCCGCTATTGCCTTCTGCCAGACGGTGTCGCGAGCGACCGCGTGCGCCAGATCGGCGGCCGCTACAGGGACTCCACCAGCTTTGACTTTATGATGCACATGGGCATCTGGACGGAAAATCTTGCGCTGCCTGCGGTACTGAACGAATGCATGATGCAGAGCTATACGGGAACAATCCATCTGTTCCCGAACACCAAAAATCTGGGCCCGGCCCGTTTCAGCAATCTGCGTGCTGCCGGCGCCTTTCTGGTTAGCGCCTCGTTTGATGGCAGAACTGTTTCGCAGGTGTCCATGCTGAGCGAAAAAGGAAAACCTGCCCGGTTGGCAAACCCCTCGAGGAACGCCGCCGTACGAGTCACACGCCAACGAGATGGCCAGAGCGTTCGTGTACAGGCTGAAAACGGAGTCTTGATGTTTGATACGAGCGCCGGTGAGACTTACCTCATCACGCGATAGCAGCAGGCCAGTTAACAATTAAAGAGGATAGTGCCGCCAATCTCAGTAGTGGCCGCGTTGCCAGCGCGAAGGAACACTGGCGGAAACGCCGGCGTCAGGATATGAAACTGAATTTCAATCGTTGCGTGTGTCGTTCCTGGCCTTCCAGCGGGGAACTTCGCTTGAGGAAAGTGATCGCGTTGAAGTATCCTAACAAAATGCCCCAGTCCGAAACTGCCTTGAACACTGGCATGTCCAGAGCCAGGCGGGTTCGCGCATCGGCTGGAGTTGTTGAGAATGTCTTAGTTAGCTGGACAACGGGCCGGTAGCTCAAGCGGTAGAGCATTGCCCTTTTAAGGCAAGGGTTCTGGGTTCGAGTCCCAGCCGGCTCACCACGGGAAGCAGAATGCGATTATTGTTGGGGCCCATGTGATTCGGAACTCTTCGCTGTTTTCTTTTCAACAAGACTTCCCGGACTTCTTCCATGAATGACATCCTTCGTTCCTCAGCCCTCGGTATGGCGCGCGCCATCCGCACGAAGAAGATCTCAGCGGTCGAACTGATCCAGGCGCATCTTGAGCGCATTCAGGCTGTGAACCCGAAGCTCAACGCCATTGTCCAACTGCCTGCCGAGCGCGCCCTGCAGGAAGCTCGCGACGCCGACGATTTACTCGCTCGCGGCAAAGCGAAAGGGCCGCTGCATGGC
>JAKAWN010000443.1 GCA_021827245.1 Acidobacteriota bacterium | reverse complement strand
CCCGCGCAGGGACAAGGACCGATTACGCCTGTGTCCCGGCGGGCTGATATTTTCCTTTCGCATCGCCTGGGAACGGACCACGCCGAAGCCGTTTCCGTGATGGACATGAACGGCGACGGCAAACTGTACATCGTGAGCGGAGCCTACTGGTATGAGAATCCCGGGCCCCTTGCGACCGAGTGGAAAAGGCATCAATGGCGGTATATCAGTGTGTGGCCGTTCAAAATCGCCGGCGAGAGCAAGATTGAATTTGTGGCGGACTGCGCGCAGTTTCCGATTGACGTCAACCACGACGGCACGCTGGACATCGTGACCGCTGCGTGGCAGACCGACGGCATCTGGTGGTATGAAAATCCGAAAAAGGCCGACGCTTTCTGGGAGAAGAAACACCTGATCTGCCATTCCAGGGCGACCGAAGGTATGGTCTATGCCGACATCAACGGCGACGGCGTGCCGGACCTTGCCGCTGCCCATTATTCACCGTCCAGCCTGATCTGGATCAACTTTGCCGGCCCCAAGCCCGAGGTGCATTATGTTGGCGGCAAAACTGCCGACGGCCACGGCGTGGGCGTTGCCGATATCAACGGCGACGGCAAAATGGACCTGCTCTCGATCCACGGCTGGCTTGAAAACGTGGACGCCGACCGCGACCAGTGGAAATGGCATCCGGAATGGGAGCTGGGAGAGGCAGGTTTTCCCATTCTGGGCTACGACGTGAACAATGACGGGAAAATGGATCTCATATACGGCCATGGACATTCTTTCGGACTTTACTGGATGGAGCAGAGAATGAGCGGGGGACGCCGCACCTGGGAACGGCACATCATTGACAATTCATTCTCTGAGGCTCACGCGCTGAAGCTGGCCGATATCGACGGCGACGGCGAACCGGAGTTGATCACCGGCAAGCGTTACCGCGGAGACCCTGATCCCGGTCTTTACGAGCCGCTTTGCATCTTCTATTACAAGATTGACCGCCGGAACGGCACCTTTACGCGCTTCCCGATCAGCTATAACGGCACGGCCGAAATCGGAACCCAAGTCATCGTCGAGGACATTGACGGCGACGGGGATAAGGATATCGTGGTGGGAGGAAAGACCGGTGTCCACTGGCTGGAAAACTTGCGCGTTGATAAGGTTCCCGCAAAAGTCCGCGAGCATGAGCTGTGGCTGAACATCAACTGGCCCTTTGCCGATGAAAGCGGCCCCAACAGTCCGGCTGGCCACGAGCCGGAAAGCGGAAGCATCGTTAAATGTGACGGATGAAAGCAGGATTCGGCTGCGGGGCCATTTCGCGAATGAAGCCTTCGGAACCGGGGAGAGCACTACACAGGTAAAGTGTAGAAAGGGCACGAAGAAATTACCTGGGTCAGCGATAATTCCCCCGGGGGAATCTTCGCGTGTCGCAATGATGTGGTTTGTTTTCAATTGGTTGATGCCTGCCGACCCCTGTTGATTATTTGGTAATTTAAATGCTCAAGTACAGCCTTGTCAGTGGCAGGCCGACTCCATAGTAACTGACCGCCAGCCGGTTTGATCTCCGTTCAGGACGTAGCGTGAATGAGTGAACCTCGCTCCAATGCCCTCGCGAGACCTTCGTTTCCGGCCATGAAGGGAGGTTGGTGTCACTCCGACGCGCAGGTCTGCCCAATGAGTATTGTTCGTCGAGCGCAGGTCAGCAATGGTTGAGGGTGTGGTCATATTCGTGATAGGAGTTCTCTGCGGGGTCGCGGCCAGCCGAATGCGCGTGAAGCTGATGAGGAAAAAGGTCAGGCTATACGAGTGCTATATCCAACGCCGACTGGAAGAAACTTGGCCGTTCGATAGCGATTGGTTAAGGCTCCATGGGACGGAGCCACCACTTGGGGCGCGCGGGTCGTTTCCGGAAGCTGATCAGCGCCGGTGAGCCCGCCGCGTTCTTAAGGCCCGAGTATTGCGAGCTCCCTGGCCGAACCCGGCTGGGCAATCACGCGGCCCGCCCGCGCACCAATCGATTTCCGCAAGGCAGGAAAATTCCACGCACCCGCCGGCGCCCTCCCTGTTTCTGTTCAAAATCATCATCTCTTTTTTCTTTTCGGAAGTTTCCAATCTGTCCTGCTGACTTCTGCACATTGAAGGTCCGGTTCTGGTTGCAGCACGGGCGCGAGAACGAGCGCCTTGCGGCCAGGCGCCGAAGCATGCAGCAGCGGCCGTTTTTCGACCTCCATCGGGCAATGACCCGACAGGAAGATCGGGTATTTTGCTGGCGCACTTTCGAGACCCTGCCTGATTGAGTTCTGCGCCGCGCGGCGTAACATTGCATACGTCAAAAGGAGGAGTTTGATCTGACGGAGGATTGCGCCTAAGGATTTTCAAGGGCGCGGGCTTGCGCAGTGTCTCATCATTCGGTCCCTCATGACATCCGCCGCGAAGGCCGATAACTCATGTTACTGCAGGGCGAAGGCCGGGCGGGGAGGATCGAAGGAATCCGGAAGATCGACATTCGCGGGCAGAGGTTCCACTCCTTAACGAAAAAGCTCATGCGGAATTGCTCAAGGCGACACGGGGACAAGGAGGGGGAGGATGGCGATACGGCTGGAGAGATCGGGTGGTTTGATTCTTATTCACGGTGGTCATGAGGAGCCTCCAAAACCGAAGTGGGGAAGCAAGAGACACCGCCGGCTGGCCCTGTTGGTGGCGCTGATTGTATTAGTAGCGGGATTATTGTTCGCTGGTCCGCACATACTGGGCTGGCACACATTCAAGGCTTTGCCGACCGCGATCTGGTGACGACCCGGATGTTCTTGTCTGTGGCTTCAGGTACGCATTTGCCAGACACAAGAATCAGCATTTTGTCTGGCAGCGCCCGGACTGTGAGCGCATGTGCGCCGGGCAGAGCCGGTTTCCGCCGCGTAGTACCTCGGTGCTATGGCACATCTCTCGACCCCGTGGTCACATGGGACTAAAGCTTGATGTGTCCGGGACATTACCGGCAAGAGAAATGATTCGGTGAGAAGTGGGGGGGGACCATGGTTATTGCAGTTCCAGCGACGCAACAGATTTACGAGTTTCTGGCTTTTGTGGTGGCGCTGTATTTTCCTGTTGCGCTGGTGACCTGGATGATGATCGATAAGCTATTCGTCTCCGGCGGCGGTAAGGCGCATGCTTTGCGGAGGCGCGTGGAGGCAAACCGGCCCAGCCGCATCCTTGCTGATCCTCCACGGCGCGAGATCTGAGATTTCTCAAATTCTGGAAGCTGAGGTTTTGATACGCAGAGGGTTTTGTCGCGGAAGTCCCTGGCTCCATCCTCCTTTATTCCTGCCTTTTCGCATCTATTCCTGATGACAGGCAAGTCCCGCACTGTTCGGGTTGCAACTGCGTCCCGTGTGGACAAGTGATCGGAATTTCCTGTCAAGGATGCCCGCCTAGCGGCGTTATCGTGCATTCCATATGGTGGGTTGTAGCGGGTGGGGCAGTGAGTTTAGAATGAAGGGTGAATCAGAGAAAGCGGCCTGCCTTGACGCTCAAGGCCACAACAGGCTGTACACAACCTGAATCTCTCACGAGATGGTTTCCCAACAGGGAGGAAGCAATTCATGGCGAGCTGTAGAAACTGCGGAGCAGCGCTGAGCTATGGCGCAGCCTTCTGCAGTTCCTGCGGAGCTCGGGTGGAGGATGGCAACGGAACGACGCCGCCCGGCGAGACGGCCGGCTTAAGCCTGCCAGGGATTGCCTATAACATTGCGGGCCTGCTGTGCTATATTCTCTGGCCGGTTGCGTGCGTCTTCTTCCTTATTTTTGCGCCTTACAACAGGGACAGGTTCGTGCGCTTCCATGCTTTCCAAGCGGTTTTTCTGGGGGTTGCCGGGATAGGGATCGCGATAGCCCTGCTCATCATGACCTCGATACTGGGACTGATCCCGGTGGTTGGATGGATCCTGGGTTCTCTGGCGTGGATAGTTTTTGCCATGGGCCTTATAGGAGTAGTTATTCTGCTCATGTATAAGGCTTATCAAGGGGTGCAATACAGGGTTCCGTTGATCGGAGATATGGCTGCCCAGCAAGCGGAGAAGGTGCATTAGCTTGCCTCAGGTCAGCCGTGGTTTGAAACGCAGGGAGCTGCGTGTTGGGGCCAAGACGCTATCCGGGATTCGGTCCTCTTTTCTCTTGACAATTCGCCCCCAGCAGAGCAATTTAGCAAATTCTACAAAGTTACTTGCGCCTCGCGGTAGAGGAGGGGCAAGGAGTTCAGTTAAGAGTCATGAAAGTACGCGTTTGTTTCCACAACCGGTGTTTCGACGGCGCCTGCTCGGCAGCGTTGTTCTCGCGTTTTTACCGCGAGAGTCTCGATCCGCACGCGGAATTCTCTTATCAGGGATTGCTTCACCGCGCCGGCCAGCTTTTCGATGAGGACGTGTTTGACGGCGACGAGAACGTCATCGTCGACTTCAAGTATTCGAGTTCGCCGCGCCTGACCTGGTGGTTTGATCATCACCAGAGCGCTTTTCTGACGCCGGCTGACGCTGAAAACTTCCGGCAGGACCGGAGTGGGAAAAAGTTTTACGATCCGTCCTTTCGCTCCTGCACCAAATTCATCGCCCACATCGCCGCCACGCGGTTCAACTTTTGCGCTCCGGATCTTGACGAGATGATCTCGTGGGCCGATATTATCGACGGCGCGCAATATCCGGATCCAAAGACAGCGGTCGAAATGCGCGATCCCGCCACCCAGATCACGCTGGTGATTGAGGGCGCTCCTTCGAATGGCTTTGTCGCCGGGCTGATACCGGAACTGGTGACGAAGCCGCTTGGGGAAATTGCCGCGCTGCCTCGCATCCGGCAGGCTTTTGAGCGGCTGTACGAACGGCACCTGAAGACGATTGAAATTATCAGGAAGCGGGCCCAGTTGAGCAATGGAGTTGCTTTTCTCGACCTCACCGATCAAAGCTTCGAGGGTTTCAATAAATTCATCCCGTATTACTTGTTCCCTGAATCCGTCTATAACGTGGCGCTGAGCCGGTCCAAGGAACGGATCAAAATTGCTGTTGGAAGCAATCCCTGGAATCCCACGCCGAAAGACGCCAACCTTGCCAGCATTTGCGAGAGGTTTGGCGGAGGCGGCCACGCCAAGGTAGCGGCAATATCGTTGCCTCCGGGTGACATCGATCGCGGACGCGCGATCGCCGGCCAGATCGTTCAGGAACTTCGCTCCTCACTCCAGTAAAATGTACTGGTAGGTTTGATGCCGCCGGTCCCCCGGTTCCATCCGGTGCGCGGGACTGTGTCCCCGAAACCGGCGCGGCAGCCATAATGTGGACTGCAGGTGATCCCCGGGATCGCATGCAAGAGGGTGTAGTGATTATGGTGGAGAATTTCAGACAATTCGGCAAAGTGCCCCTTGCCTTTGCCCTGGCCTGCTCATTGCTGGCTGCGGGATCACTGTTTGCCGGCGGGGGTGTTCAAGCTCTGCGGCCGGGACAGCCGGGCGCGGGGCACAAAGTTACCAAGAGTGTTCCGACTCACACGGTGCCCGCGGGGACGGAGCTCTACCTTCGGTTGAAGACTCCGGTCAGCACTACCTCATC
>JAKAWN010000442.1 GCA_021827245.1 Acidobacteriota bacterium | reverse complement strand
GGTTCGAGCTAACAGTGCCCTGGATCTTTTCGCCAGCGTGGAGAACCATGCTATGACCATTGGGGCCGGTGCTAACCAACCAGTCTCCCTTTTCCGCGTACAACACGATGTGATTCGGAGCAGTGAAACCCATCCACCCCGTGGAAGCCGAGGGACCCGACGGCCGGAACGAGGCGTCTGCAATCTGCCCTTCGATGCTCGATTTCGCTGCGGTGGTCAGAATGACCCCTCCTTGGCTGACCTCGACTGCCAGTCGCGAACCACTCTTTACCAGCTTCGTCTGCGAATTCGCGGACAAGACTACTCTTGAGCCGTCGCGCAAGTCCAAGGCTGCGCTTCCCCCAGGGGCAACTGAAACGGAGTCACCCTCAAAAACGGTTGCGCCGGCAGCAGCAGGAACCCCGGAAAGAGTGGTCTGGTGGCTGACGTCTACGGTGCCCACCGGCAGGGATCCCGCCCATACAGTCACGACGAGAAGCAGAGAGGAAACCACAGCCACAATTCGCTTGAACATTCCTACCCCCTCACCGATTTCCAGCCGTTGGCCAAGCCCAAGTGGCACGGCCCCGCAAGAGGAGAATGCTAACAAACTGTTGGCGGCTGTCAAGTAGCAGACGCCCTCCGCGACGCAGAAGAATAAGGCTATTACGTCTGGCACTCGACTGACAAACCGGCTGGCACGTGGTGTTCGTCCAAGAGCCCGGAGCCCCTAAAGCCCGTCTGCCGCCAGCCATCGAGCCTCAGCCCGGTCGTCATTGTTCAAGCATCTCCGCCGAGGCCCAACCGGCAGGATCGTTTCCCTGGTAACTGGCCCAATTCGGACCCGGGGAGAGCGCACAGTTCGATCACCTGTCCTCACGAGGAACCGATTCAAAAAGTTCCAAACCGCGCCAGCGCACGAAAGTGGAACATGGGCGCCACACGAAGACCCCCATCCTGGCCGACTATCCACCGGTCCTGATGTTCTTCTAGCGTAAGGCCTTACGCTGTTTCACCAGCATTTCGTCTCTTGGCAACACCTTTGCATTAGAACGCTCGCCCCGCCTCAAGCACCATCCTCTCGACGGCTGGGAAACCCCTTCCTCGATGCAGGAGGGTGTTACCCAATTTGACCAGGAAAATTCGCGTCAGTGCCGGCGTTTTCGTTAGTCTTCTTCTTTCCATGATGACCGTGTCCTGTGGAACCGTCGGATCGTCTTCCGGTCCAGCCCCGGGGAGTCAGGGCACCGTCGATCGGCCTTCCTGCACTGGCTGCGTTCCACTTTTGTCCGCACAGGAGGTTGCCGTTGTTCAGCAAACCTTTCCCGAGTTTCAGCCGGAGGAGTTTTCACCGGGAACCAACCCGCTCGCTTCGACGCTGGTTCCCGCGAACTTCGTGCCAGCAGAGTTTTTCGGCCAGCCAGACCCCGCCTCTGCCGAGCACACCCCACAACTCGGAATCTCGGTGCTGACGAATGGCTACGATGCAAGCCAGTATCTTGCTCAAGTCGGACCGGCCGGAACCTATTTCACCCGCTCATCTGTTCCGCAGCAGTTCACACTCGGAACCATATACCGCTCGCCCTTGGACCTCCTCCAGCAACGAATGGGTCTTCCTCAGACTCCTAGCGCCCCCACTGTCGCCATCGATCTCAGTGACGGGCGTGTTGACCTCTCCAAAATTGATCAAGACATGACCTTCATTCGCGACCAGGAATCGCAAGTGCTTCCGGCCATCGCAAACGTCAATCCTGCAAACGCCGAAATCGAAATTGAGCCAACGATTTTCTACGCCTACGGTACGAACGACGGCGACCTCTGGGTGGGGGGTCTGACTTCGCAGCAACCCGATGGGAGTTACCTCATACAGTTGTCCCGCTTTTACATCACCTTCGACTCGCAGGGCGATATGATTATCTCCAACTGGGAGGATTTCCTGGTGGACGAAGCGACGAACTTCTACGTGCTTTCGATTGGAAGGCCGGATTTGGCCAGGGTAGCGGCTCGGCCAAGCAAGAGTCTCCGCTAGGCTGCTACGAAACCGAATGCCAGATCCAGAGGGGCCCAGCCAATTCTTGGTCGCTCGCCTTGTGAATCTCTGGCCTCGTCCGCTTGCCAGCGAAACACCATGGAGGGTTCGGTTCTTGACCGCAAGTCGAGACCACAATGCGCCAGCAGGGTCTACACGCCGCTCGGAGATTGGTCGCATACGCGCTATGACTATGTGGCCTGAGCGCTGGCTTCTCAGAGACGAACTCGCGTAGCACCCTCGGGGTTTCCTGTCGAAGACCATCAGCAAGGCGCAACGCAGGGGCCCGGTCTCTCCTCACGGGAGACGCGGATCGCGAGTTCTCGGACGAAATTGTCGGCCAGCGTAGTGTCTTGGATGATCACTCTCAGCACATCCACCAGCACGAGAGAGAACCGCACCCCGAAGGATCGCGCGACCGCGTCGACATCTTCCAGGAGCCAGTCGCGGATGGCAGCGATGCACTGAAGGTATTCGTCGTCCCTGTCCCGGGCGCTCGGTGCGTCGAGAAGAATCGATTCCAACACGTCTCTGAGGAGTGCGGACCTGGCCACTCCGCATATGGTTGCGTAGCTTTCTAAATCCTCGCATAGAATTGGGATGATGTTGTCGATCGCTTCGAGATAATCACCCTCGTGCCATCCAAGGCAGACTGAATTTTTCTTGGAATTCGAAGGAGAAATTGACCGCAGGCTATGCGTGGACATTCGCGGAGAGCACTCCTCCCCTCATGCGGCCCACCGTCCGCAGGCCCTGTGCGAAAGCAACTCCGCGGGCAATGGGCACGACCAACACGGATAATCGTTAGCAACATTCGCCTTCCTCGATCAACCTTTTCTGCACATGCTACCTGTCTAACAATTCCATAACCAGAAACATTGAGCGCTAGTACGATACCTACGTTCCACGGCTGGCCCATGCTGTGCGAGAAAAAGACAACACGAGGAATCTGGAATCGACTTGAGAGGACACGCGGATTCCGTTCGACCGCGCCGCTTGCGGCGGCGTTCGAAGAGCCTTTTACCAGGACGGCCCTGGGACCGTCCGCGTTGCCTTGCGTCACCGCACCGTGCCCGACATTGGCTCGTTGCGATGCTCACCCGTTGGCACCGCAATAAGCTGTTACATTAGCGGTCCGACGATCGGCCCTCCAAGATTTCGAGCGAGCCTCTGGCATCTGGAATCCGTTGCCTATAAGATCAGGCCCGACGATGCGTGCCCTCGAACATATCCGTCGAATGCGAGGCGGGTCTCAACCGCACCTGTTGCGCTGCCGCGAATTGTCCGGAAGCGATGCATATTACGTGGTGAAATTCCGGGAAAATCCCCAGCACCGGCGTCTACTCGCCAACGAATGGCTGGCGGCGTCGCTGGCTCGCAAACTCGGGCTGCCAGTGCCCGAGATGGCGGTGATTAATGTTTCCGCAGGTCTGATCGAGAGGAGTAGTGAGTTGGTCATTCAACGGGCACACGGCCGAACCAGGCTAGTCCCCGGCCTGCAGTTCGGCTCACGCTATCCGGGCGATCCGGAGAGGTTCACGGTCTACGATACCCTGCCGGAGCAGTTGCTTGGGCAAGTTGGGAACGTGAAGGATTTCCTCGGCATGCTGGTGTTCGACAAATGGACCTGCAACACGGATAAACGTCAGGTAATTTTCTGTCGGTCCAGCGTGGCCTCCCCCTTCCGCGCGCTGATGATCGACCACGGGCTGTGCTTCAACGGAGCGGAATGGAACTTCCCGGATGCGCCGCTGCGTGGTCTCTACGCTTGGGCCGGCGTCTACGAGTTCGTGACCGGGATCGAGTCCTTCGAGCCATGGCTTGACAAGTTGGAAACCGGCTTGACCGAGCGAGACATGGAAGAAGCCCTCACCCAAATGCCGTCCGAGTGGTACGATTCGGATGGCGAGCCTCTCCGTCAGCTACTCAACCGGCTTTGGGATCGTCGCTCGTGCGTGCGCGACCTGATTGTCGCGGCGAAAGATACCTACCGGCAGCCTTTTCCGCACTGGAGATGAGCCATGACCGAGCCATTCATGACTCCTTGCAGTTACTGGGTAGTTCGATACACGGCGAATTTGCTACGAGACGAGTGGATCAATGTCGGGGTGCTGCTGTTTGACCCGACCGGCTCACGCTTCCGCTCTCGTTTTATCGAGACAGACGGGGAGTTCTCTCGCCTACGGCGGCTGCAACCGAATCATGACGAGCGAATCCTTCGCGCCTTGGAGAGCCATTTTCAGACTGCGGTGGCGAGTGCCGAAGACCCCGCCGCCTATCTTGCCAATCTAACTGAAACCCTTTCCAACGCCATCGAACTCAGCCCCGAGCGCGGGGTACTGACCGAGGATTTCGATGCGGAACTTGATCGGCTCTACCAGAAGCACGTCGCGCCGCCTCGTGCCAGCGCGCTTGGGCACGAGCAAGACTTCGGCCGCGCGTACCTCCGATCGCGATTGAACGACGTTTTTCGCCGGACTGGACTTGCCGGGCAAATCGAGCGCCAAGTGGCCGTAGATGAGTTCACCTATAAGGGTGATCCACTCCGGATCGATTTCGCTTATCGGCGCAGGGGCACGCGAGGCTTTGTGCATACGCTCTCGATTGAGCGGGACGCGGCTGAGGCGAAGATCGTCGCTTACACCGCCGAGCGGATTCGGCGGCGGCTCGCCTCCAGCGAATTTACGGTCGTGACCGACGTGAGGCCAGAGGCCGGGAATGAACACCATCAGTTCGTCGCTGGACTGCTTGCTGACGTGCAGGTCACCGTTGTGCCGGTTGCTGAACTGGAACCTTGGGTGGACCGACTTCGGTCGGAATTATTTTCCTAATCACGCTAAAGAACATGGCGAGCTCCCACCGAGCTGAGCCAAGAACCGGAATGCGGGAATTGAGCTTGGAGTTTATGAGCACGCCGAGAGAGGTGGTCATCGGCAAGCCTTACGATCTCTTCGGCAGTGCGACGGAAAGCTTCAAGGTTGCCGTCGGAGCCGGTCTCTAGGAGAAGACTGAGACCCACAGCCCAAGGACATTTGCAGCCTAGGAGGCGCTCCGTTCATTGTCAACTTTCGAGGACATTGCTTGTTCACCAAAGGAGTTTGAGCTGGGAGTTGGCTCAACCGCCTCCACCGTGAGGGTCACTTCACTTCTCGACAGCGCCCTCGGTGTAGCGTGACGTTTCCACGGGGGTGAGCGCACTCTTCCGCGACAAGAGCCACCTGTTTGGGCGGGCTCCAGCTGGTTTCCTCCGTGCACTGTCTTTCGCGGCTGTTCACTTCCAGAGTGGAAAGGGTTGCCGGTACGTGTTCCTAGCTGACAGGATCAGATTTCTTACCCGTCGCCGGCGAATCCAGAGGTGTTCAAGCAAGCGCTGAAGCGCGTCTTTGTCAAATTCATACCACTCGGGGGGAATTTGGTCCGCGATTTCATCGAGGATTCGTGCACCGATCTCCTCTTCGAGTCGCTCGAGCCAGGGATCGAAGGATTTCATCCCGACCACCTTTTCGTACACTCGCGTTCGTGGGTAGAGCCCGCGTAGCGGCACGTCCGGGAAACTCAATACCCCTGCG
>JAKAWN010000027.1 GCA_021827245.1 Acidobacteriota bacterium | reverse complement strand
GCTGAATAACCAACGGGGGGAGAAATCGCAAGACCTGTTCCTGAGTGCAGTTGAACAGGAATCCGGCTTCCACACCCTGCTGGACGATTTCCTTGCCAGGCATCGAGAGTTCCGCAGCCAGCATCAGCCCCCGGCCGCGAACCTGGCGAATGACGGGCAATTCCTTCTGCAGATTCAACAACTGGTTCTTGAAATACCCACCAACCTGGCGGACATGTTCCATGAATTCCGGCCGCTCAAGAATTTCGAGAAATTTCAGAGCCAGGCGGCATTGCAGCGGACCGCCGCCGAAGGTCGTTCCGTGCATGCCGGGATGAAACGCCATGGCTACGTCCTCGCGTACCAAAATGGCCGCGAGCGGCAATCCGCCGGCCAGAGGCTTTGCTACCAGAACGATGTCCGGTTTGAGCCCGAACCGCTGATACGCAAAAAAGTTCCCCGTACGCCCCAGCCCACATTGAATCTCGTCGCAGATGAACAGTGCGCCATGCTTGCGGCACAGTTCCTGGCCGGCCTTCAGGAAGCCCTCGTCAAGTTCGACCACGCCACCTTCGCCCTGAATAACTTCCACCAGCAACGCGGCAATGTCCGACGAAAAGTTGCTCTGAAGATGGCTTACATCGTTCTGCCGGACGAATTTCACGCCTGGCGGCAGCGGCTCGAAGGGCTTGCGATACTTCTCCGGCCAGGTTGCAGCCAAGGCGCCAAGAGTTCTTCCGTGGAAGGAGTTTTCGACAGCCAGAATTCCGGCACGCTCTGAGGAATGCTCGCGGCCGTAAGCCCGCGCCAGTTTAAGTGCTCCTTCGACGGCTTCGGTGCCGGTGTTCGCGAAGAAAGCGCGATCGAGTCCAGTCAGCTTTGCCAGCTTGTCGGCCAGTGGAGCCTGAAAACGATGGTAGATAAGATTGGAAACGTGCAGCAGGTCGTCCGACGGATCGCGCAGCACCGCCATGATTTCCGGATGGGCATGGCCGAGAGCGTTGACTCCCAAACCTCCGAGAAAATCCATGTACTCTTTGCCCTTGTCGTCGTAAAGGTAGCAGCCTTTGCCACCCACAGCGAGGAAGGGCAGGCGCTTGTAAGTGGGAACCAGCCTCCGTTCTTCAAGCTCCACGATTTCTTCGTAGTTCATTATGACCTTACAATCCTCGTTCCCACGCTTTCACGTTTGATGACCGTCCGCAGCAAAGAGTTTTGCGTGTCGGGAGAAATGATGTCGATTTCATGGACGCCGTGCTGAAGAGTCCGCGCGCACGAGCGCAGCTTCGGAATCATTCCGTCGCGCACCGTCCCCTTGCGTATCAGGCTCCGGATATCCTTTACCCGCACCAGTGGCAACAACTGCCGTTTTGCGTCCCATACACCGCCTGACTCCGTGAGGTAAAGCAAGCGGTCCGCTTCAATGGCCGTCGCCAACGCTGCCGCAAGATCGTCGGCGTTGATATTCAGATATTCGCCGCTGCCCCCGAGCCCAAGGCTCGCCACAACGGGAACGAAGCCTTTGGAAAATGCCAGGTCGAGAACAGCGCGATTGATTTTTGTCGGACGACCGACAAACCCCAAATCCTTTTTGGAACCGTTGGCAGTGGCTGTCAACCGGCGGGCCGTCACCAGCTTGCCGTCGCCGCCGCAGATGCCCAGCGCGGGCTGGCCCTGGGCTTCGAGTTCAGCCACCCACTGCTTGTTGACCATCCCACCCAGAACCATCAAAGCAACGTCGCGCGTCTCGGCATCGGTCACGCGCAGACCGTTATGGAATTCCGTCGCAATCCCCATGCGCTTGAGGGTCTCAGTCAGTGCTTTGCCTCCTCCATGAACCAGAACCACGCGATGGCCTGCCTGGGCGAGACCAGCAATCTGACGAGCCAGATTCCGCCTTCGGGCCGGTTCCTCTGCTGCTTGTCCTCCGACCTTGATAACAACCTTCACGTCAGTGACATTCCTTCGGCAAAGCCAAACATTAGATTCATGTTCTGGACTGCTTGCCCCGCCGCTCCCTTGACCAGGTTATCGAGCACGGACACGATGATCATGCGCATCCCGTCGGGATCGAGCGAGAAGCCAATGTCGGTGTAATTGGTGTGGGCAACAGCTTGGATTTCGGGCACCCCTGTGTCCAGGACGCGGACAAAGGGCGCGTGGGCGTAAAAATCACGATACACCGCAGCAACTTCCGTGTGAGCGCGTGACTGCGAAAGGCGCACGTAGATGGTGCTTAAAATGCCACGCGTAATCGGAAGCAAGTGGGGCGTGAAGGTGAAATTCTTTTCAGAGAGGTTCAGCGCCTGGAGCATCTCCGGCACATGACGATGGTTGAACAGGCCATATGCCCTGCAGTTCTCGTTGACTTCCACGAAGTGCAGCTTTTCGCTCAGCGAACGGCCAGCCCCACTGGCACCGGATTTGGAGTCCGAAATAATGCCCGCCGAGATGTCAACCCAGCCGCGCTGCAACACCGGAGCGAGCGCCAGAATCACCGATGTGGCGTAGCACCCCGGATTAGCCACCAGACGGGCCTTGGCAATACTTTCTCCGTTTAGTTCCGACAGACCGTAGACAGCTTCTTCTAAAGCGGCATGCGCGTGGTGTTCGAATCCGTACCAGCGCGAATAAGTCATCGGATCCTTCAGCCGAAAAGCCCCACTCAGGTCTACTACGCGAAGGTTGCGTTCCAGAAGCGACGGGACAATTTCAAGAGCCGTCTGGTGTGGGGTCGCCAGAAAAACCAGATCGAGTTCGGAAGGCGCCAGTGGGTCTACAGAAAGCGGCTCACACAGAACAGGGAACTTTCCACGAAGATCCGGGTGGGAATGCTCGATCGGAAACTCTTTTTTCCCATCCCGTCCGGAAGACATGAGGCGGGCAACACGGGCTTGGGGATGGCGGGCAAGCAGGCGCAATAACTCGCCGCCCGCGTAGCCTGTTGCTCCCGCAATCGCTACCCGAGCAATCTTTGCCGAACCCGCGTTTTTGATTGAAGCGCCTGAGGCTTCAGCCTCGGTTATCGCCCTCACTTATCCACCCAGCGGGAATATTTATACATCACACGCATAATTATGTTTCTACTTGAATCGACTGGTCCTGTCAAGGGAAAATAGCCGCTGGCGATGGCGTCACGGGAAAATCGCGCAGGGAGCCGAAGGTCTGCAGGTGCCGGCACCATGAAAATCGCAATTTCTATTTCCGAAAAGGAAAGGGCAAAGGGGCCCGAATCACCTTATTTCAAGGCTTTGGTGGCGGCCGGAGCACGGCCCCAAGAAATCCAGATGGTCGCGGCTGAGGGCACGGGGCAGGTATCGTGCGGAGATTTTGACGGAATCCTTTTTGCGGGCGGAGAGGATGTCGACCCGGAGCTCTATGGCGAGCAGATCAGGCACGAGAACGTCAAGGTCAACCGTGCTCGGGACGATTTTGAAATAGCCCTGCTCGACGGAGGGACCAGGTTAAGGCTGCCGATTCTGGGAATCTGCCGTGGAATTCAGTTGATCAATGTCCGGTTCGGTGGAACCCTTTACCAGGACCTGAAAAGCGACACGACCCTCGAACTTGACCACAAGCAGCAGAGTAGCCGCAGTGAGCCTGCTCACTCTGTGACTGTGACTGAGCCGGATTCACTGTTGCACAGTGTTTTTACTGGAATGTGCCGAGTGAACAGTCTCCATCACCAGGCGATCAATCGCCTGGGACACGGACTGAAAGTCACAGCCCATTCAGAAGACGGACTGGACGAAGCTGTCGAGCTGGCAGGCGAATATCCGTTTTTTCTGGCTGTCCAGTGGCACCCCGAGGAAATGTTCAGCGAGCACGCCGAGCAGCGCAGGATTTTTGAAGAGTTCGTCGCGCACTGCCGCGAGCGGGCAGAGAAGAGAACTCCCGCCCGGCAGTGACTTCACCGAATATTCTTGCCATTTTTCCTGCTAGGGTGGAAAGTGTATCCTGATTTGCCAGACTATTTGCGTCCTGGTCTGAGGCTCGTGTTTGTCGGATTTAATCCCGGCGAACTCTCGGCGAGGGTCGGGCACTATTACGCCGGCCGTGGCAACCAGTTCTGGAACTTTCTCTTCGAGTCAGGATTGACACCGGTCCGGTTAAAGCCGGAAGAGGACTATCGCATTCTCGAATTCGGATTTGGACTGACCGATCTCGTCAAACGCTGGTCCAGATCCATCACCGATATAAGCAAGGAAGATTTTCGCCGGGGCGTCCCCGCGCTCAAGGAGAAACTCCTGCGAGCGTCTCCGGCCGTGATTGCCTTCAACGGCAAGACGGGGTTTGAGAAGTTCGAAGGACGCAAAGCGGAACTGGGAGTACAATGCAACCTTTTTGGACATTCGAGGATATTTGTGCTGCCGTCAACGAGCGGACGAAATGGCAGCCTATCCCGCTCCCAAAAGCTCGACTATTTTCGCCAGCTTGAACACTGGATGAGGTAGAGTGTTGGCAATGGTTTAAACCCGGTGACCGGATCCCTTTATCCGGAGCGGACGGGAGCAGTGGCCAGAGACGGCTATTTCGGCTACCCTGCTCGGGACTGATACACGATAGAGCTGAACAGACTATGCCAGCCAAGATTTACTTTGTGAAGGGCGACATCACCAATATGGAAGTTGATGCGATTGTCAATGCAGCCAACAACGATCTGGTGCTGGGAGCGGGTGTGGCCGGGGCCATCCGGCGCAAGGGTGGTCCGCGAATCCAGGAAGAATGCGACCGTATCGGCTCCATCCGCCTGGGCGAGGCTGCGGTGACCACAGCGGGCAACCTTAAAGCCTATTACGTGATTCATGCGGCCAGCATGCGATTGGGCGGAAGGGCAACTGCCGAGTCACTGCGCAATTCAACCCGAAGCAGCCTGCTTCGCGCTGAGGAAAAGGGTTTCAAGACAATTGCCTTTCCAGCCATCGGTACCGGGATCGCAGGCTTTCCGATGGAAGAATGCGCAGAAGTGATGATCAGCGTGGTTCTTGAGCACCTCAAATCCCGCACCAGTCTGGAGAAGATTTACTTTGTGCTCTATGACGATGCAGCGCTCAAGACGTTCGAAGAAACTTACAAGAAACTGACCGCCCGCCCTGCAACAGGTGAAGAAACCTGAAATGAAGTAAGGAGCTGCGAGGTTCATAAGCGCACGGGTTGTTCAACCTTGGCTTATCCTATGGAACGGCTCTGGTCTGAGTAAGGTTTCTTGATGTACTGATTGGCCAGTTCAAGAGCGTTGTCAGTATTGTCCTTGGTCTGTAAAGCTCGCTGGTATTCATTCAGTGCGCGATCGCGCTGTCCGGTGGCGTCGAAGATCTCACCCAAGATCAGATGTGCCCAGACTTCGATCCATTTCGGTTGAAGGTTCCCATCCAGAGCACTCCGCATCTCCTCAGCGGCTGCATTGTAATTGTGGAGCCGGAAATAAATCTGCCCAAGGCGAAAGTGCGCCAATGAATTGTTCTTATTTTGGTCGACGACCTTCTGATATGCCTTAATGGCTTCGAGGTATGCCTGTTGGGCGACGAGTTGGTCGCCGCGGGCTATTTCTACCTCAGTCCGGATCTTATCCGTCATTTTAAGGATGTGGCTTCCGGGATCGATTTGCACGTGAGTCGGCCGGGTGACCGTGTTTACTGTAAAGTCCGCTGTCGTTCCGACCATCTGGATGCGGTCATCGACGGGTCTGCGCCCCTCTGAGTAGACACGTATGTCCACGGGCATTCGAAAGATATCGAGATCCTGCTGAACCTTGCCAACCACCTGGTAGTGATTCCCGGTGCGATAGATGGCCCAGGAATCTTTGAATTGCGGAACTCCGGTCGAATTTACCCACTGCGCAAAGAAATACGTCAGTTTCTGATGGCTGGCCAGCTCGGCGATTTTCTCCAAATCCTGAGTGGTGATGGACCTCCACGCAAAATCTCGAGCCATATCCTGCAGAGTCTTGGTAAACGCTGCGTCGCCGATCACCCATCGAAGCATGTGGAAAACCATGGCACCCTTTTGCGCAACGATAGAATGGTATTGCGGGGTGTAGGGTTGGAGAGATCCTGCCTGGCTGATTGGCGCCGTTTCTTCGTGCGTAAGGGCACCAATGGCAGTTGAGTGCATGAAGGTTTCGAAAGCCGCTTCGCCTTCAGATTGCTCGATGTAGAGTGCGGACGAATACAGCGAAAGGCCGTCGTCGAGGAACTCGTCGTCAGGCGTGGCAGGACTGACGAGACATCGCCACCATTGGCGTGCTATCTCATGGGCCAGCAGTTGTGCGTTCACCGGCTCGGAGAACCCGCGTTTTGCAATGGCGACGATGCCGGGCGAGGAATAACCTCCCACTGTGCCATTCCCGATCTCGACCACTGCCAGGTTACCATTCGGCAGTGATCCGAACTTGCTGGAAAAGAAGCTCAGAATCTTTGCGGTGGTAGCTCCATAATCCGCCGCGTAATTCACGTCTCCAGGCTTCAAGAACAGATATACGTTGGCTCCAAAAGCGGTTTCGCGCTGGACCGAGTAGTCGCCAGCATAAAACGTGCCGGGAAATGATGCCTGCTCAAATTCAAATGAATATGTGGTATTGCCTCCCTGCTGCACGGCAGGCGAAGGCGTTCCCGAAGCAATCACAGTCTCGCCGGTAGGTACGGTGATGTGCAGAGTTGCAGCATAACGGGTGAGGCCCGGTCTGACAACCGGAAACCAGCGTCCGGGATAGAGCAGGTATGAACCCTCCGGACCAACATACGAAAGTGTGAGACCATCGACAGGACTGCCTTCAGCAGTTCCCAGCCCTCCCTTGTAACTCACCGTAATGGACGAAGCCTGGCCTTCAGTTAGCGGGCTCGAAAGCGTGACCTGAAGATCCAATCCGTTCTGCTGGAATGCGGCGTCCTTTCCCGTTGAATCCACGACTTTCTGGACCCGCAGGGCACTGTTCAGTTCAAAATTGAGCTGGCTGATACTCGTTCGGGGCACGAAATCAATCTTGGCAGTGGCGTCAAGAATGTGGGTTGCAGGGTACAATTGGACGCTAATATCGTACTTCTTGACGGCAACCTGCGGGGGATCAGAGGCCAACGCGCTTGAGACGAAGGCAAGAAGAAGCAGACCCAGGAAGCAGATCGTTTTCGAGCTGCCGGCCCGCCCGCCCGAACGCCATGCGAACTCACCCTTGATACTGCGAAACAATGCGGCGTGCTTCATAAAAAATTCAGGCCTTTCAAAAGAAAGCGGCAATATATTGATAATAATAATCCCACTAGGGCATGAAACAGCCACTCATAAAAACGTTACACTGCGATGTCCCCGGGCGTCAACGTACCCTTTTGAGGGATGCTTTATACACCGTGCAAGGATGCTTTGGGTTGCTCAAGATGATGCGCGATCGCCTCAGCGGCACGGTCGATGGCGCCGCCTTTCCCCAGGCGTGCCCTGACCCTTTGAAGCTCCTGGATCATTCTTTCCCGGGCCTCATGATCGTCAAGCAACACTTGGAGGCTAGCTGCCAGATTGGGGGGGGTAAAGTCGTTCTGGATCAACTCCGGGACCGCAGCGCGGCCGGCCAGAAGGTTGACCATGCTGTAGAATGAAACATCGATCATCATCCTGGCGCACATCGCGGTGAAAGCCGATACGCGGTAGACGACGACCATGGGGCATTCCCGCAGGGCAGCCTCAATCGTGGCCGTTCCGCTCGCAACCACGGCGGCGTCGGCATATTGGAGAGCCTCGTGCGTGACGTTGCTGAGCGTGCGCAGCGGTGATTTTCCAGCGTAGCAACGACTCACCAGAGATTCCAGCCAATGTAAATCGATTGTCGGGGCGGCAGCGATGACAAACTGGATGGGACGGGAAAGGGCTACACGCCCGGCCGCATCCAGCATCGCCGGGAGATTGAATGTGACCTCAGTTCTGCGGCTTCCGGGCAGCAGTGCGACTGTCGGAGTTCCGGGATCCAGGGTCGCCCTGTTGAAAAATTCCTGACGGGTCTCTGTTGGTGCCACCATGTCTACCAGTGGATGGCCGACCCATTCGACTGGCACTCCAGCCTTTTCATAGATTTTGGTTTCAAAGTCAAACAGGCAGAGCATCTTGTCAACACACTTTTTGATCTTCCTGATCCTCCGTTTCTTCCACGCCCAGATCTGTGGGCTTACGAAATAGACGACGGGAATGTTGTGCCGTTTCAGGCGCTCTGCCAGCCGGAGATTCAACGATGGAGAATCGATCAGGACCGCAACTGCCGGCTTTCGCCGCGCTGCTTCCGCAATCAGGCTTTGCATGGCGCGGTAGGCTTTAGGCAGTCCGGAGACGACTTCGGAGATTCCGATTAAAGCGACTTGTTCTATGTCAACGACGGTCTCGACCCCGGCGGCACGCATGGCTTCGCCGCCGCAGCCGAAAACCTTAGCGTCGCTGACTTTGGCTCTGACCGCTTGCGCCAGAGCGGCGCCATATACGTCGCCGGAGCGTTCACCGGCAACCATCATGAGACAATTTCTGGACATGATCCTCTGGCTGGCCCGGCGGAGGCTAAAAGCTCCTGATCCCTATACTGAAGCTGATAGAGTTTGAAATAGATTCCTTGCAAACGCAACAGTTCCTGATGGGTTCCGACTTCGCGCACGCGTCCCCTGTGCATGACGATGATTTTTGAAGCGTTTTGAATTGTTGAGAGGCGGTGGGCGATGACAAGGGATGTGCGGCCTTCGAGAAGCTGCCGCAGCCCCTCGCGAATCATATGTTCAGTTTCCGGATCGACGCTCGATGTTGCCTCGTCAAGAATCAGGATTCTGGGGTCGTGTGCAAGAGCCCTGGCGAAGGAGATGAGTTGTTTCTGTCCGGATGAGAGTGTGGCTCCGCGCTCCTTGACGGGTTCGCCGAAGCCATCGGGGAGGTTTTCGATGAAATCCAGCATATTTACGCGTCGAACCGCTTCCCGGACCTGCTGGTCGGAAATGCCTTTGGTGCCGAGTCGGACGTTGCTGGCGATCGTCCCGGAGAAAAGAAACGGGTCCTGCAACACAATTGCGAAATTATTCCGGAGATCGCGGAGGCTGAGGTCACGCACATCTACTCCGTCGAACAGGACGGCACCCTCCTGAACATCGTAGAAGCGCAGCAGGAGATTGGTCAGCGTAGTTTTGCCTGCGCCCGTGTGCCCCACCACGGCGACAGTTTCTCCCGGCTCAATCGTAAACGAAACGTTCTCCAGCACGCGGTGATTGTCTTTGTAAGCGAATCCCACATTGCGGAATTCCACAAGGCCGCGCGGTTCTTTCAGGTGCTTCGGTTGTGGGGAATCGGTAACCTTGACCGGCGTGTCCAGCAACCTGAAGACGCGCTCGGAACTGGCCATGGCCGCCTGCAGGATGTTGTACTTGTCACTGAGATCCTGAATCGGCCGGAAGAACCGCTGCGAATACTGGATGAAGGCGATCGAAGTCCCAACGGTCAGCGTTCCGCCGAGTATCATGTCGCCGCCTTTGTACAGGATGACGGCGATGGCGAGAACGCCAAGGAATTCGACCGTAGGGTAAAACAGCCCGTAAGCGAGGATAGAATCCTTGTATGCTTTCAAGTATGCGCCGTTAATGTTTGTGAACTCATCGAAGCTTCTACCCTCGCGATTGAAAAGCTGCAGCACAGTCATGCCGGTGATATGTTCCTGGAGATAGGCGTTGATGCGAGCGATCGCCAGCCGGATGCGGCGGTAGGATTCCCGTACCGCTTTCCGAAAGAGCGCTGTGGCGATAACAATCAGCGGCAAGACAGCAAAGGTGAGCAGGGCAAGTCTCCAGTCGAGTTCCAGCATGACGACCATGATGCTGACCAGGGTGAAAAAATCTCCGAAGACAGCCACGACACCGGAAGCGAACATATCATTCAGGACGTCAATGTCCGTAGTAACACGCGTGACCAGCCTGCCAACGGGGTTGCTGTCAAAGAAGCTCATCTGCAGCCGCTGCAGATGCTCAAATACCTGTTTGCGCAGATCGTACATGACTTTCTGCCCAACCAGTTGCATGGCGAATGTCTGGGCGAATTGCAGGACGAAGGTCAGCAGAACCGTCGGCACGTATATTGCAAATGCAATCTGGAAGATTCCCACCCGCGGGTTTTTGCTGAGGAAATGCGCCAGAAATTGCGGAATCTGACGGTGATGAGTGGGATCGAGATAGCGGTCGATTTCCACCTTCAGCAGGTACGGCGGAATTGCCTGCAACAGGCCATAGAAAAAGATGGCGATCAGCGCAAAGAAAACGACCTTCCGATAGGGGCGCAGGTAAGTAAGCAGACGCCGCATCAGCCCCGCGTCATACGCTTTTCCGAGAACTTCCTCTTCGTGAAAACTGTCTGCCATTAGACCGCTGGTTTACATTTCCTTTTCAAGTGATTCTTCGATCAGTTGCTTGTTGTAAAGCTCCGTGTAGTGGCCGTTCATTGCCAGCAATTCCTCGTGGGAGCCTCGCTCCGCAATCGTGCCATCGTGCAGGACAACAATCTCATCCGCGTTGCGGATGGTGGAGACACGATGTGAAATCAGGATGGTGGTTCTCCCTGCCATCACCTGGGTCAAGTGCTGCAGTATCTTTTCCTCGGTGTAGGTGTCAACGCTTGACAGCGCATCATCGAGAATCAGGATGCGAGGATCGCGGATGATGGCTCGCGAAATTGCCACCCTTTGTTTCTGGCCGCCGGAGAGCGTCAATCCGCGTTCTCCCACCATGGAATTGAAGCCTTGGGGAAAACCCAGTATATCCGGCCGGATGTTTGAAATCTCTGCCGCCTGCTCTACTTCTTCGTCTGAGGATTCGGAGACCCCGAACTTTATGTTTTCCCGAATCGTGTCGCTGAACAGAAAAGTCTCTTGCGGAACAAACCCGATATGAGAGCGTAGGATCTTGAGTGGGACCTGACGGACCGGGATTCCGTCCACCAGCACCGTTCCTTCCGGAGCGTCGTAGAGGCGGGGAACCAGGGCAGCCAGGGTGGATTTTCCGGAGCCGGTTGCGCCTACAATGGCGATGGTTCGACCCGCAGGAATGTGCAGGTTGACGTTCCTGAGAATCGGATACCCGTTGTACGCAAAGGTGAGATTGCGAAATTCGATGTCGCCTTTGACAGTTTGGATCGGGTCTGCAGGTACAGAACGATCGTCGATGGCCGGCTGGGCCGCGAAAATGGTCCACAGCCGCCCCAGGGAAGCAAGCCCGCGCTGAATAATGTTCGTGACCCACCCCAGCGCGATGATGGGCCAGATCAGATACATCAGGTAAACATTGAATGCGGCAAATGTCCCGATTGTGATTTCGCCGGAGAGCACCTGCTCACCGCCGACGACCATGATCAGCAAGAAGGAGGCGGCAAAAAGGAGCGCCAGAGCGGGCCACAGAAAACTGCTTATCAAGATCAGCTTCTTGTTCTTCTCAACGTAGAGCCGGTTCATGCGATCGAATTCGCGCATCTCGGGTTCTTCCTGGCGAAAGGCGCGGATCAACCGGACACCGGCAAGGTTCTCGCGAACTTTTTCGGTCAGTTCCGAGTACATCGCCTGAATCCGTTCGAAGCGCTCATGAATCTTCTGGCCGAAGAACTTTACGGCAACCGAGGCCAGCGGGAGGGGCGCCAGGGCCAGCAGCGTCAAGTGGAGATCCAGATGAGCCATCAGGGTGATTGTGGCGATTCCAGTGACCACCGTATTCGCCGAATACATGATTCCCGGCCCGACGATATTACGGACGGCGCTCAAATCATTGGTGAGCTTGGCCATCAGGTCGCCGGTACGGTGCTCGTTGTAGTAGCGCGTGTCCTGCCGCATCAGGTGGCGGAAGAGATCGTTGCGCAGGTCATACTCGACATCGCGCGAGATGCCGACCAGCATCCAGCGCATCCAGAATTGGAAGATCGCCTTGACCAGTGCAATGCCCAGGAGCAGACATGCAAAAAAGGCCAGCTTGTGCAGAGTTACTCCACGCGTCAGGGCGTCAAAGGTGTCCTTGATGACCAGGGGAATCGTGACGCCCACCACCTGAGTGATGATGAGCGCGGAGAAGCCGACAACATAGCGCTTCTTGTACTTCGCGAGGTATGGAAACAGGGGGCGGAGAGGATTTCGCATGGGTACCTATGTTTTATGGTAGCCGAAGTTAGGCGGCAGGAGCAGCGTCGCCCCGTAAACACTAAATTATAACTGAATTCTCCCGGGGGCTTCCAGCTTTGGCGCTGATTCGGGGAAGCCCTATTTTGGCCGGACGCCCCTGGTTGCAAAGGGAAGTGGGATACGCAGTCTGTCCGGTCGGTTTATTAAGACGCCCATCCGACTCGTTATTCTATGCTGGGCGATTACCGAATATTCAACATTTGCTTTGTCCCGTCAGCCCGAACCAAAGTGTTTTAATCCGACTACCCTTGCTGTTTCAGGTTGACCTTGCAGGTTGCCATACGTAAAATCGGGCTATGTCGTTTCGCTTGTGGTAGGGGAAGCAAGAGGAAGTGAATCTGAAAGGGAGGCAAAGTTGGAGGAGAGGACGAAACCCGTACTTCTTATCTTGGCAGCCATGATTATTCTTGGCTCATGCAGTTCCCGCAATGGAAAGGTTGCGGTGTCGCCGCCGACTTCGAGAGTCCCCCCTCCCAAAACGCTCCCTGTGGGGTCATTGGCGCCTTCCGTCCAGGCGGGCGCGACCACGGTTTCCGACCCCGTTGACGTTCTGATCTCCAAGGTGGACGCGATTTACAACAAGGGCATGCAGGACTATCACGCCGGTAGGTTGGAGCAGGCTAGGCAGGATTTCGACCGGGCTTTGAGGCTGCTGCTTGAATCCAGTATGGACGTGCGGGACAGCAAGCGACTCAGCGCCGAATTCGACAAATTGGTGGAAAATACTTACGGGCTCGAGGCTTCAGCTTCTGCGGATGGTGACACGTTCAGGCAGCACGATTACGAGCCTCCGCCTATTGAATCGTTTGCGGAACTTACTTTTCCAGTGAATCCGAAGGTCAGGCAGCGCGCTGAACAGGAGCTGGGTTCGGTACGATCGGACCTCCCGTTGGTTACCAATGATTATGTGGCAAGTTACCTCACGTACTTTCAAAACCAGGGGCAGGGCTTCATTGAGCATATCCTGAAAAGGGTCGGAATTTACGAGCCTATGATCTCCAGGGTGCTCCGCAAGTATCGATTGCCTCAGGATCTGATCTATCTGGCTGCGGCGGAGAGCGCCTTTAATCCCTATGCTGTTTCGAGGGCGAGCGCGACGGGAATGTGGCAATTTATGAGGGGCCGCGCAGAGGAATACGGTCTCAAGATCAACCAGTACGAGGATCAGCGTGAGGACCCATTGAAGTCTACCGAAGCGGCAGCTCGGCATCTGCGAGATCTTTACAAGGAATTCGGCGACTGGTATCTGGCCATGGCTGCGTACAATGCGGGGCCCTTAAGCGTGCAATCCGCCATCGAGAGAACGGGATATGCGAATTTCTGGAAGCTGCGGAAATTGCACGCCTTGCCGGTGGAGACGCAGAACTATGTCCCCATCATTATTGCTACAGCTCTGATCGCCAAGGACCCCCGCGCCTACGGTTTTGACGTTCAACCCGATCCGCCCCTGGACGCTGACCATGTGGTCGTCACGGTTCCTACCGACCTCCGGCTGGTGGCCGAACTAATTGACAGTCCTGTCAAGGAGTTGGAAAACCTTAACCCGAGCCTTCTAACCTGGGCTACGCCCCTTGATGCGAAAAAGTTTGTGCTTTATCTTCCGCAGGGAACGAAAGATTTGTATGAGAGACGAATTGCGGAGGTGCCTCCTGCAAAGCGAGTCTGGTGGAGAGCTGTCAAGGTGGAGCATGCGGAGACGCTTTCTGCTATTGCGCGGAAATATCGCATTTCGCGCGCTGCGCTGGCCGAGGCCAATCATCTGGATCCGGCAGACGATCCAGAAATTGGCGCACACCTGATTCTTCCGCTCCCTCCTGGCCGTGAACCACTCTACCGGCGAGGACGCCTTTTCCGCTATCGTATTCGTCCGGGTGATACCTTAAGTGCTATTGCCGGGCGTTTTCACGTGAGGGTATCAAGCCTCCGTCGCTGGAATCATTTACGGGGCTCGCGGATTATTGCCGGCAGGATGCTGAGTGTGTTTGGCTACGGGCCAGGAGTGATTCGTCACTCAGGTGAATTCCGAGCAGAAATGCATGACGGCGTCCGTGTCTACCGCATTCAGCGGGGCGACACGCTCGATGTTATCGCCAGCCATTTTCACGTGAGTGTTGAAGATCTTCGCCGCTGGAACCACTTGCGGGGCTCCACAATTGTTGTCGGGAAGATGCTGAGAATCAGCGGAGAAAGTCGTGCAAGAAGAGTTGCTTCTAATCATCGCATCAGCCCGGAGACGGCGCATAACTCGGTCTTTCATTACCGGATTCACCCCGGCGATACACTGGGGATAATTGCAGAGCGCTTTAAGGTAACGGTGGCGCAAATCCGAGAATGGAATCACCTGGACAGTTCCATGATTATGCCTGGACAGGTTTTGGCTTTATACGGGGTCTCGGATTAGGCCGGCGCTTTTATGCCATGATGCCTCTTGACAGAGGATGTGCAGTGTTATAAATCTGGCCCAGCGGAGTTTTTATTTAGAGACCCGACCGCAGGGATCAGCAAAGGACCGGCTTCTGAGGGGAGCCGACCTTAGGAGGAGGATTCCATGCAGTTCGACAACGAAGAAAACAATGCTGGCGAGGAATTTGAGGACTATGAAGACGAGCTTTCCACCGACTACGAGGAGGAATCGGAAGAGGAAGGCCTTGGGGAAAACCTGGAAGATCTGGACGAAGAAATTTCCTACGAACCAGAAAAGGAAGAAGAAGTCGAGCCTGTAGAAGCGGAAGTTCCTCCGGCTCCCGGACCACCCGCGGCTGTTCCCGCCAAGCCTCGCCGAGCGGCCCGGCCAAAGGCGAAGGCAGTGAAGGCCAAGCCGAAGAAAGCTCCCACGCCCAAAAAAGCAGCAAAGGCCAAGAAGCAGGCCGTTAAATCGAAAAAAGCCCCGAAGAGCAAAGGACGGAAGAAGCCAGCGGCCAGAAAATCGGCAGGTAGGCGCCGCTGACCTTGGACCCACCGGGCCGGGTTTGTTGACGAAGGGTGGTGATGTTTTTCGCATTCTGCCCACCCTAAGGCAATTCCCCATATCCCGTGGGCAACGGGCAATCGTCAGGCTGCTTGGGCGGGCGAGTTCAGAGCCTGGAAAAACCAGCGCATTTGCTTCGGGCTCCAGGTGAGAGGCTCGCGCCAATACCCAACAGGGATGCATGAGGAGTCTGGACATTTCGGCTCTCGAGCCAGCTTGCCGGACAGCGGGCTTGAATCGCCGGCAATCCTCGAATCCAGATTGACGGAACACGGGAAAACTCGAAAGGTCCTGGCCGTAGAGTTTATCCGTCGAATGCGGGGTGGTTCCCAGCCGTTTCTTATGGGCTGTGATGACGGCCAGACTTACGTTGTCAAGTTCAGCAACAATCCCCAACACGTCAGAATTCTGGCAAACGAGATGCTGGCTGGCCGGCTGGCGATGCTGATCCGGCTGCCGGTTCCCGGCCGGGCGATTGTCCAGGTCTCGGAGAATCTCATTTTGGGAACGCCGCTTCTGAGATTTGAGACCGCAGGCCAGGAAGAGCAATGTGCTGCGGGAATTCATTTCGGATCGAGATTTCCCGGAGCTCCCGGCCGGACGCTGGTTGTGGATTTCTTGCCTGACCGTCTGCTGCGCCGCGTCACCAACCTTGCCTCGATATTCCTGGGCGCCTACGTACTGGACAAGTGGACCTGCAATTGTGATGGCCGTCAGGTAGTGTTTCATCGAACCATCGATCAGAAGGGAAACCACTACTCTGCCACGCTGATTGACCAGGGGTTCTGCTTCAACGACGGGGAGTGGAATTTCCCGGACAGCCCCATTCGGAGCCTCTATCCGCGGCGACTCGTGTATGAAGGCGTGCGCGGTCTGCAATCGTTTGAACCTTACTTATCCCGCGTAGAAAACATCGAAGCTTCCGAGCTAGAGGAATGCGTTCGCGATGTGCCGCAAGAGTGGTGCGGCGGTGATGCGACGCGACTTTTGCAGCTCGCGGAGCGGCTTTTCGAGAGGCGGAGGCGCGTGCGCCAACTTATTATTGATGCGAAACAAAGTTCATTGAGACCTTTCCCCAACTGGGATTAGATTGTGGAAATGAGCCCGTCAGGGCCGGGTTTTCGAATGGCTGATACAGCACAGTTTAAAGCGTGTTCGCTTTATCTGGTCCAATATGTGCCGGATACAGCGCGGGGTGAATTCCTGAACATTGGCTTGTTCCTGTTCAGCCCCCAGGAGAACTTTCTGGGCTGCCTCTTCACGGATGACTTCCGCCGTGTCAAGCGTTTCCATCCTGAGGCTGATCTGGAGTTCCTGCGAGAACTGCAGCAGGACTTCGAACAGGAAATCGATGAACATAGCGATGAACTGGAATCCTATCTTCACTGGATGGAGCAGTCTTTCTCAAACCTCGTGCAGATCGCTCCCGCCCGGGCGTGTCTGCTTCGCGATCCGGCCGTGGAAATTCAGGACCTCTTCAATCGCTATGTAGGCGCTCGCATCGAAGGGCCGCTTCCGGTTGACACGCGCCTCCGGATCAAGCAACGGTTGCGGCTTTCTCTTGTACGTGCGGGGGTGTGGAATCGTCTGGAGCGGGGCATTCCGGCGGCACGCTGGACGCAACCCGGCGATCCCTTTACGTTTGATTTTGGATACCGGCCGGCGGAAATCGCGGGCAAGCCGAACGGCCACGTCAAGTTTATCCACTCCCTTTCGCTCAAGCGTGATGTCGAATTGGCTAAAGTGTTGGTTTACACCATGGACCATGTGCGCCGAAGCGAGCCCGCCGAACTTACGGCTGTGGTCGAGGGGATGGCCAGCAGGGACGACGAAGCAGCTACTCTATCGCAGAATATCCTGGTCGAGGCGGGAATTGCTATCCACCCAGTTGTTCTTGCCGATGAGTACGCCCGGTCGATCCGCCGTGAACTGGCCCTTTAACGCGGAGGGCTCCCTATGCCGATGAAACTTCAAGTTGAGTGTTACGCCGGCTATAAGGCTGATGAGCGGCCTCTTCGGTTCCGTTCCCAGGCAAAGGGCTCCCGAACGTTTGAAGTGGTGGAAGTCCTGGACCAGTGGTACGGCATGGGGTACCGCTGCTTCAGGGTACTGGCAGACGACGGGAACACTTATATCCTTCGTCATAACGAGAAAGAAGATGAATGGGTTCTCAACTCCTTTCGCCAAACCAGTCAATGAGCTTGTCAATCCGCCCTTCCATGACAATCTGAACGACTCATGGTTAAATAAATTTGAGATGAGGTGATGGCAGCAGCCGATACCTTCCGGAGTTGTCCCCACTGAGATGCGCAAGGGCGAGTTTCTGATTTCGGCGTTACTGGCAATCCTGGTGTTCCTCCTTGTATTGGGGCTGCAGCGCGACTGGCAGTCCACCACTCTGCAGAACGCCGCAGCCAGGGCTGAAAAATACGTGCTGGGCAAACCGACTGTGCGCGGCGGATACCCGAATATTGCGGGTTTTGAAAGGATTGAAACCTTCTACCTCAACAGGCAGTATCGTGCGGCCCTCTACCGTTCCAATTCAGTCAGCCTGGGGTTTGCGCCAGGAAGGCTGGTTATCTATAACGATGAGAACCAGATTACCTACCAGGTCGATACGCTTGAAGGCGCTAGAGACGCCTGGACGGCGCTTTATGATTTTGCCGGGCGCCAGGGACTACCCGCACGAAATAGCCACCCGCGGCCGGTTTACCTTCGCGATCTTACCGGCGACCGCAAACCTGACGTAGTGATTGGACTCTACTCGGGCGGCAACCGCTGCTGTACAACAGTGAGCGTTCTGGAGGTTGACAAGGACTCACTTAAACCTATTGGCCACATCGAGGGTCTGGACGGATGGCCTTTCGTGGGTCTGGAAATTCGAAGGATTGGTCCTGATCCCATCCGGGAATTGGTTGCGCACCAGCCGCAGGTGACAGCTTGCGGGCCGCGAGAGGACGCCGCTGACGTTATTTCGGTTTATTCTTATTCCGATGGCCAATACAAGGATGAGACCTCGAAGTTCAGCGACTTCCTCCAAGGTGTCCTTCGGGAAAACCTGGCCAAATGGTCCCGTGAGAAAAATCCTTCCGTTGGCCTGTTGCAGACCCTTGCTGCCCAATATGCTGTATTAGGGCAGCCGGATCGCGCCAAGGAATTCTTTGCGCAGAACCTTGCCCGATTCCTTCCTCAAATGAAAGAGCAGGGCTTTGATGGCGCAGCCTGCCGAGACGATTTGGACAGTCTGGTCGACCGTCTGGCCAATCCACCGACCCAATAATGCAGACCGCCGGTACCACGAGGACGGCAAGCCACTACAGGACCGATTCCTGCCAGTTCTCCAGGTAGTTCTTCAGGTAGGCCATAAACTGATCCGCGACAGCCCCATCAATGATTCTGTGGTCGAAGGTCAGCATCAGATAGGCCATCGAGCGGATGGCTATGGCGTCATTTCGGATGACCGGCCGTTTCTCAATCACGCCAACTCCCAAGATGGCCACCTGGGGCTGATTGATAATCGGAGTTCCAAAAAGGCTGCCGAAGATGCCCGGGTTTGTCAGCGTGAAAGTACCTTCCTGGACTTCTTCAACGTGTAATTGTTTGGACCGCGCTCGAGTGGCAAGGTCCTGAACGGCACGGGCCATGCCCAGAAAGCTCTTTTCTTCTGCATGTTTGATGACCGGGACAATTAAACCTGTTTCCAGCGCTACAGCTATCCCGAGATTGATAGATCGCTTGTAGACAATGTTGGTCCCCTCGACCGAGGAGTTAAACACTGGAAAGCGCTTGATCACTTCGATAGTTGCGCGGGCAACAAAGGGAGTATAGGTCAGTTTCAAACCCTGGCGGCGTTCGAATTCCGCAGCCATTCGTTCCCGCATTTCTACAACGCGAGTCATGTCAACTTCGAACACGGTGGTCACGTGCGCAGACGTTTTCTTGCTGGCGACCATGTGTTCGGAGATCTGGCGCCGCTGAGGCGTCATGGCCGCAACATGAATCGGACCTGTGAAAGTTATCTTTTGTTCAGGCGAGGGGGCGGGTGGTTCTCCCATTGGCGACCGAGATACTCCTTCGGGTCCCGCGATCGGACCCTCAGCAATCGCTGGAGTCTGCCTCTCCAGGAATGCCAGGATATCTTTCTTGCTGACCCTTCCTCCCAGCCCCGTTCCTTTGACTAGACTGAGATCCACGTTGTGCTCGCGTGCGATCCGCCGGACCAAAGGCGAAGAGCGGACCTTTTCACCCGGTCGAACGGAGGGGGGCGTCGCTGTCTCGACAGCGGGCTGGACTTCCTCTGCTGCAGGCACGCCCGGAGCCTCCGGAGCAGGAGCCCTGGCTCCTCCAGCACTGGCCGCTGCCGGTTCGGCCGAACCCTGGCCATCGATAATTGCAACCACCGTATTAACGGCAACGGTCTCGTTTTCAGCCGCAAGAATCTTCGCAAGAATCCCTGATGCCGGAGAAGGAATTTCAGCATCCACCTTATCTGTGGTGATTTCAAACAAGGGTTCGTCTCGTTCGATGCGATCACCCGGCCTTTTCAACCACTTGGTGATCGTGCCTTCGGCGATGCTTTCCCCCATCTGGGGCATCATGACATTTGTCGGCATCAGTGTCCTCGCAGCAAATTCCCGGACGTACCACTTATCAGCGACCGCGTCGCAGCATCTGTGAACCCACGGGCACGGCAAATCCTGGCGACTTCTGCTCTAATAGGCACAAATGACGCGTTCGAGACATTTGTTAACGCATGAACTCCAGTTACAATCCCTGATTGCTTCACTCTTATGGGACAGAGCTAATAAGCTGCAAGCTGTCGCGCCGCATCCGCAATTTTCTGAACGTTGGGCAGAAAACTCTCTTCGAGAGGCGGCGAAAAAGGAACGGGGGTGTCCGCGGACGTCACCCGGACGATAGGACCGTCCAGGTCCTCGAATGCTTTGCCGGCGATCACCGCTGCGAGTTCTCCTGCCATGCCGCCGATTCGCGTATCTTCGTGCAGCAGAATCACCTTGCCGCACTTGCGCACGCTGGAGAGTACGCACTGCTCATCGTACGGCAACAGTGTTCGGAGGTCAACGACCTCAAGCGCGATCCCTTCTTTGGCAAGCAGTTCCGCTGCTTCCAGCGCGGTCCACACCATGGCCCCGTACGTAATGACGGCAATGTCGCTTCCTTCCCGCCGCACGGCAGCCTTGCCCAGAGGCACCAGATAGTCTTCGCGGGGGACCTCATCCTTGATCCGCCGATAGAGATATTTGTGCTCGAAAAAAATGACCGGATTGTCGTCGCGGATTGATGCCTTAATGAGGCCTTTGGCGTCATAAGCCGTTGCGGGCGCCACCACCTTCAGCCCTGGCGTGTGCACAAACCACATTTCATTGGACTGCGAGTGGAACGCGCCGCCATGCACACCGGCTCCTGACGGGCCTCGAACCACCATTGGCACTGCCGCACCCCAGCGGTAATGGATCTTGGCAGCCATATTGACGATCTGGTCGAAACCGCAGGAGACGAAATCCATGAATTGCATTTCCGCGACGGGACGCATGCCCATTAGCGCCGCTCCCACTGCAGCACCTACAATAGCCGACTCAGAAATGGGAGTATCGACTACACGGTCCTCTCCGAATTTCTCCAGCATACCGGCGGTTACTTTGAACGCCCCTCCATAAGTGGCAATATCCTCGCCCAGGAGAAACACGGACGAGTCGCGTTCCATCTCTTCCCAGATGCCTTCGCGAATGGCTTCAAGATAAGTCAGCAACGGCATGGAAACATACCCTCAGTCAGCGGGCTGGCTTTTCCACCAGCAATCGGCACCGCAGTAGACCCCTTCCTCGGCGGTCGCGCCTTCCGGAAGTGGGCTGGCGTCGGCGTGGGCCACAGCTTCATCAACCTGCTTCTTCACTTCTTTTTCAAGTTCCCCGATTTGTTTGCCATTCAGAATTCTCGTGGCTCGCAGTTTTTTTTCCAGTCGCAGAATCGGATCCTTTTTCTTCCATTCTGCGAAGAGCTTCTCAGGAACATATTCCGCAGCGTCATGTGCCGAATGGCCCGTCATCCTAAACGTCTTGCATTCAACAAAGCTTGGCCCCCGGCCTGACCGTGCGTGCCTGATGGCTTTCCCCACTGCGGAATAAACCGCCAGAACATTGTTGCCGTCCACCTTGACTCCGGGCATGCCGTAAGCCGCTCCGCGTACGGCGAGGTCCTTGACGGCGTACTGCTTATCGGTCGGCGTCGAATAGGCATAGGCATTATTGTTGCAGATAAAGATGACCGGAAGCTTCATCACGGCTGCCATGTTCATGGCTTCGTGAACGTCACCACGGCTCGTGGTGCCCTCACCGAAGTGGACAAGAGCCACGTTGCCTTTTTGCCGCCGCTTCAACCCCATTGCCACGCCACAGGCTACCGGGCAAATATCACCCAGATGCGAAATAATCGGAATAACCCCCCTCTTCACGTCACCGATGTGCAGAGTTCCATCGCGGCCGCGGGTAGGACCGTTGCCCCGGCCCATCAAGTTGCAAAGAATCTCATCGAGAGAAAAACCGCGGATTAAGAAGGAAGACAAATCCCGATGACTGGGTGAGACAAAGTCGCCTTCCTGGAGTTGGATCGCCGAACCGACCCCAATGGCCTCCTGGCCTCGGCCTACGTAAACACCGCCAACGATTTTCCCCTGGCGGTAGAGGACCTGCTCGATTCGCGCCTCGGCTTCGCGAGTGAGTTTCAGGTAGTAGAGCATGCGTTCCAAGGTTCGGGCATCAGGGACCTGCGTTTTCTTTATGTCCTCGACAGGATGAATTTTAGCCATATGGCGCCAGTTGCGTTATTGTCCGTTTTGAATGACGATTTCGCTATCCTGCCGGTCTGGAGTGGCCTCTTGCTTTTCAAGTAGTTTCATTTCCATTCCAAACACCGTTCCAAAGTGATGAATGACACGGTCAATCACGGCATCCATGGAAACGGGCCGGCGCAGGATCCTTTCAAGAGATGTCACTCCCTTGTCATGCAGCCCGCAAGGTACAATCCAATCGAAAAACCGAAGGTCGGTGTTCACATTAAAGGCAAAGCCATGAGACGTTATCCATCGCGATACGTGCACACCCATGGCCACCAGTTTGTCATTGCCGACCCACACGCCACGAGCGCCGGCAATCCGCCCCGCGCGAATTCCGAATTCCCCGGCCACGCGGATGAAGACTTCTTCGAGCGAGTGCATATACCAGGCAAGGTCTCTTCGGTGCCGGGTGAGGTCGAGAATCGGGTAGCCGACAATCTGGCCTGGCCCATGGAAAGTGACGTCGCCACCGCGGTCAGTTTCGAACACCTTCGCGCCCAGGCGTTGAAGCCGCTCCGGTGAAAATAGTATGTTTTCGCGGTTTGCGTTGCGTCCCAGGGTATAAACGGGCGGATGTTGAAGCAGAAGCAAGGTGTCAGGGATTGTCCCAGCCTTTCGCGCGTGAACCCGCTCCTGCTGGAGGCGCAAGCTTTTCTGATAATCGACAATGCCTGGTAGTTCGACCTGGCAAATCATTGGACGGGCAGCGTTTGCACGGGCCCCCTGAACGTCACTCTAATGCCAATCGCCAAGGCGGCACTTCCATCTAAATGTGAATTGCCATCCCGTGGACGGCATGGGCGGCTTCAGGCACAGCCTCTGTGAGTGTGGGATGCGGATGGATGGCATGCTCCAAATCCTCTACCGTTCCTTCCAGTCGCATGACCACGACAGCCTCGGCGATCATTTCGGTAACCCGGGGCCCAATCATATGGACTCCCAGAATTTCTCCGTACCGTTCGTCGCTGACGATTTTGACAAAACCTTCTGTCATGCCCAGGATCGTCGCTTTGCTGTTTCCTACAAAAGGAAACTTGCCAACCTTCACGTTGTATCCGCCTTCGCGAGCCTGGCGTTCCGTCAGCCCTACACTGGAGATTTCCGGTTCACAATAAGTGCAGTTCGGAGCCTGGCGATAGTTGATCGGCTCTACCGGTTTTCCGGCGGCGTGCGTTACCGCGACAATTCCTTCCATTGATCCAACGTGGGCGAGCAGAGGGCTTCCGGCCACGATGTCGCCGATCGCATAGACCCCGGGCTCGTCGGTGCGCATATAGGGATCGACCTTGACGAATCCCTTTTCCAGCCTGACACGCGTCTTTTCAAGGCCGATGTTCTGCGTGTTCGGAGCACGCCCGACAGCAACCAGGCAGGTTTCCGCTTCCAGGTTGTGAGCTCTTCCCTCTGCGTCAGTGAATTCAACCATAACACCTTTCGCTGTCTTTGCCACCTTTTCAACCTTAGCTTCCGTGTGAACGGCTATGCCTTGTTTTTTGAACGACTTCTGGAGTTGTGCCGATATCTCCTCGTCTTCCAATGGGACTACACGGGGCAGCATCTCGATGATCGTAACCTCGGTTCCAAACCGGTGGAAAATGGAGCCGAATTCCACGCCGACAGCGCCCGAACCGATGATCGCCATGGATTTTGGGATTTTCTTCAGGCTCAGGATTTCCTTATTCGTCAGGAAAGTCTTGGCGTCTGGTTCAAGACCTGGCAGCATCTTGGCCTCAGAACCTGTGGCCAGGACAATGTTCTTGGCCTGGATTTCGCGGGTCTTCTTGTTCGAATCCGTGACGGTAATGCTGCCCGGTCCAGACAACTGGCCGAACCCCTGGACAGTTTCAACTTTATTCTTCTTCAGCAGGAATCCGACTCCGTTGGCCAGCTTCGTCACCACTTTGTTCTGGCGCGCTTGAATAGCCGACCAATCGATTGAAAGTTCTTTACACTCAATGCCAAATTCGTGGGCGTTCCTGAAATAGTCGTAGACCTCGGCGTTCAGGAGGAGATCCTTGGTTGGAATGCATCCGACGTGGAGGCACGTTCCGCCGAACTTATTGTCTTTTTCGATCAGAACGGTTTTCAGCCCCAATTGGCCGGCTCGAATCGCTCCCACGTATCCGCCTGGACCACTTCCAATCACCGCAACATCGTATTTCGCCCCTTCCGCCAATTTCACACCTCCCGCAGGTCGTTTCGCTCTCTTCTCAGCCGCAGATGCTTGTAACGGGAAATCTTACATGATGACAAACAAGCAAAACAAGTTCCTACCTTTAGCTGCGTCATCCTTCCGCTGACGCGGGGGTTTGCATCATGGAGAAAATCCCAAACTTTACTGTACCATACGGCAATACGTCCGCCATTTCCGAGCCACCAGTATTCGATGATCCGTTTCAGTTGTGCTCCTGCCTGTGCGACGCTAATTGTCCGGGGTTTCGGCTCAGTTCGCCGGGCAGGCGAGCATTGTGGGTTATATGCCCTCTGTGGTAGTTTCAAGAATTGGGCGGCACAATCCTTTGTTGGAAAATTCTTTGGAATATCTTCAGGAGGTTGAGTGATGAACTGGAGTGCCGATCTGGCTCGTGAAGTCAGTGGACAGGTTCTCTTGGATGATGCATCGCGTGAAGCTGTGTCCACAGACTTCGGCCGTATCATTGTGCGGAAACCGGTCGCGGTGGTTCGGCCTGAGTCGAGTGAGGACGTTGCGAACGTCATCAAATTTGCGGTCCGCAATGGCCTTTCGGTTTCAACCCGTGGCGGAGGGCATTCCCAGACCGGGCAATCCCTCTCTGAACAGATCGTTCTGGATATGACTTCGCTGAACGCAGTTGGGGAGGTTAATCCGAGCAAAGGATACATCACCTGCCAGACGGGCCTGAAATGGCGGGACCTCGTGCGGCATCTTTCTGCTCAGCAGTTGTCGCCACCAGTTCTAACGAACAACCTTGATGTGACGATCGGTGGGACGCTTTCAAGCGGCGGGTTGGGAGTTGCCTCCTGGAGATATGGGACGCAGGCTGACAACTGCCTCGAACTGGAGGTCGTGACGGGCGAAGGAGAAATTGTTCGTTGCTCGAATCAGCGGAACAAGAACCTGTTCGATGCGGTGAGAGCGGGCATGGGACAGTTCGGCGTGATTACGGGCGGCAGCTTGAAGATTCGATCTCACCTGCCACGCTTTCGTTCGTACTACCTGCTTTATGACGACTTGCCGGTTCTACTTGAGGATCTGAAAACCGTGATGTCAGACGAAAGGTTCGATTACCTCGAAGCGTGGTGTGCTCCGTGTCCCCAGGGATTCAAGCAGGTTGGAGACAGCCGCCAGGCGTTCGCCGAGTGGTTCTATCCCTTGCATGCCACAATTGAGATCGACGGAAAAGTCAGCGCTGCAGGCGACGACAAGCTGGCCGGACTCAGGTTTTACAAACACGTCCACACCGAGGAAGGGAACATCACCGACTTCTTTGGGAGACTCGATCCCCTGTTTGCTATCTGGAAGCGTGCCGGTTTCTGGCAGTATGCGCATCCCTGGATGGAATGTGTCTTACCTTGGGAAACCACGCCGCTTTATATCGGGCAAGTGCTGAAGAATATGCCCCCGCAAGCGATCGCGGGCGGGCATATCCTGCTGTGGCCAGCCCGGGGCAACGCCTCTTCTGTTCCCTTGTTCATGCGCCCTTCGAGTGAATACCTGATGGGTTTTGGCATTCTGCCTGCTGTTCCTCTTCGCTTTGTCGACGAAGTACTTCCACGGCTGAGCACGGCCAGCCAGGGGGCGATGATGATGGGCGGGAAAAGGTACCTTTCTGGGTGGGTCTCCTTTGACGCCACGCAATGGAAGTCCCACTATGGCGGGAAGTGGGCCGAGGTGGTGAAATCAAAGAAAGCATTCGACCCCCATGGCGTACTAAATCCGGGTTTCATTCGCTACGAATAAGTGTTGATATGTCCCCTGCATCGCCTGTAATCAAGCTAGCTTGCAATCCGTCATTTTAGGTGTAGTATTGGCTTTAGAGGCGTTTTGTAAATCATAAGGATAGATGCTGGGGAGATGGAAGAACTCCACGTCAGGAAGTTAATCATAAAGCAAGGATGTCCGTTCGAGGTTGGCCATGGGTTCGACGGAGGAACGGATCATTCGAGTACTTCGACCTTCGGTGATAGTGTTATGTGGCCCAGCGGCATGTGGAAAATCGACATTTGCTGTCCGGCATTTTCGGCCTACTCACATTATTTCCTCGGATTTTTGCCGGAGTCTGGTGTGCGATGACGAAAAGGACCAACGTTACCATCAGCAAACATTCGCTCTTGTAAATTTTCTTATTGGTCAACGTCTTTCCATCAACCGCTTGTGTGTTGTCGATTCGACTGCGCTAACTTTTGGGGCACGGAAGTCTCTGCTGGACCTGGGCCGGAAGTACCGAGTCCGTACAGAGCTTTTTCTCTTTAAGGTCTCTCTTGAGAAGTGCCTTGAGCGGGATCGTGCACGTGAGCGTTCCGTTGGGCGGGGAGCCATTGAGGACCAATATGAGCTTTTCAAGCGGGCGAGCAGTTCTGTCGAGTCTGAAGGTTTTGACAGTATCGTCGAATTGGATGAGGAAGATTTGAATAGCGTAAGAGTGGATATTCTTTATCGTCCGATCAATCCGGTTGCCAACAACATGGCCGCAACGAGCCATCGCCATCCCCGGGTTCCCTCCAAAGATCAGGGATCGCGCTGTTGACACCTCACGCTGCTACCCCCTAAAATCCTGAAGGGCTTAACTTTATGTCATTAGGACCAAAAGAGGCGGTTGTGCTGCCTGATTTGAAGCGTGCAACTGACGTCTTATCTCTGATCGGAAACACGCCGATGCTGCGCTTGCGTAAGGTCTCGGCAGAGTTCCCTGGGGTGGAACTTCTGGCGAAAGCCGAGTGGGCCAACCCAGGCGGGTCTGTCAAGGACCGGGCCGCCTGGAACATCGTTCAGCAAGCGGAGCGGGCAGGCACGTTGACGCCCGGGAAAATTCTCCTCGATTCGACTTCAGGAAATACAGGAATTGCTTACGCGATGATTGGTGCTGCTCGAGGATATCGCGTGAAGCTCTTTATGCCGTCCAACGTAAGCCCTGAGCGCAAGCGCATACTGCACGCCTACGGCGCCGAGATCGCTTATACGGACCCTCTGGAGGGATCCGACGGTGCTATTCGCACGGTTCGAGAACTAGCCGCCAGGGAGCCTGAAACCTATTTTTACGCCAATCAGTACAACAATCCTGCTAATTGGAGAGCGCATTATCAGACAACCGGGCCGGAGATCTTCGAGCAGACCGACGGAAGGGTCACGCATTTCGTCGCGGGTCTGGGCACAAGCGGAACCTTTGTGGGCACGGCGCGGCGGCTGAAGGAGTTCAATCCCGACGTTTGCTGTGTTTCCTTTCAGCCGGATTCTCCTTTTCACGGCCTGGAGGGACTGAAGCATATGCCCTCCTCAATTATTCCCGGCGTTTATGATTCTTCGATCGCTGACCAGAATATGGAAGTCTCTACAGAAGATGCCTATGCCATGATTCTGCGCCTAGCCCGCGAGGAGGGGTTGCTGGTGGGAGTTTCGGCCGGAGCGGCCGTGGTGGCGGCTCTCAACGTGGCAAAGCAGGTGGGCCGCGGGGTAATCGTTACGATTCTCCCCGACAGCGGCGACAAATATCTCAGTGAGCGCTTCTGGGACGATATTTCGGCAGGTTCGTAATGCCAGCCGTTGCGGGGCTCCGGCTAAAGTTGCCATTCTCGCCGGCAAGGGAAACACTGTGTTTTTCGAGGAATGTTTCTGCATCGTGCGGTGAGTCGATGACGATACAATTCAAAGCCGAGTTGCTGGATAGCATTCGCTCTCACGGTGCGCGCGAATATCCGAACGAATGCTGTGGAATGCTGCTTGGGATCGCGGATGGGGTTGCCAAGGAAGTTTCTCAGGTGGTGCCCCTCAGAAATCTCCGCCATGATTCCGCGCGGGCCCAGGAGCTGCTGCCGCTCGTAGATCCTGGCCGGGAATCTGAAAGGAACCGGTTTCTGATTGACCCACTGGAGCAATTGCGGGTGGAAAAGGAAGCGCGTGCAAGGGGACTGGACGTTCTGGGGTATTACCATTCCCACCCGGATCATCCTGCCCGACCGTCGAATTATGATCGGGAACATGCCTGGCCATGGTATTCTTATATCATTCTTTCAGTTGAGCAAGGTGAGGCGAGAGAGGTGGCCTCGTGGGTGCTCTCGGAAGACCGGTCGCAGTTTGAGCCCGAAGCGTTGAAACTTTAGCCTTTGGTGTTCATCTAAGGAACATAGGGGCAAAAGGGGCATGTTGGGGTATAATAGACATTCCCGCTCGGGTGCATTGAGTCGAGGAGAAAGAATGCCCGTAAAAGTTGTTATCCCTACCCCGCTGCGGCAGTATACGGGGAAGAAGGACTCGGTGGAAATTGAGGCCAAGACCGTTGGCGAGGCGCTGGCGGGCCTGACATCGCAATACCGTGACCTTCGCAAGCACCTTTACAATGAAGACGGTAAGCTTCGCAGCTTTGTGAATGTTTACGTCAATGATGAGGATATCCGATTCCTGCAGAAGGACGAGACCCCTCTGGCCGAAACTGACGTGATTAGCATCGTCCCCTCCATTGCAGGCGGTTCAATGTTCCGCTGCATCTGTAGCTAGCCTGGATCCCGCCAGTCGGGGTTCCGGGCTCACACCCCACGACCTAAGCAATCTTACGCAAAAGCAAGAAGTGGTGGCAATTCCGGCTCGGGATTGAGTGGCTTTTGCATCGTTCAGGAATCGAATGAAATGATAAGCGAAGAGGAGAAAATGGGAATATTGACATCAGCTCCAACAGAGCAACTAAGCAATGACGAAATTCTTCGTTATAGCCGGCATCTCATCATGCCGGAAGTCGCCATGGAAGGCCAGCTCAAGCTGAAGCAGGCCAAGGTGCTTTGCATCGGCGCCGGAGGGCTGGGCACGCCGCTCGCTCTTTATCTGGCTGCAGCGGGCGTGGGCACGCTGGGAATAGTGGATTTTGATGTGGTCGATTTCACCAACCTGCAGCGGCAGATCATTCACGATACGGACGACGTGGGGCGGCCCAAGCTGGAATCTGCGCGCGATACGATCCGTGACATTAACCCGAATGTAGAAGTGATTCCTTATGAGACGCGCCTCACTTCTGAGAACGCGCTCGACATCTTCCGCGACTATGACATTGTCGCCGACGGCACGGACAATTTCCCCACGCGGTACCTGGTGAATGATGCCTGCGTGCTGCTGGGCAAGCCTAACGTCTATGGCAGTATCTTCCGGTTCGAAGGGCAGGCTTCTGTTTTCCACGCTCCTGAAGGCCCGTGCTATCGCTGCCTCTATCCGGAGCCGCCTCCGCCGGGACTGGTTCCGAGTTGCGCCGAGGGAGGCGTGCTGGGCGTACTGCCCGGCATTGTCGGCTCGCTGCAGGCGCTCGAGGTCATCAAGCTGATTCTTGGCAAGGGCCAGCCGTTGATCGGCCGTCTGCTGCTTTTTGATGCGCTCCATCTCAAGTTCCGGGAGCTCAAGTTACGCAAGAATCCGGAGTGCCCGGTCTGCGGAGAGCATCCGACCATCACCAAGCTGATTGACTACGAAGAGTTCTGCGGTATCCGGGGCGAAGAATATGTGCCCGATACCAATGTTCCAGAAGTCACAGCGACGGAAGTAAAGCAGATGATGGGCGAAAACAAGCCATTCGTTCTGGTCGATGTTCGTGAGCCGCACGAGTACGAAATCTGCAACATTCCCGGCTCGAAGCTGATTCCGCTCGGTGAGGTTCCGAAACGCATGCACGAGCTGAACACGGCAGACGAGATTGTTGTGCTTTGCCGCTCCGGCGTGCGCAGCGCGAAGGCCGTGGACTTTCTGATGCAAGCTGGTTTCCGGAGAATCCACAACCTCAAGGGCGGCGTCTTGGCATGGGCGCGCGACGTTGATCCTTCGATGCCAAGCTACTGATCGATGTACTGGCGAAGCCCGGGGCGGACAGGCGTCTGCCCCGGCGCACATTTCCGGCGCGGTCTCCAGCCGCTGCAGGAGAGTGGTGGTTGTTGTTCGGAAATTTTTTTGACCCATGCAGGCTGCTTCCAGTCAGCCTTACTCTTGCCTTCCCATCAACTTCTCGCCCCGAACACCTGCCATCAACCCAAGAATCGCGATTGATTGGCGATGAGGGTTGTGCGAAGCTTTACGAGCTGAGACAGCGGCTCCGTGGAGGAGGCTGCGGTGTTGTCTCGAGCGGTTTACCCCGATTTTCAGGCCTTGCGGGCCATTTACAGGGCGCGGGAGTCCGCTCTCGTCGACACTCCCGCGTCGTTTTCAGGTTGTCTCTGCTCGGATCGCCTCCTTCCCCTCAACCTCTCAGCCCGGCGCACGAG
>JAKAWN010000441.1 GCA_021827245.1 Acidobacteriota bacterium | reverse complement strand
ATGAGCCGGACCTCAAGGTGCGCCGGAAACTTTTCAGCGCCCTCTGGCAGGCGGACCGCTCGAAAGTGCGGCGTTATGCCGTCATCGAATTCATCAGCCGGCACCTACGGAATTTCTTTGATTTTGCCATTGCCGACGAGGTGCACGAGCTCAAGGGCGGTGATACAGCGCAAGGTAATGCCTTGGGCGCGTTGGCGAGCGCCGCCAGGAAGACGCTCGTGCTGACGGGCACACTCTTGGGCGGCTACGCAGATGATGTTTATGAAATTTTATTTCGGCTTCAGCCAAGCAAGATGATCGACCACGGATACGAGCACCAAGAGGGCGTTCGGCCGTTCATGGGGACCTACGGTTTGCTCGAAACCATCACTACCATCGAGCCTGCCGAGAATGCGTGTTCCGAAGCCAAAGTAACGCGGCGGGTGCGCCGACGGCCCGGCGCTTCGCCGCTTCTGTTCGGCGATTTCCTGATGCCGTTGGCGGCGTTTCTCTCGCTCGAAGACATTGCCCATGTGCTGCCACCGTATCGTGAGGAGGTGGTCCGCGTTGAGATGGACGAGAAGCTCATGACCGCGTACGGCAAGCTTGAAGAAGCGATCAAGCAAGTCCTTCGGGATCACCGAGGTAACGCATCGGTGGTGAGCGTCGGGATGAATGCATTGCTTTTGTACCCAGATCGTCCCTTCGGGCTTGGGACTCTTTATGGGTCTGAGCTCAATCCGGACACCGGGCGACGTGAGCGCTTTGTGATCGCTGAACCGGAAGATCTGGATGAGGGTGTCCTCTACGCCAAGGAGCGACGCCTCGTTGAGGAAATCAAATCAAGCCTGAGCCGCGGCCGCAAGGTTCATGTGTTCGCAGTTTACACTCGCACGCGCGACGTGACCCGGCGACTGGAACGAATCCTCCAGCGAGAGGGCATACGCGTCGCTGTGCTCACGAGTGATGTGAAGCCTGAATTGCGCGAGGCTTGGTACGAGCGCCAGTCGCGGCATGGCGCGCAGGTGGTCATCGGACATCCAAAACTCGTCAGCCTCGGACTTGATCTTTTGGAGTACGCGGATTTGTACTTCTGGGAAACAGGCTACTCACTCTATACTCTGCGTCAGGCAAGCCGGCGCTCGTGGCGGATCGGGCAGACCCAAGAGGTTACGGTCAAATATTTCGCTTATGCGAATTCGGCCCAGGAAACTTGCCTCCGACTGATGGGACGGAAATTACTGGTCGCCCTGGCGATGGAGGGGAAGTTTTCAACGGAGGGATTGCAGGCTGTCGGCGAAGATGATGATCTTCTGATGGCGATGGCGCGAGAACTTGTCACCGAAAAGGGGATCGGTGAATCCGCTGACCTTGTCTGGCGAGACATTCAACTGCAGAACGCAGCTTTCGCCCCTGCAGCGCCGGCAGCAATCGAGCCTGAGCGCGAAGCACCTATTGAGGACATCGGTCCTGCACAGGTGCCTTTTCCCTCGCTCGTCGATCAGTTAGTCTTGTTCAGCGCCTCACTCAACGCCTCCGCAGGGAGTAAGCGTGGCGCACGGCGACGAGCTCCTGCGGCCCTCGCTGAAGACAAGCAGCTCGGTCTTTTCTGAATGCCAGAGTGTTGTCATTGGAGATTCATCCGTCAGGCTACGAGGCTCCAGCCCTTCCTCCCGCCAATCCAATTAACCGCCGCTTCACCTTGCCTAAATCGGCGACTGAGAACGCCAGGATAATACTAACGTAGCGCTCCATCTCAATTTGTAGGCCGGTGTGTCTGGTAAAATTGTTTTCTTCTTTGCCTACTCTGAGCTTCGAGCCCGCTTTCAACGTCGGGGGTGCGGTCAAAAGTAAACATTCGGATCACCGATCGGCGTTTGGACCATGGATCTCGTCAACCTGCCCCAATGTCATATAGACAACAGCTCCCAATGGACAGCCGGTCGCTTTCATGTATTGTCTCAATTGAGCGCGATGTTCCTTGGAGGCACCTGCAGTTATCTCAACGTCGCTCTTCCATTCAATTGCCAGATCGACCGAACCGGCCTCGCCCGTGGCAATAGCGTCAGCAACTCCAGAAACAAGTTTCAGAATACCTGGCGCTTCCTCATCCACGCCGTGAAGGCTTACCTCCGTTAACAATCGCTGTCGGTTATCTCGGACAATGGGGAGACTAAGTGTTTTTAGGATGGTCTCAGCCATTTCCTCTGCGCTGGGGCCTTTCGCGGGATCATTGCTCGGGGTCGAGCCCAATTGACAGATCAGTGTCCCGGCTCGCTCTGCCACTTTGCGTGCGTCCTCCTGAAGTGTCCCGTTGAGGACCTCTTCCATCAGCTTATGCAGTAGAAGACCTCGCAGGGCACCCCCCGCAACCTCTGGGCGAGGCTCTTTTCCGACGACCACGCTGCCATAATTGGATTCGCGCGACTCTTGTCTAACCCCTTCCTCATCAAGTGAGCTTGGCCTAATCCAGATCACTTTGGGGTGTGCCTTAGCGAGCTGCAATTGCTCGCGCTCGAACGTTGGCCGATCCTGATTGTTCGGCATTTCGCGAGGAACTGAAATCCGACCACTTTGCAAGTCTCCTTGGTCCAAGGTCGGAAGTTCTTCTAGACCAAGGTCAACGATGGATTGCCAGCTTTTCTTGGTCTCGACGTTCTTATGCCGGGGCAAGACGAGCAAATCTCGCGCACGTGTGCACATCACATACCACAGGCGGACCCGCTCCCGATTGAGCTCTTCATCTTCCTTTGTCCGCACCTCAGTGTACGATGCCGGCTCCAGGTCGCCGAGCCGCATGTGCAATGTCCCATCCTCACGGGAGAAGATGATTCCTTTTTCGGCTTGGACTCCGGTGAGGGTATTGATGGGGATGACCACGGGCCATTCCAAGCCTTTGGCACTGTGCACAGTGATGACATGCAGCGCATCCTGCGTGGGATCAGAACGACCCTCAATCTCTCGTTCGGCATCTTCCCAGGCTTTCGACATGTCCCTCGCAAACGCCACGATGCCCCGGACAGCATAGGGACGCGCCATTTCCAAGAAGAGATCGACATTCGAGAGTGCTCTTTCCACTGCAAACCGGTAGCGCTGGCGCAAAATAGCTCGCACACGAAGACCTTCGACCGCGGCATGCATCAGGTCGAAAGGGGACGTGCCCTGCGCCTTGCGCGCTAAGCTTTGGAATACACGCAGGGCCTGAGATGCGAGAGGATTATTGATGAAGCTGGGATCGCTCCACAGAGAGAACTTGCCGGACGCTTCTCTTGCGGACTCTAGACCGGAAATGATCTCCAATATTTCCTGTTCCTTAAGCCCGACCAGAGGGCCACGCATAAGGGCGCCAAAAGCAAGCGTGTCGGTACTGTCCGCCAGTATGCGGGCGATGGCGATCAAATCCTTTACTTCCTGTCTCTGGAAGAACCCTTTGCCCGCCTGGGTGGCTATGGGTATCCCCGCCTCCTCAAGTGCGCGCTCGTAGTACCAGAGACCGGTTCCGGTGGGGGCTAAAAGCGCTATGTGGCCAGCTTGGCAGACGACGGCTTCCTCACCTTTGCGGACTTTTACGTTGCCAATCAGTTTGGAGCACAGTTCTGCCACTCGCCGGGCTTCCGCCTGACGGATTTCGTCCTGGCTGAGCTTCTCACCCTCCGGGTGCTCGATGTCGAGGGCGACGACCGGGGGATATTGATGCGGCGAGTCTGTCACGAAAGGCGACAACTTCGCATAACCTGCTTGCCCTTCCGCTGACAGCGGATCTTTGAACTTACGGTTGACGTAATCAAGGATTCCAGGAAGTGAACGAAAGTTGGCAACGATGTCGATGCAGTTTCCTGGAAATTGCTGAACAAAAGATTTGCGCGCTCTCAGATAGGTTCGGATGTCTGCATGGCGGAATCGGAAGATGGATTGTTTGGGGTCACCGACGATGAAAAGTTGACCAGGTCTCAACTTAGACGTCGTCCAATCTTCTCCGGCCTTGCTGTCCCCACAGAGCAGGAAGAGGACTTCGGCCTGTATGGGATCGGTATCCTGGTATTCGTCGACCAGGACATAGCGATAGCGTCGAGCAAGCGCTTGTCGGACTTCGGGGTCGCGTCGGAGAAGATCGCGCGCCATATAGAGGAGGTCATCAAAGTCAAGCAAGGCAGCCGCCCGTTTCTCTGCGAGGAAGCGCTCTTGCAGCGGCTTGAGCGCGGAGGCGAAGCGACGAACGAGATCCCCTGCAATCTGGGCCTTCAGGGTTTCAAAGGTCTCAGCGATCTGTGAGTAATGGCTCGCCGCCTCTGCACAGAGCGCGTCGCCAACCGATCCAGGCCGACCTTTTGCTTTTGCGGCATCTTGCCATTTGGATTTCCTCTGGTATGCTCTGAATCGCCCGCCACTCCTGAAGACAATAGGATCTGTAGAGAGATGGGTCCATTCCCACAAAGCCTTAAAGGTTGCTTTACTTTGCTCGGATGGCACCTGGCCAGCGAGCTTTCGCAACATTTCGACGATGGCAGCCGTGCCAGTCTCCCCCAAGCTTTGCTTCGCGTACCACTGGCTGAACGTCTCCACGGCAGTCAGGAGATCCCCAAAGTGGGCATCCTTGAGTCCCGACGCTGGAGGTCTAGCATCCCGATGACGCCGCAGAAATTCTGATAGGTTCCCGATCTGCTTCAACCCCTCCTCGGAATCGGCGACGATGAAGTCTGCCAGGGCGTCGTCCTCGTTCGACGGTTTACTAAACCGTTCGCGAAGCCAGTTGTCATGCACAGTCCGATAGAGAAGTTGCTCTGCCGATTCGTCCATCGGCGAGGCGCCAGGGTCAAGGCCAGACTCCACAGGATAGGGATTGATCAAGCGGTAGCAGAATCCGTGAATGGTTGTACAGGTGATCTCATCGAGGCTCTCGCGTGCCTTCTCCAAATTGGCTTGTTGCTCGGGACCAACGCCCTCAGGAAAGGCAATCTGGAGGTCCGGAGGAACTTCGTCCCGGACTAGCTGTGTTACATATTCGCTCATGCGCACAGAAAGCTCGCTGGCGGCTAGCTCTGTGAATGTGATGGCTGCGATGCTTTTCGGCTCCTTGCCGCTGGCCAGCAGCATGACGAGACGCCCCGCCAACAATGCGGTCTTGCCAGTCCCTGCTCCCGCCTCAACCAAGATGGAAGAATCCAGGTCAGTCAATGCCCGCTCGCGAATTGGCTCGTCGCTAGGGTTTGTTTTCACTGTTTTCCCATAGGGCCACGAGCGCTGACAACAGTCTCCTGCTTGCAGTCGATTTCCCAACGAAGTATTGAACGGGTGCGTTCGATGGGAAGGCAAAGGCTAGGTCGTTGTATGCGTCTTGGGCACCCGCTCCGGGAATCGTCAACCCCTCAAGTACAAGCTGTTTTGCAGTCTTAAGGTAGCCGGCCAGTCGCTGAACATATTCTTCCGGATTCTCGAGCACGCAGACCCTGTTGGGAGTCCCGGGATAAAGCAGGCGGCTCTGGATGATCTCAGTGCGCGGCAAGAGTGATCTCGCCGCAAGGTAGTAGAGACTGCGCTGGACCTCCTTGCCTCCGTCCAGAGGGTCCTTATCAAGGTGGCTATTGAAATGGCCGGTCTTGTAGTCGGTGAGCCTGGC
>JAKAWN010000026.1 GCA_021827245.1 Acidobacteriota bacterium | reverse complement strand
GACCCGATCGTTAAAAATGGCTTCATCGAAGTCTGGGACAAGCCGGGGCTCGGCATCGAGTTCAATGTCAATGCAGCCAAAGCGCACCTCAGGCCGGAGGATCGCGACTTCTTCGACTAGGCAGGTAGCGCACACCGCCGTCGCTGCGGTCTGCGCCCTCTGTTTTGTTAAGGGTTCTGAAACTCGGTAGGCACTTAGAAAAAAACGCGGGCCTCGCAACAGGAGGTCCGCGCTACCGAGCCAGCCAGCCCGAATCGCCGCGCTGTTCCTTCACGCCACGCGCCATTTCATAACACGAGCGAGGCAAACGTCGGGTTCTGGGGTTCGTGATTCCCAGAGAGGACTTGTGCCCAGCAAAGGGTGTCACTTTGCCCGGATGATGTATGTGCGTGAGAGACGAGAGCGTGCGGAAGAGGACGGGCGATTCCCCCCTCGCTTGGCGAGATCGCAGATACTACAGGATAAGCATCTGCACCGGTCGGCGCTCAGGGAATTGCTGACTCCCATTACGAGTTGTTTTTTGGCGGTTTTCCCAGTATTGGCGGCTTGTCGTTCCCGGAATTCTGAACGGGCCCATTCACGGGTGAAGTCCTTGGCTCACGCCTGATGAGTGTTGGCCTGTTCTTGTTGGACGCCAGTTCGGCTTGATTCTCCCGGCTCAGCATATTGTCGAGGCGCTCATGGACACTGTGGAACTCGGAGGTAGACACCAGGTACTCTTTGCGCGGCGGGAGGATATTCTTGATTTCTTCCTCGATGCTGATGATGCGTGCTTTAGTGGGCGGATGGTCCATGAAGATGGCGGGGACACTGCCGGGGACGCTGCGATTCTGCTGAATGATCTTGCTGAAGACGCCAAGAAATGCATTCGGATCGTAGCCCGCTTTCCACAAGTACTGCACACCAAGAAAGTCGGCTTCGTGCTCTTCATCCCGAGTGTACTTGAGAAAGGCCAGCGGGATGCCGAAGTTAAGTGCTTGAGTCACGCCAAGAAAAACCGGGTAGGACATCGGCGTAAACAGCAGGGGAATCGTCGCGTATTGAAGCAAATCTTCCCGGGTCATGTTGGCGACGGCATGACGGCAGGCAACGTGTCCGGTCTCATGCGCGAGGACTGCGGCAAGCTCGGCCTCACTGCTCACACCCTGAAGCAGGCCCGTATTGACAAAAATGAACCCGCCCGGAAGAGTAAAAGCATTGATTTGCGGTGATTGGATCACCCCAACCGTGATCGGAATCTTGGCATCAGAATTTTCAGCAATGTTCTGCTCTACACGATTCACATACTCCGTGATCACCGGATCTTTGACAATCTTAGATGAGCGATCAATCTGTGCGGCATATCGCTTGCCGAGAGCCATCTCTTTGGGAATGGAAATCAAGCTGCGTCGTGCAACGCGCCTCTGCCCGATGCAGTAGACATCGTCCATCTTGTTTGGCGCATCCTTGCACGGCCTTATAGCGTCGGGAGGATTTGCCGTCGCTGCCGCTGAAATCGCGGCCGCCAGAAACACACTCAGTAATCCCCCGCAGATAGTAGATATCCTTCGCACAGAAGCCGCCCCCTCGATTTTCACTACGCAAGTTTAGATGATCAATACCTCACATCAGGTTATCTGCTGGTCTGTTATTAAGAGTGGGTAGCGCGCGAACCGTTGAAGATCAGGGGATATATACCAGGCAATTTCCTCCGCAACAAGAAGGCCGCTGCCGGTCTAAAGGGAAGGTCGTGGCTCGCGGCGACGTGTATTAAAAAGGCAGACCTTTCATTCGCCGGAAGGCCAAAACGCTAATTCCCGCTTATCCGGATTTCACCTCGCATGTTCCAGCAGACTTTACACAACCTTAACAGTCTTTTCGGCCTTTTTCTGCCAAGATGAGTGCATGCGTCGTCAAAACAGACAGATTCTCAACTCGTCGGGGGATACTAGCCTACTGCTCTCGGGAAGGAGCCGGTCAATGAAAAAGATGTTCGTAATGCTAACCCTGATTACCGGAATAGCCGCTGGCAACGGCCTTGCCAGAGCCAGAATAAAGGCCAACTTTTCCGGCAAATGGGTCCTGGACATGCAGAAAACCCATGATGTTCCTGCTCGCTTACAGAGCTACAAAATGAACGTCACCCAAACGGACCGGCAGATCACGGTCGAAAGCAAGGTCAAGGGAGAGCTGAGGCCGGCCCGAGTTGCCGAAGGCGGCGGATCCCCCGGCGGAGACGAAGGCGGAGGAGGATATCCCGGAGGCGGACAGCGCGGTGGCGGCTACCCGGGTGGCGGCTACCCGGGCGGCGGTTATCCCGGCGGCGGTTATCCCGGTGGGGGCATGCCACGCGTTGGATTCCCCGGTGGCGGCCGGTTTCCGGGTGGGCGGCGGGGCGGCTATCCAGGCGGCCCCGGAGGCCTTCGCGAGCAGATGAGAAAATCCATGGCCTTCGCCATGGTAACGCCCATCGCGACATATAACCTTGATGGCAGCTCATCAACAATGCAGGTCGAGAAACCTATTCCGGGATCTGAAACGCTGAAGGCTGGCTGGAAGAAAAAGGGCCACCAACTCGACCTTTCAAGGGTCGAGAATCTTCGCGGTGGCGAAAGGTCCATTAAGGTTCAGGAGCAATGGATGTTGTCAAAGGACGGCAGGACTTTAGATGTCCAGCGAAGTGTTGATACTCCCCGGGGTTCTACCAAAGTGAAAATGATCTTCTCAAGGGAAGAAGCACGCAGCGGGAGCGCAAATTAGCAGCCCAGGAACAAGTCAAGCTTGTTCTGCTGATGGCGAATTTTCACGGTTTGGAAACGCGCCTCCTCTCACACAATCTGGCAAGGACAAACAACGTTCAGCTTTCCATCGCATGGTCGGATTTCCGAACCATTGCGCACTCCCCGATACCCGGCGGGGACAACGCGCACACAGGGGCTGTACATCTTCAACACACCCCAACGTGAGGTCCTCGCCCGCACCCCAGGCACCAATTTTATTGCCGTCTCCCTCCTTCCATTGGCGGAATGCAGACCAAGAGGACGAGAGGGGGGAAAGTTAGCAAAAAACACTGCTTGTCGCCGCAGCGCCTACAGCGGACGGCGGCTGCGCATCCAGAGAATTGATCGGTTGACCGCAGAAAAAGGAAAGATCGTCGGGCGAGCAAAGTTGACGAAAAGCACCACGCGATAGGAGTCAGAGTCGTTCCAGACTTCATGTTCGTGGCTGTCGTCAAAAATCAGGCTCTTCCCTTCCTTCCATGTCCTGATATCCTTTCCCACTCGAATCCTGCAACTGCCTTCCGGTCGCGGTATGATCAGACCCAGGTGATAGCGCAGCACACCCTTATATGGACCCCGATGCGGAGGTATGTACTTTCCGGGCGACAGAATGGAGAACATGGCTGTGTTCATCTCCGGAATCTTTTTCAAAATCCGGACAGTTTCCGGACAGCGCGCGCAGTTCTCTTTTTCCACCCGACCAAAGGCATACAGGAAGAACGTCTTCCAGTTGTTGTCATTGGTCAGGCTCTTCTGTGGCGGGGAGTAATCCTGGAAATTTGTGATCGCTTCCCGGTGCAACATCAGCACATCCAACTCCTTGCGAATCGCCATCCATTCCGCCTCAACATCGGCAACCCACGGAAACTCTTCCGACTCGAAAAACGTTCGTTCCGCATCGCGGTAGAACATGTAGTCCTCCGCAACACCTTTCAGCATCCTTTTTCCTTTTTCCTTGATCATCCTTCCTCCTTCACGCCGCACAGGCCAGCGGGAAGACGCCCGCCAACGCCAGCCATCTGGCCGACCGCTGATTCGTCGAACGCCAAAAGGCCAGAGGCATGGATGCGCCCTGCACGGGCACCCTTCCTCCACGATTTCCCTGACGCAACAGACACTCGCCCCGAGGAAAGTGAACAACAGCACTCCTGGTGCCAAACTCCAGACCGCGTGCGATGCCCTGTAATCACCCGTGTCCGAGCCCGGTGGCGGCCGTTGTCGCTTCTATTTTCAAGTAGTTAGGAAACATACAGCAGGAAGCCGCCTGCCTCAATTATGGCCCTGGCAACCTGATCTCCGGGGCTCAATTGCGTAAGTAATTTCCGGTGCTGAAATCCCGTCCTGCACGCTTTTAGCTGGCAGTTAAACACCTTTGCTTGGCCAGCCCGCTTAGTTCGAAACTGGTAGCGACAATTCGCGCTGTCTTTTCTGCAATTTAAGAAGATTGACGTGGAATGTCCGCCTCCATCATCGGGGTTTGACGGCCAGACCTCACTATTCGGGTGCGCAAGTTATTTCCTGGGTGCCGACAACGTCTATTGCCCCGCCCGAATCCGGGCAGTACACCGCTGCGACCCGAAACCTCCTTCCGACCCGCATCGAACCGAGCCAGAATCCCCGAATATGGTCTGAACGCGACGCCAGGATGAGGGCGCACCCGCAAGCGCGAGGCAGAGAAATGCAGCTACAGGACCGGCAACAGTGCCTGCAAGCGCAAGAAACGCCGCAAGGATAAGTACCGGCTATGATAGAATGCCCGCGCCCAATGTGCATGACCTTATCCTGAAAAAGAGTAATGGTTGTGGGCCCGGCGTGAGCAGGGGGCATGGGTTGAGCATGCAAGGTGCTCTTTGATCCAACGGTACCACGAGGAAGATTCCCTCTCCCCGTGGCAAGCGTGGCGTAAGAGCGGCGTGGCACGGACCTTTGGCGTTTGGCAGGCAACCCCACAAGGACCGCGAGCCCGAAAAAGCATGTCCGCCCTGCTGTCTGGCCTCCTGGTGTCTTCCTATCGCAGCGAGATGCGAGTTCCTATTTTGCCTTACGTGAGGATGGCCAGCCGGATTTCAATCGAGATGCCTGCAACAGGAGGAATCAATGGATGACTGGACTCGAAGAGGATTTCTGGGATCGCTTTCGGGGGTAGCCGCCGCAACCGCGCTAGGGGCTCAGCCGGAAGGCGGTCTGCCGCTTCCTCAAAAACGGACCGGAAATGGACCGATCAAAATCACTGACCTGAAATGCGCAATCATCGGGCGGAGCCCGGTGGTTCGAATTGTCACCAATCAGGGGATCTCCGGCTACGGTGAAGCCGAGTCTGCCAAGCCGTATCTCAAACCGATGGTACTTTTCTATAAGAGGTATCTTCTGGGCGAAGACCCCACGGACGTCGCGCGGATAATGTTGAAGATCCGCCGCATGGGAGCGTTCAAGCCCTGGGGCGCGGCGGTCAGCGCCATCGAAATCGCTCTCTGGGACCTCGCCGGGCAAGTGGCCGGATTGCCGGTGTATAAACTGCTTGGCGGTAAGATCCGCGACCGCGTCCGCATTTACAACGGAGGCGTCCGCTTCCCCATGACCGGCCACACGCCAGCCGACTACGCCGAGAATATGGCAAAGATGAAGGAAGCCAAAGAGGGTTTCACACTGATCAAAGCGGCCATTGCATTTCACAGTCCGGCAATGCTGACGGCCATCCCGGACGCCTGGTATGACCAACCATGGCAAGGACCGCCGCACCCCGATTACGGCCTCCTGACGGAACGTGGCATAGACTATGTCATTTCCTGCGTCGAAGCCATGAAGAGGGTCCTGGGCAGTGAAGTCGGCCTCTCCCTTGACTGCGGGCCGGGCTGGACTCCCAAGGATGCAATCCGCTTTGCGCGAGCGATGGAACCACTCCACATCACCTGGCTCGAAGACATGATCACCGGCGACTACTACCCTTACCCGAACGCCCAGGTCTTCAAGCAGGTCACCGACAGCACGTCGACCCCGATTCACACCGGAGAGGAGATCTACCTCCGGGAAAACTTCAAAGATCTCATCGAAACACAGGCGGTCAATGTTCTCGGCCCCGACCCGGAAGACTGTGGCGGAATTGCCGAACTGAAGTGGATTGCCGAGTACGCCAATCTCCACGGCATCCTGGTTGCTCCGCACGGAATCTTCGACGGACTGATCGGACTCGCCGCGCATGTTCAAATGGCAGCCACCCTCCCACAAAACTACATCGGTTTCGAATACCCGCTGGGCGAGCCTGAGTGGTGGTATGACATTGTCGAGGGCTTGCCGGACCCGATTGTCAAGAATGGCTTCATCGACGTTTGGGACAAGCCGGGACTGGGTGTCACCTTCAACGTCCAGGCAGCCAAAGCGCACCTCAGGGAAGAGGATCGCGATTTCTTAGACTAGTCCAGTAGCCTATAGCCACGGCACACGCTTTGTGCCGTGGCTTCTTCCAGATCACAATCGACAACCTGTTCGCCTCCCTCAAGAGAAGCGCAGGCGTGGCTATTAAGTCCAGTCAATGCCAGGATTCTGATTCACGCAGAGGAGGAAACCATGGAGCAATCAAGAGATAGGAACGGTGAAGCCATCGACGCGACGTACGATCAACAACGCCGCCGGTTTCTGACTCAGATTCTGGCTCTCACCGGCGGAGCCACGTCGGCTCCGGCGTTGGTCGGCGGGCTGCTGTCGGCACCGGCGCCGGCCGAGGCTCAGGCTCCGATAAAAGGAGATGGCTACGGCCCGCTGATCGTTCAGACAACCGGCGGGGCCGTGCGCGGAGCCAGCCGCAACGGCGTCGTCTGCTTTAAAGGCATTCCTTATGCGGGATCCCCCACCGGCGAAAACCGGTTCAAGGCTCCGCCTCCCCTGAAGCCCTGGAGCGGAGTGCGCGACGCGCTTGTTTACGGTCCCGCCAGTATCCAGCCTCTGGATCCCAACCGCCCGACAAGCATACCGATGTTCCCTACCAGCGAGGATTGCCTGGTGCTGAACGTCTGGACGCCGGCGTTTTGGGAGGGGCAAAAGAGGCCGGTCATGTTCTATTCCCATGGCGGCGGTTTTGTCACGGGCAACGGGGGCGCCGAGGTTCCTGTGGACGACACTATCCACGACGGCAGTGCCCTGGCCAGGAACTACGACGTGGTCGTCGTTACAACTAACCATCGCCTGGGACTGCTGGGATACCTGTACCTGGAAGAGATACTGGGCGAAGAATACGCTGCTTCCGGCTGCGCCGGCATGCTGGACATCGTCGCGGCCTTGCGCTGGGTGCACGACAACATTGCACAATTCGGCGGCGATCCGGATCGCGTGATGCTCTTCGGCGAATCCGGAGGCGGCATGAAAACCTCCGTTCTAACAGCCATGCCGTCAGCGCACGGACTCTTCAGCCGGGCCAGCGTCGAAAGTGGCTCCATGCTCAAAGGCATCAGCCGCCAGCAGGCCACCGAAATTGCTCATACGGTGCTGGAAAAGCTGGGCCTGAAGCCCTCCCAGGCGCGCCACTTGCTCACCCTGCCCGCCAGCCGTTTCGCCACGGTTTCCGCCTCCCCGCAGATAGGATTCCGCATGGGACCGGTCGTCGACGGCCACCATCTGCCCGCCAACCCGTACGACCCCGTGGCGCCGGCCATTTCAGCCAACGTTCCCATGATCGTCGGTACCAACGAAAACGAAGCCGTGTTCATGTTTCCAAACAATCCTCCGATCTACACCATGACGGAAGCAGATCTGCGGAGGCGCATTACGGACATTTTTCACGACAAGGCCGGCGAAGTGCTCTCCGTCTATCACCTGTCCCACCCGCACGCCAGCCCCACCGACATCTTTTTCTCCATCATGACCGCGCGCATGCTCTGGGCAAGTGCAGTCACCCAGGCTGAAAGAAAAGCGGCGCAGCATGCAGCGCCCGTTTACATGTATATGCTCCGGTACCAATCGAACGCGCTGGCCAATCAAAACCCTCCCTATCCCCTCCGCGCTTGCCATACGATGGAGATGCCATTCAAATTCGACCATCCCCAATTCAATCCCATGGGTGGGATCACCGGCATGATCGGTACCAATCCCGGCCGGTTCCAAACCGCGCTCAACATGAGCGGCGCCTGGGCGGCTTTTGCCCGCAATGGCAATCCCAACTTCGAGGGACTTCCCCACTGGCCTCCGTACACGCTCGACAAGCGCGAGACCATGTACATCAATGCCAAGTGCCGGGTTGTCAGCGATCCCTGGCGCCAGGAGCGGCTGCTTTGGGCACATTTGCTCTCTTACACTGGCTTCTAAATGCCAGTCGGCCCCGCGGGTGCCGCATGCCCGGAGGCCCGTGGCACCTCACGGCCGCTACCCAATGTCAATGTCCGTCTTTCACCGATGCGCGACTTGACCCGCAGCGAGGCTGCTGGCGGGCACAATTTTGTTTCCACGGGGCTGTGCCGTTGCCGCTTGCGGCGCCCGAAAGACTTCGTGCCAGCCACCTGTAGGGATGATGGCCCCCACAGCGGCGCCGGCTACTGCTCCGACGGCGCCCGCCATTGCGGCCGTACCGGCATCGACGCACGATCCTTGCGCGCAGGTTCCCTGGCCGAGCTCAGGATCCGCCACGCCGACAATGACGCCGGTTACGGCGCCCGCGCCCATGCCGATCAGCAGATTCCTCTTGCGATGCGATTTGCCCTTGGTGGAAACCCGCAGAACATCATTCCGGGCGAAGGTTTTTTCTCCGCTGGCAGTGGAAATAGTAATACCCTCGTCACTGACCCTCTGGAGTTTCCCTTCGTGCGTCTCGACGTTCTTCAGCACGACGCGCACGGACGAACTGGGAGCCACGTTGCGCAGATTTTCCCAGTTGGCGGCGTCACCTTTCTCGCCTGCTCCCCGCAATGCCGGAGCAGAGAGCAGAACGAGAGTGAAAATCCCGAGTCCCAGCCATAAATAATGTTTCAGGCTGTTCATGATTCACCTCCTCAACTGAACAGCCTCCCAAGGTTCAGACCACGGGCCGGTTCGGAGGCAAAAGAAGGGATGGCGCGCTAGGAGTTGATCGGTCAGTCCATCAAGTGATCGGCGAGGGCGCGCGCTCGCTTGCCCTCAACATTCCTCCCACGGTCCGTTCGTTCGCTTATCCCGGATCTGCTGCGACTCGTGCCCCAATTCGCCCAGGCAATCCTTGGGCACAGGGGTGGCAGGAATGAGTTCAGGGTATCCCGAGTCCTCCGGGATTACTGATGGTCTACCTGATCGAAATATACGCCCGGCCACCCTCGAATACAATCATCCGGGTGGTGGCTGGCGGCTGGCGCAGGGGCTGATTTGGGGCTTCGCGATTTCCCGAAGCGAGCGGCCGCGTATCAAGGCTTTTTCTTTTTACCGAAGAGGCCCATGATGCCCTGCACGGGATTGGCAGGGGTTTGTTGCTTTGTTGCACCGGAAGCAGAGTTCCCCGTACAACCCATTTGAGACTTGAGCAGGCCAGCGGCCAGCCCTCCGACATCGGGAACAAACTTCGGATCGGATGTCGTGCCTTGCACCAGGAAGGGAACCGTTACGCCACCTTTGCAACCGCCCCCCGTCAGCTTGCTGACCAATCCCAGGGCGCCCGCCACTGGGCTGCCGGCCGTAGCCACACTACTCGGCACCGTTGCCGCCATCTTGAAATCGAGATTGTTTCTGGAATCAATGGTGCCAGCGCCCACCAGCCTGCCAAGCGTCGGAATGATCATAAGGAAGTTTTCAGCCTGGAGACCGCCAGGGGACATTTGCAAGTTGGAGGTGAGCTTTTCAATTTGCAAGTCCTTGCCGGTCTTGATGCCAGCAAGCGCAGAAATGGCTGACATCCTCGACCCGAGGTCGAAGCCGGCAAGTTTCGCTCCCGTAAGGCCCACATTGCCGGTGGTGACAAGCTTGTTGGTCGGACCGGTGAGATTCAGGTTGGCGTTCAGCGTGCCGGCTTCGAGTGCGGCGCCTTTCGGAAGGTTGATGCCGAGCGCGGGAAGGAAGGATTGAAGGTCCGTGACTGGCATGTTCTGGCCTTGCAGCTTGACGTTGACGACAGTTGCATCGCCGACGGTCTGATAAGTGCCGCTAAGATTTGCCGCAGCGGTGCCGATCTTCACCGTGGACGGATTCAGGACGCCCGCGCTCTTGCGCAGGTCATACTGGGTGTGGAAGTCCACCGTAACCGGCTGGGATGAAGGCGAGCCGCCGGCAACCAGAAGCGCTTTGGAGAGCTTGGCTGTTCCGTTAGTTTCGGCCTCTCCGTTCTTCGAGCTCATCGTTGCGTTGAGATCGAGCAGGCCGCCGAGCCCGGCAGAGGGATCGAGGAAACCGGTCGAAGCAAGGCTAAGAGAACTGACATCGAGCTTCGCGTTGAAGGGGGTGAGCGAGGCATCTGCGCTGTCGAGCGGCCCCATCTTGCCGTCAAATTTTAAATTGCCGCCTCCTGGAAGATCGGCGGAAACCGCAACGGGAAACCGGGAATGCATGGAAACATCTGAGGCGGTCACGTTAACGTGATCGTACGTGTTGCGCTTCGGAGAGTCTGTTGAACCGATGGTAATTTTGCCGTCGCTGAGTTCTAGTTTTTTGATCGAAACCTCAGCGGGAGCGCTGGAGGAACCGGAAGGCTTGGCGGCCGCTTGCGCCTGTTGCCCGACCGCCGGCGCCTGTTGCCCGGCGCCAGCCGGGGAGCGGCCGAGAGAAGAATAATTCCACTCGCCGGCATTGTTCCGCAGCAGCGTGACCTGCGGATTTTCAATAGTAACGCCTGTCACGTTGAGCGTTCGCGAGAAGATCAGCGGCATGAGTTCGACGCCGACCTTAATGGATTTCGCAGTCAGAAAAGGCGACGCGCTGAAGGTGGGATCGTCGCCAATGGAAAGGTTTTCGGCGGACACTGAGCCGCTGAGAATGGACAGGCTGAGATGGCCGAACGTCACTTTGCGCCCAAGCGCGGCCGAGGCTTGCGCCTCAATGGCTGGCCGGAACTGGTTGACAGGGATCAGAAACGGCAGGGCGAGGACCACAACAATGAGCAGCCCCACAATAATTAATATCCAGCGGAGTCTTCGGCTCATGATGACCTCCTTGTCGGGACCGGAGCCTGGTGGTTAGGCAAACAACCATAATTATCCCATACTCGCGGGCGGCGCATATCGCGATTTTGGGTCTCCTCGATTTTCCCGCTGGCAGGTACGCACACCACCGTTACACAAGAACCACATGCTGTCTGGAATGAATCCGAAGAAATGATGGTTAACGCGCCGCAATGAGCTCTTTGTGCTTCCAATCGATGGTTACGCTGCGAAATTTCTTCCAGAAATCCATGCCCAGGACGCCATCAAAGCCGTTTGCGGTGACGATCTTCTGGTGAGGAAATTCAGCGATGTTCCAAACATCTGCGCTGCAGACTTCCGTGCGGTCGACAGGCACACAAAGCCTCGCCATTCCGAGCGGCCGGGCGACCATGGTGATGTTCGAGCCGGTGTCAATCAACATCTTGAGTGATTGCCCCCGGACAGTCTTGACCGTACCGATCCAGACGCCATTGAACGCACTAAGCTTTATAATTAAAACTGCTGCCCCGAAAAACACGCCCCACCCCTTGACGGCATTGGACCATGGCAGCACCAGCATGTCAAGGGAAAAATGAAAAATCGATAAGAAAAACCGAAAATAAGAGGATACGTAAAATTGGCCGCAGACTCTGCCGCCATGCTAAGCTCGAAACCGGGCAGAAGCCGCAGACCCTCCAGCAGGTCGCTGAAAAACGTGTAGCGGCGGCTTTATGCCGCCACACACCGATTGAAAAGCCTGAAGTTATGGCAACCTAGAGTCGCCACTACGGCTCAGGCACAGGGTTTTTCAGCACCCTGCAAAAGACTGGCGGTGAAGACACCGCCGCGGCAGCGGGTAGCCATGGCAGCAGTTATGTCCCGCAGGCTTCCTACCGACGACAACCACCGCGTCCCCGGCATCACGCTTTCAGAGATGGCCACCCGGCTGGTCAGGTTATTTGTGGGTTGCAGCTTGCGCCTCTTGCCCGGCTGATGCTTTCTGCCTGAAGACCTCGTCGGCGATCACCAGCGCGTCCCAGGCGGCAGGGAAACCCGCGTAAAACGCCAGGTGAAGAATCGCCTCCTTGATTTCAGCCTCCGTGGCGCCGTTGTTTAACCCCATTTCGATATGGAGCCGCAGCGCGCTGGGCCGCCCGAGAGCCGTGGAAGCCGCGATCGTGATCAGGCTTCGGGTCTTGAGGTCCAGATTGGGACGGGACCAGATCTCCGCCGCCAGGAAGTTGGTCACGAAATTGTCAAAATCCGGCGAGAGTTTGGACCACCCGGCGCGAACCTCCGCCATCCTCTTAGAACCCAACATCTTTTCAAGCATTTCGGTACCTTTTTCAGTCATCGACGTTCCCTCCTCACAGAGATGTCAGATCAAAAGGCCCGCGGCAGCAAGACGCCGTCCGTGGCCACCAAGTTCTCGCTCCATCAGATCGCCACCCGGCGCGGGCGGCGGCTACGGTCCGCCGCCCGTCCCACGATCTACCAGTTACCCGGCCTGAAGTTGTTCGATCACGCTGTTGGCAGCGTTGACCAGCTCCGTGTACTGCGCCTGGGTGAGTTTGCCGGCGTTGTAAAAGTCGGTCACCGTGCCGATGAAATCTTCGAGGCTGCCAATCGCCCCGGCGATTTTCCCCTTGTTCAGCAGCTTAAGCGCCGTTTGAAGTGGGTCGAGCAAGGCGCTGGTCTGCCCCTTCTTTAACGAGAGGGCCTCGACCTGATCGATGAGGGCCTGGACCGCTGCCGCGGGGGTCGGCGAGAACACAAACACGGTCCCGCAGCCTAGGGAGACTCCCGGGAAGAGTTCACAGGTCCCGGAGCCGCCATACGCCGTTGTGCCGTAGAGGTTGCCGGCGCTGCCCATGACCAAGCCTCCGACCGGAGAAGAGCCGGCAGTCGTGGGCCCGGCGAAACTGTACGCAGTTTCAATGCCGGACGTTTCGAGCTTGAACGCCGTCCCGCAGCCCAAGTCCGCCGTACTGTCTCCGGTGGGTATGGGGCAACTCCCGGAGCCGCCGACCTGGGTTGTCCCGTAGAGGTTCCCTGAGGAGTCCATCACCAGCCCGGCCAATGGCTGGGCTCCATCGCTGGGCGGGCCGTCAAAGTTGTACAGGACGGTCTCTGTCCATGCGGTCTCGCCGACCGCGGGCTGACTCAGTTTGAAGATGGTCCCGCAACCGATCGGCTCATCCCCGCCGGTCGCGACACAGTTGGCAGAAGAACCGCCCCGCACGGTCGTTCCGTAGAGGTTGCCGGCGGAATCCGTAATCAGGCCCGCCAACGGGACTCCGCCGTCTCCTTCACTAGCGTCGAAGGTGTGGAGGATGGTATCGGAGGCGTCATACGCAGTGCAGGAGCCGCTCGTGCTTGCCACGCATTTCAGCTCGAACACGATCCCATCGTCGTGAGCACCGCCATAGTCTGTGGTGCCGAAGAGGTTGCCAGCGGAGTCCATGATCACGCCGCCCGAGGGCGATTCCCCGTCGTATATGTCGTTGTCGGGGATCCTGCCTTTAAAGGTGTACAATCCGGTAAACGTCCAGGTGGTGACTTGACCGTTGGGCGGGCTGAGTTTGAACACGATCCCGCAGCCGCTGCCAGGACGTTCGGGGCAAGTTCCGCCGTTCTGTGTGGTGCCATAGAGGTTGCCCGAGGAGTCCATGATCAGTGCGCTCGGCTGGGGCAGGGCATAACCCTGGAAGTTGTAAAGGACTTGGAGGTTGTTGTCCGCTGTGTTCATCCTGAACGCGGTCCCACCATCATTCGTCCCACCGTAGTTTGTGGTGCCGTAGAGGTAGCCGTTGTACAGGGCAAGGCCCGCCTGCGGCTGTGCGCCATCGGACGTACCGCCCACGAAATTGTGCAGAATGGACACGTTTCCAGCGGAATCCATCCTGAACACCGTCCCGCAGCCCTGGTTCACACCCAGGTAGTCCGTGCAACTGCCGGAGCCGCCGAGCGCGGTTGTGCCGTAGTAGAGGCCTGAGGATGGGTCATAGGTCAGGCCCGCGTTTGGAGCTGATCCGTCAGTTGTGGGGCCTGTGAAGCTGTGCGGTGTTGTGATCTGCGCCTGCGCGCGCGGCGCAGCAAAAGCCAGAAAAACGAAAATCGCGCCTGCCGCTGCGATAAGTCGCGCAAGGCAGTGTTTCAATAGGTCATCCATGCTGTTTTCCCTCCTTGAATTTGAGTCGTTCATATCAGGCCGTTTAATCATCCTCCTCGCTGTTTGTTCTCCTCCGCCATAGCAAGGCCTCGGTGCGTAGCCACGGTCAACCGACTCGCGGTTGACCGTGGGCCTCTCTGTTGTAAAAGGCCCAGGGACAGGAAGAGGCTGTCCGTGCCTATCAAACCTGGTTCGAAAACCGGCCAAAAGCCGCGGAGTTTCAAAAATCCGAAACTCCGCGCTACCGTAGCAGGTTCCTGAAAAGGCAGATTGTCATGCTGAGCGAAGCGAAGCATCTCTGTGTTTCTCTGAAAATAAATGCCGGGATCGTTCGCTGCGCTCACGAGGACAAGCGTAAAACCCCTTCAGCTACCTGTTAGATTAAGGTTCGATCCGGTCGCCCTCGAAAATAGCCGATGCGACCAGGATCCCGCCTTCACCGAAGGGATTTTCCTCCTGCAGCGGGAAGGCCGTAACGGTTTCCGTGCCCGTCACGTGACGGCGGTCGGGCGAGATGTTAATGACGTAATCCGTCCGCACCACACCCTGCCCGTTGGGGCCCTGCGGGTAGGCGAAGTTTATTGTCGTGCCGGAGATCCGGTGTTTCCCGGCGGGTTTCCAACCGCCCAGTTGGCTGCCAAAATAGAAGATCGGTCCCTGTTGCCCGGAATCGACGGCCAGCATCGTGTGATCAGCGTGCAGGGTGATCACGGAACGAGAGCCGAAATTTCCTGCCGTATCTGTAATGGTGGTCAGGTAAGACCCGCCGCTGAAAACCGGCTCTGCGGCCCCCTGTGATCGCGCCAAAGTTGACAAGGCCAAAGCAATGAGAAGGCAGAAAGCTCCGACGACAGCCCAAAGACGCATGTGCTTCATGGTTCATCCTCCGGTGGTGACATTTTCGATCTGGTCAAGTACCGCAACACATAATTGCGTTAATCTGCCGGCTGCCGTGACCGGGCTCACCCGGCGACTCGAACCCGGCGCAGGGAATGCCTTATCGCCCGGAAGGCAAAAGTCGGCGCGTCAAGCCATAAACCGGCTCCTTCATCAGAGGGCTAGGACAGTATTGCTCCTTTCTATCTCCGCCCCGGGAGTTCGGCAGTGACTCCGGTCACGGACGGCGGTGATAACAAAGGTCCTGGAATCTGTATTGTTACTACTTTATAAACAGAGGGCAGCCGGTAGCGCAGAATTTCAGCTCGCTGATACTCTGCGGCTTTTCGCCGGGCGGCGCAGACATTGACGTTTCATGTCTGCGCCACCCGCCACCCGCGAATCAATAAAATCGCCTAGGAACTTCAAAAAGGTGCCGCAGAGGATTTCGATTAAGTCATCTCCAGGACGAGCAAATCCCAGTCCATGAAACCCTTGTGGCTTAAGGGCGCGCCGGTATCGGGATCGTAATACTCATTGAGCGAGCCGTTGTGGGCCAGGTCAGACGCCAGAAGCCGCAATGTCTTGTCAGCCAGGCTCGCCGCCTGGGCGTCATAACCATACGATTTCAATCCCTTCCACACGAAGTAGTTCACGATGATCCAGATCGGTCCCAGCCAATTGCTTGGATTTGAGCTGAAAACAAGGGAATACATGGTTTCCTGTTTTGACAAGGAGCGAACGCCGAAAGCCGCATGGAAGGTCTGATCGTTTTCGTAATGGAGCTTCACCAGGTCGCCGGCCTGCTGTGGCGTTGCCAGCCCGCACCACATGGGCAGAAAACCAGTGAACATCTGTATTCTCAGCGGCAGGCAATTCCATGACATCGGCATGCCGAGCGGAACGTTGGGGATCAGTTCGGCCCGCCGGTCCTTGCACTGCACGTCCACCGTGTAATAGAACCGGTCGCGAGGATCCCAGCAGTACTCTTGCATAACCTGGCCTTGATCCTTTGCCAGTTTTCCAAGGCGTTTTGCCTCCTTCGGCCGCTTCAACCGCTGCGCCAATTCCGTCGCAGCCCGCAGGTCCTGGTAGTACAGGCAGTTCAGCATCAGGTTGGCCGACGAGAAAAAGGGACGTCCAAAGGTGGTCGGATCATTGTCGTCACCAATGGCCACGTCATCTCCCCAAACCAGCAAGCCCATGGATGATTGGTTGCCCAGCCTCCACGAATCGTAGAAGCGCAACAACTGATCGAAGCGCGGCGCAAGCCACTGCACGTCTGACATCTCATTGGCGGCAAGCAACGCCAGTTGTGCCATCACGGGTTTTGCCTGATTGGCCTTATTGGATGCAGGCGTTTTCAGGCACCCGAAGGGATCGGGATTCGAGACCTCGATCATGATGGGAATCCGGCCAACCTCCGACTGCTGATCCAGGAAATTGAGCAGGCTGCCCTCGGCATGCTCTCCGATTCTGCGCTGCAGGTCGCGGTCGCCGAGAAGGTGTGCGAGCCTGAAAAGTCCGGTGCTTGTCCAGAGCGTGTCCCAGTCCCAAAGCTGTGTGCTGTAGGCTGCGCCCGGTAGACTGGGAGAGATGCTCGGATGCCGCAAAATCCCCTCTGGCGGCCGCAGGAGTTTCGGCGCGGTGCGCTTAAAGTATGCAAGAAGACTGCCGACGGCCGCTTTGCGATCAGATGGCGACATTCGTGCCGTGCCGGCGAGGGTCCTGTCCGTTGTGGCCGCCTCTGCCTGCAGCGTTCCGCCAATACCGTATTCGGCAAGGGCTGTGGCGCCCATTGCGGCCAATAAACTGCGGCGCGATAAAGTAGGCACTTCATCTCTCCTTTCGCTGCGTTCTCTCATCCGAGCGGGTAGCCACGGCCAGCGCGCAACTGACCGTGGCTGCCTTGATCGTGGAGGAGAACCCACGCTCAATCACAACGCGATTGACCGGGTCCGCATGGAGGATTTTCCACCAACGCAGTCTTGGGATGAACTGGCAGGAGCAGCGGCGGCCGGGGGCTCTGGGAAAAATCAAAATCCTGCATGAGATTCCCGAGCATCGGACTGTTTTCCCGAACGTTCGGCCTGGAGTCGGGCCGGCCATCCGTCTTGGGATTGAGCCGCTGGCCATGGAGGAAAACGTCCTCGATAAATTTGAGGTAAGCGTCAGGACTCAGCGTCTGATGGTCGATATATCCCTGCTTGGCGTATGGGCTAATCACCAGTCCCGGCACCCGGATGCCGTAGCCCATGGAATCAACCCGAGGCGGCACAACGTGGTCGTAAAATCCTCCCCAATCGTCCCAGGTGATGAAGATGGCGGTGCTCTTCCAGTCGGGGCTCTCCATCGCGGCATTCACAATCCTTGTCACGTAGGATTGCCCCACGCTCACTTTGGCGGGAGGGTGCTCGCTATCATTGCCGTTCGGAGAAATCCACGAAACGGAAGGCAGGGTTCCGGCTTTGGCTGCCACGAAAAAGCGGCTCAGATCCTCAATATTGGCCACTTGATCATCTTCATGAACATCGGTAAAGCCGGGCAGCACGTTCCAGATGACGGGAACGCCGCTGGTGGGAGTTTTGGCCGTCGGCATTTTAAAGCGTCCGGCAGCATTCCGGGGCACGCCGGAGGGCGGCGGCAGCGCGCCGTGGTCCAGGTAGTAAACCCAGCTCACATGATATTTGTGCAGCAGGTAGGTTATATCCGTCCACGCGAACGGCAAGGGATTTTCAAGCGTCCGATCCCGCGGCATCAGATCGCTCACGCAGCTCATGGGATTATGGGCTTGGGAGCAGTTGGCCGACCACGCGGAAACCAGATACAAATGCGACGGAAAACTCCAGGAATGCAACGCCTCAAACATGTGGTCCTGGAGCACAAAGTGTTTTGCGTAGGCCCAGTAATTCGGGATGTCGCTGCCATCGTGGTATCCCATGACGGCGTCAGCCTCTTTGGAACTAGAGGGCTGCTTGCAGTGGTTGCGAGCCCAGTCAAGGGGATATAAACCAAACCCTCTCTGTGCCAGGACTTCTCCGATGAAACCATTCATCTTTCCGTTCGCAACATCCGCCAAAGACTGTTCTGCAGCATGCGGGCCGCCGCAGTTCACGTCGTTGTGGTCGAGATACGGCTTGACGCACTCGCCCGTTTTGGGATCGAGATTGCAGACCGTGGGCACTCCGTTCCGCATCGGAATGCCGTCCGCTCCCGGATATGTGCCAAAGTAAGAATCAAAGGAACGATTTTCCTGAAATATGATAATGACGTGCTTGATAGGGATGTCCTTCCGGGCCGGCGCCGCTTGCCCTTTGCCCGCGGCTCCGGCGCGTGCGGCTGAAGCCATGAGCATCCCTGTCGCCAGCACCAGGGACGCACAGGCCCCAATCCGCCAACCGCAGTGATCAGCCTGCTCCTTCATCATCAGAAACCTCCTCGTTCTGGAATTTTTGGGATCACGCCGATGCTACATCCTTCCCGGAGACAATACAAGTGCGGTCCGCCGGTTTGCGGTCCGCGGATTTTGGCTGGAATGCACCGCGGGCGGTGCTTTGTCTCGAACGCAGTACGAGTGGGTAGCGCGGTCCGCCGGTTTTGCGGTCCGCGGATTTTCTCTTCAAATTCGCGTCCGTTCATCCGATGGTAACAACGCGCGGTCGATGACTAATCCACAGCGCTGTTTTTGTTCATCGGAAGTCAGGCCGGCGTATTCGTTGAAGCTCGACCAGCGCCAGCCCTGCGGGCGGCGCGCCAAGCCGCTGCGGATCGGGGTTTAGGTGAAGATACTCAACGGTCATGTTGTACTCCTTCACCCTGCGCAGGGCGCGGTCGAAGAAGCGCGGCTGCAGCTTGTAGCGAGAACCGCCGGTATTGTGGTCCGCGGATTTCACTCGCCCGACCCCGCCAGGCGACGGTTGATGGCCATCGTGGAGCTCTGCTTGACGGATTTCACAACCGGAGAAATCGTTACCGGATATCGCGGCGCGCGCATGGCGTGCAAGGTTTGTAGCGCGGGCCTTTACGGCCCGCGGTTTTTCCCACAAAGCAAGAGCCGCAGGCCGCAAGGACCTGCGCTACACGAGCGGTGCCCAGCCCCGTACGGTGACGAAGAAATAGCGGTCGGAAAGAAATGGACGGCGCAGCCTGGACACCGCGATACAATACGACGCCATGAGGACAATTGCCAGGAAAGAACCGCGGACCGCAACCGCGCCGGTCCTCGCTACCCGCTTCCATGCTCGCATCCGATAATCCCACCGTGTTGCGCCTCCAGGCCCTGCGCAATGCCGTGTCAACACTCGTCCACGACGTGCGACTTGTAACCACGCACGCAATGTGACTACAGAATCGTAGATTGATGGCGAAAAAGAAGCCGGATGATAATCCCTTCCGTCACGCGAGCAAGAACGTAACTGGCGGGTGGCGCAGATATTGATTTTAAATATCTGCGATCAGCGTAGCTGAGAAGGTTTGGGATGGCATCGCTCTAGAATCGTCCAGCGGCGCTACATGCGAATGATTGCAGTGGGCTTAAGGATATGAAGCTCAAAAAGGGCCTCTCGCTTCGCGAGCCCGCAGACACTACAAAGCGAGTATCAGCGCCACCCGCCGAATATGTCTAAGACCCAGAAAAGGGGCTCTTTGCAATGGAAGCAGGGTAGCGCAGACTTTCAGCTTGCTGATACTCTGCGGCTTTTGATTCTAAACAAAAGAACCGCAGCGCAAAAGCCGGCGGGCGCAGGCCGCCGCGACAGAGATCCCGGCCGTTCACGCGCCCACCATCTCCCCAAGGGTTTGGATTTTCTTGAGGACGCCGGTTCGGGCTAGAGAGGAGTCCGCGCCGAGCATCATTCGTCGTTCATAACTCAAAACCCATAGCCCATAACCCGGAAGGCGTTCTCTCGCCATTCATAATTGACAATGGATGACTGTTTTCTCCTCCAAAACCATGTCTCCAAGCCCTGTGAGCATCGTCACTGAGAATGCCTTGCGTTTCGGCTAGGTTATAGGTGTGTGCTGTCCCACTTAGCCTGAAAAAATCATTCGCCGCAGACACGGCTGAGCCGCAAGGGAACATACCGCGGCCAGGCGCAGGGGGCAGCAACATCCGGGCAGTCACCATCAAAAAACAGATCGGAGTCACCATGGACACACTGACGAGAGAAGAACTCCGGTACATGGTCCAGGCAAGGTCGCAGCCTTGCGTCTCGGTTTTCCTGCCAACCCATCGTGCCGGCCGCGAGATTGAAGCCGACAGGATCCTGCTGAAAAGCCTGATCCGCGATGTCGAAGCGCGCCTGGCGGCCACGGGCCTGAAGAGAGGCAGGGCGCGGGAAATACTGGCTCCGGCCAAATCGCTGACCGAGGGACGCGAATTCTGGCGTTACCAGAGCGATGGCCTGGCAGTTTTTCTGGCCCCGGGCTATTTCCGGTATTTCCGCGTCGCGTTGTCCCTTCAGGTTTTTGTCATCGTGGCCGACCGCTTCGACATCACTCCCCTGCTGCCCCTGTGGACGCTGGAAGACCGCTTTCGTCTTCTGGCGCTCAGCCGCAACCATGCCAGGCTGTTTGAAGGAACTCGCTTCGCCATCAATGAGGTTGACACCAACTCGATCCCGAAAAGCTTCAGTGAAGCGATTGCGAGCCAGGTGGACCAGTCACGCCGCCAGCAGCATACGGCCAGGCCCGGCCTGCCGGAAGATCAGTTGCTCTACTTCCGCAGCATCGATCGCGGATTGCGCAGCCTGCTGGACAACCAGCGAATTCCGCTGGTCCTGGCTGGCGTGGATGAGGCTCTGAGCTTTTATCGCCAGGTCAACACATACGAAGGGCTGCTGCCCGCCGGCATCGTCGGCAATCCCGACCGGCTGAGCGCCCCTGACCTCCACTCAAAGGCTTGGGAGATCGTCCGGGAGCACTACGACCAGGCCCGCAAGCAGGCGATCCGCCAGTATACCGAGTGCGCGGATGCGTCCCGGAATTCCAGCAAGCTCACGGAGATTCTGCCGGCGGCTTATCACGGCCGCGTCTATTATCTCTACGTCACGCTCGGCGCTGCAAAGTGGGGCAGCTACGATCCCGAACATGACGCGGTGACGGTCCATGACGAGGCCCGGGCCGGCGACGAAAACCTGCTGAACCTTGCCGTGATCCACACCATTTTGCACGGCGGAACGGTCTACGCACTGTCGCAGTCCGAAATGCCGGAAGGCGCGCTGGCGGCCTCGCTGTTCCGCTACTAGGATGGCGAGATACACTACAAATGTAGGCTATCAGCGGGACCGGAATCCTCTCCCGACACATCCCGCAATACGCCCAAATCACGACTGAACAATGAAACCGAGACGAACATGAACTCGCTGTTACCCTTGCATTTTCTGCAAGATAGTCTTTGTGATCGATATCACCCCGCAATGTGATGGCCGCCCTAACCGCCGGAAAGAAGTCGATGTAGCATCGCAGTCAAAAGGCAATTGACTCGAAAGGAGATGCAAAGCCGATGGACTCTCCAAAAGCCTTATCTCCCCAGTTGCTGTACACGCGGTGCGATCCCACGCAATTCGGCTTCAAGTCAACCGAGGAACTGGAGCCCCTGGAAGAAACCATCGGTCAAGGCCGCGCGGTGGCGGCCGTGCAGTTTGGTATCGGGATTGGGCATGAAGGGTACAACCTCTTCTGCCTGGGGCCGACGGGCATCGGCAAGCATGCCTTCATACGTCATTTTCTGGAAAAGAAGGCCTCGCAGGAGCCCACTCCACCCGACTGGTGTTACATCAACAACTTCACGGAAGGACAAAAACCCTGGAAACTCGAACTTCCACCCGGTGTGGCGACTGCCCTGCAGATCGAGATGGACCGCCTGATCGAGGAGCTGCGCTCAGCGATTCCGGCGGCTTTTGAGAGTGACGATTACCGCACGCGCAAGCAGGTGATTGAAGATGAAATTAAGGAGCGCCAGGGAAAGGCATTTGAGGAACTCCGGCTGAAAGCTCAGGAAAAAGGAATCGCAGTCGTGCGGACCCCCACCGGACTGGTCTTCGCCCCAATGAAAAATGGAGAAATCCTCAACCCGGAAGAATTCGAGAAACTGTCGGAGGATGAGCGCAAACGCGTTGAAACCGAGATTGGCAACCTTCGGCAGGAAGTTGAAATCTTCATGGCACAGTTACCACTTATTGAACGAGAGGGGCGCGAAAAGCTGAAGACGCTGAACCGAGAGGTCAGCAATTTCGCAATTGGCAACTTGATCGATGAGGTTCGGAGAAGGTTCGCTACTCTGACGCAAGTCACCGCGCACCTTGATGCCGTGGAGCGGGATGTTATAGAAAATGTCAATGAGTTCCTTTCCCCGCCGGAAAGCCCGCTCGCAGTGGTTCTGGGAGTGCCGCCGCCCCAGGCGTCGAAGGGATGGCACGCCACGCGCCGGTACCGGGTGAACGTACTGGTCGCCCACACAGCCAATCACGGAGCGCCCGTCATATATGAAGACCACCCGAGCTACCAGAACCTGGTCGGCCAGGTCGAGTACATCCCTCAAATGGGGGCGTTGGTAACGGATTTCAATCTGATCCGGGCTGGAGCGCTCCATCGCGCAAACGGCGGCTACCTGATCCTGGATGCTCATAAGGTGTTGTTACAGCCGTATGCCTGGGAAGGACTCAAGCGGGCACTCCAGTCCTCGCGGATCACGATGGAGTCCCTTGGCCAAATGCTGGGCTTGATCAGCACTGTATCGCTTGAGCCCGAACCTATACCCCTGCGAGTAAAGGTTGTCCTGATTGGCGAGCGTCTGCTGTTGTATCTGCTCAGCCACTTTGATCCAGAGTTTCATGACCTCTTCAAGGTTGCAGTGGACTTTGAAGAGCAGATGGACCGGACTGCTGAAAACAACCTTCTTTACGCGCGCATGATTGGAACGATGGCGCGAAGGAATGAGCTCATGAGCCTTTCTTGCGAGGCGGTCGCGCGAGTGATTGAACAAAGCGCGCGCATCGCCGGAGACGCCGAAAAACTCTCCACTCACAATCGAACGCTAAGCGACTTGCTGAAGGAAGCAGATTACTGGGCGCGCAATGAGAAGCGGACAATGATCGAAGCAGCGGACGTCGAAAAGGCTGTTGAGGCTCAAGTCTACCGGACTGGGAGGCTCCGTGAACGTCTTCAGGAGGAGATCCGACGCGGGACAATTCTGATCGATACTGAAGGAGAAAAAGTTGGCCAAGTCAACGGCCTCTCCGTCGTTCAAATGGGCCAATTCATGTTTGGCCACCCGAGCCGGATTACCGCCCGTGCGCGCATGGGCAAGGGCGAGGTTATCGACATTGAAAGAGAGGTCGAACTTGGCGGACCAATTCACTCCAAAGGAGTGCTGATTCTCGCCAACTTTCTGGGAGCACGCTACGCCAGCGAACGGCCGCTCTCACTTTCCGCCAGCATCGTGTTTGAGCAGTCTTATGGAGGTGTCGAGGGTGACAGCGCTTCCTGCGCTGAACTCTATGCCTTGCTTTCGGCCCTTGGGGAGATCCCGATCAAGCAGTCCTTTGCTGTAACTGGATCCGTGAACCAGCATGGGCAGGTGCAGGCAATCGGCGGAGTGAACGAAAAAATCGAGGGATTCTTTGACGTCTGCCGCGCACGAGGGCTGACGGGCGAGCAGGGCGTCCTGATTCCGCAGTCGAACGTTAAACACCTGATGCTTCGCAAAGATGTTGTTGAAGCGGTTGCAGAGGGCAGGTTCAAAGTGTTCGCTGTCGATACAATCGATCAGGGAATAGAAATTCTCACCGGCGTCCGGGCGGGCGAGCGCGATGCAGCCGGCAATTTTCCAGAGGGAACGGTGAACCAGCGAGTTGAGAGCCGGCTCATGATGCTGGCCGAAAAGCGGAAAACTTATGCGTCTTTAGGAACCGCTGAGAAAGAATCATGAGTGAACCGGCAACTGAGTTTGTGGTCCGTCGAATTCTGGTTGCCCTCGATGCATCAGCCCAGAGTCTAGCAGCTCTCGAGGCTGCCGTCGTCGTTGCCGGGGGACTGGGAGCAGAAATTGAAGGCCTGTTCGTCGAAGATATCAACCTGATGCGACTCGCGATGCTGCCCGTCGCCCGCCACATTCTCTACCCGTCAGCCGCAGAAGAGCCATTCAGTCGTTCGCTCATAGAACATGAGCTTAAGGCTCTAGCCCGGAGAGCACAAAGATCGCTGGCTCTGATGGCTGGGCGCTCTGGCATCAGATGGTCCTTTCGCGTCGTCCGTGGCAAGGTGGCTGTAGAGATCATGGCGGCAGCCTCAGGATCCGATCTACTTACGGTGGGTAAGTCCGGTTGGTCTCTGGCCCGCAGGATGCAACTGGGATCAATAGCGGAAAGCGCTGCCGTTCACGCACCCAAAGCCCTGCTCTTGGTGAAACAGCCTCTCGCTGTGAACCGTCCCGTGATAGCCCTTTTTGACGGGTCGCCCCTGGCTGAACATGCCCTCAAGGCGGCCAACCGATTCGGCTGCACCTTCCCGTGTCCGCTTACCGTTTTCCTGGCGACTGACTCGCCTCAGAAGGCAAATTCGCTGGCACGCCAAGTGGTCCGTGTCATCAATGCAAAAGGGGCTCAACCCAAGTTCAGGCTGCTATTGGCCACCGGTGCACTCCATCTGGCGGATGCGGTCGAGTCGGAAGCCGGGGGTCTCCTCGTCCTGGCGCGCAGCTACGAGCGTCTGCCGGAAAAAACCATACAGCACCTCATCCGACTCGTCAGCAATTCCGTTCTGCTGGTGCGCTAATGACCGATCACGTCAGCCCACCCTTTCAACACAGTTCCACAAAGGATCCAGGGCAGCGGCCTTGGCCATTTGACGGGATTGCCGTATTAAGGGGCGCGCGGACGGTTCTGCGTGATGTCTGGTGCGAACAGTAGGGATGACGGAGTTGGCTCGCGAAAGACCTGGTAGCGCTACCGGGAATCGAACCCGGGTTTTGAGATTGAGAATCTCACGTCCTAACCCCTAGACGATAGCGCCAAGGATCCCGCATAGCTTTTCTAGCATCAGGTTTCCAAAGATGTCAAGTCACAGCCAGGTTACTATCGGCTCTCGCAACCGCCCGCTTAACGAAAGTGTACCGAGCGTGAGTATGTACAAAATTCGAGGATGATCAGTACTTGGTTGACGAGGAGAAATTAAACTCTTTTATCTTCATCGCGGGAACAACCATTTCAAACGATTCTTCTCCGGCGGTGCGCTGAGGAACGCCCATTGCCTCAACATGACAAAGCATATCGATGGCGCTCTGGTTGAAGCGCAAGTTCTTAACGCTATGCCGAACCTCCCCGTCTTCAATCCAGAATGTTCCGTCGCGCGTCATCCCTGTCAGAATTTTCTGATAAGGGTCAACTTCCCGGATATACCAAAGCCGGGTGACGAGCAGACCCCGCGAAGTGGAGCGCACCATGTCGTCAATGCTCGACTTCCCACCGTCCATGACGATGTTCATTGGGGCCTCGCCGTATTCGTTTGGCAGAGGGAAACCGTGGCCGGTGGGATCTTTTCCCATCTTGCGAGCCGTCGCCCGCGCATAGACCAGAGCCTTGACGGTCCCCTGTTTCACCAGATTCACGCGCTGCCGCGGAATTCCTTCTCCATCAAAGGGCGGGCCTGCCTGCAACGGATGAAACACGTCGTCGCGGACGTTGATATTCTCGCCAAAGAGCTTTTCACCCACACGCCCGGTCAGACAGCTTCGGCGCTCGTGAACAGACAGGCCCCCGAAATCCCAAAAGAGGAAACCCAGCAGGTCCAGAACGGCGGCAGGTTCAAGAATCACGCAGTATTTGCCCGGCTCGATGTCCTTCGGGTCCCGGCTCTCAAGCGCCTTCCGGGCCGCACGATCCGCGAGGGCTTCCGGTTCCAGCTCAAGGCAGGACGGCGATGTCTTCTTGGCCCAGCCCGAACTTCCCTCCTTCAGCATCGTTATCGAGAATTCCGAACCCGTTTCCTCGTGGTAGGCTTCAAGACCGCGCGAGTTGAACAAAGCCGTCACCGTGGTCCCGCTCGAATAGACTCCGGCAGCGGTCAGGCCATCTTTCTCTGCGCGCTCGATCGCCGAACGCACTGTTTCCGCCCGCGCCTTCGGACTCAATTCCGCCGTCTCGCTATGGAAGCGATCGACCGCCCGGTACATCTGGGCGCCGGGCATCGGCAACAATTCAGGATTGGGAGGCTGAAGACGTGCCAAAGCGAGCGCCGCTTCACAGGCCTGCCGGATGGAATTTTCATCCAGCTTATTGGTGCTGGCCCGCGCTGTTCGCTGGTTGACAACGGCGCGCACAGACAGCGACAAGCCTTCTTCGGCAACATTCTGGTGAATACTGTTGTTGGCAAAGCGTGTCAAGGAATGAGACGTGGAGGTGACAAAGGCCTCCGTCTCATCGGCAGTCGAGTATTTCAAAACCTTCTTGAAAATATCTTTTGCGCGTTCGCGTGTAAGCATCGTTATGCAGGCAGTCCCTCGGCTACATTATTCGGCCAACAACATGGCCGGAATCACTATTTTGAATACGCCACGCCCACGTGAACCTTTCGGAAGCGTGCCGGGGAAGCTCCATGCCCCGTTCCCATCGTCTGCATGGGCTGGCCCTTGCCGCAGTTGGGAGTGCCCCAGAGCGTCCACTCTTCAGGGCCGCAGATGGCGTCACAGGAGTTCCAGAATTCCGTAGTAATCCCGCCATAGCTGGGGTTTTTCAACATGCGCGTCCTCTGCCCGTTCTTGATCTCCCAGCCGACTTCGGTCCCAAACTGAAAATTATAGCGGCGGTCGTCGATAGACCAGCTTCGGTTGGTCTCCATGTAAATTCCGTAATCCGTGTCGGCAATCAAATCTTCCAGCCGGCCCTTGCCGGGAAGAAGACTGATGTTGGTCATGCGGATCAGCGGAATCCGGTTCCACCCTTCGGCGCGCATGCTGCCGTTTGAGCGATCCTGGCCGATCGCCGCGGCAGTTTCACGCGAAGTCAGATAGCCGGTGAACAGGCCTTCCTTGATAATTGGGGTATTGTGGGCCGCAACACCTTCGTCGTCGTAGGCAAACGTGCCGAGTCCGGGGCCATGAGCCGGCGTAGCATCGGCAACCACGTTCACAATGTCAGACGCGTATTTGAGCTTGCCCAGCTTATCAAGCGTCAGGAAGCTCATGCCCGCATAGTTCGCCTCAGCGCCAAGGACGCGGTCAAGTTCAATGGGGTGTCCAATTGATTCATGGATCTGGAGACCCACCTGCGAGCTTCCAAGGATAATGTCCATCTCGCCGACGGGACACTGATCACATGCATGCAGGGCCGCTGCTTCTTCGGCAATGCGTGGAGCATTTGCCAGCAGGTCCAACTCTTCAACCAACTCATAGCCTTTGGTCTGGTACTGGCCGCCAAATGAGTTGGGATAAGAACGTCGCTGGATTTCATTTCCGGCAAAAGACGTGGCAATAAATCCCGCTCCCGTCTGGTTCTTGATCTGCCGAATTTCCGAGCCGATGCTGGAAAGGAAAAGCTGGTCGATGCGGTGGAAATCCATCGCCACTTCTGAAAGCGTGATGTTCTTCACCTTGCGAAGTTCCGCATCAACCTTCAGCATCAGGTCCAGACAGCTTGACACAGGTATTGAAAAAGGGTCGATCCGGCAGGGCCCTTCCCAGCGATCAACCGTTTTGGGCTCCGGCGCGAGCTGAACGTCCTGTTTCTTCGCCAGAGCGCTGGCCCTGGCAATTTCGACTGCCTGCGCCGCTACAGCGTTGACGCCCTTCGCTGACAAGTCATCCGTCGACGCAAATCCCCAGGCTCCATCAACAATCACGCGTACGCCCAACCCCTGGGACTCCGATTCCCTCACTTGCGCAGTTTCACCGTTCTTGGTTGAAAGGTAGCGCTGGCGAATGTCCATCACCCGAACGTCAGCGTAGGTTGCCCCCTGTGAGGTTGCCGTATCGAGCGCCAGTTTTCCGAATTGCTTCATTGGACAAACCTGCATGGAAACGGGATTTCTGCTTCCTGACCGTTTGCTTTATGAACGGATTTTCCAGAAGTCGAAATTGGCATTCTGAAAAACGAAGCCCGGTAGAACACTTGACTTCGGGCAGGAAGGGACAGAAAGCACCCGCCAGACTGCCTTATCCTTCATCTTTTTGTAGCCCGAAGGGATCACCAAGGCCGTCCCTCCTTGTGGGCCTACGTCCCTTCTGACCAGGATGCCAGGTACTCGACCTGTTCGGGAGTCAGCGTATCGATCGCAATTCCCATCGATTCCAGTTTCAGCCTGGCCACCATTTCGTCGAGGTCAGTGGGAACGGGATACACATTGGGCTTGAGATCCTTGCTGTTCTTGGCAAGATGTTCGACTGAAAGAGCCTGATTAGCAAAACTCATGTCCATCACAACGGCCGGGTGTCCTTCAGCCGCCGCAAGGTTGATCAGCCGCCCTTCACCCAGCAAGAAAATCTTGCGGCCGTCCGCCATCTTGTATTCATCAACGAATTCACGAACCCGGCGCTTGCCGGTCGAGAGCTTTTCAAGATCCGGAATGTCAATTTCCACATTGAAGTGGCCTGAGTTGGCGATAACGGCCCCATCGTTCATCGCCTCGAAGTGTTCCTTCCTCAAAACCGACTTGTCTCCGGTAAGAGTTACGAACACCTCGCCGGTCTTTGCCGCTTGCTCCATCGGCATCACGCGAAAACCGTCCATCCTGGCTTCCAGCGCACGCGTCGGATTGACTTCGGTCACAACGACGTCCGCGCCCAGGCCGCGTGCCCGCATGGCAAAGCCCCGGCCGCACCATCCGTAGCCGGCCACCACAACTTTCAGTCCGGCAAACAACAGGTTAGTGGCCCGGATGATGCCATCCACCGTCGATTGTCCCGTGCCGTACCGATTGTCAAACAGGTGTTTGGTGTCCGCGTCGTTGACAGCAATAATGGGATACTTCAAAACGCCTTGTCTGGCCATACTCCGCAGCCGGATCACGCCAGTAGTGGTTTCCTCAGTTCCCCCCATGACCTCAGGAACCAGTTCTTTGCCCTTGGTCAAGATTGTCGTCACCAAGTCCGCGCCGTCATCCATGGTGATCTGCGGACGGTGCTCCAGGGCTGAATGGATATGGGAATAATAAGTCTCATTATCTTCGCCCTTAATGGCAAAGACGGGAATCTGGTATTCCTTTACCAGCGAGGCCGCCACATCGTCCTGCGTGCTCAGAGGATTTGAGGCGCAAAGAACCACGTCCGCGCCTCCATCGCGCAGCGTGATCGCCAGGTTGGCGGTTTCTGTCGTGACATGTAAGCAGGCCGAGATTCGGATCCCCTGCAGCGGTTTTTCCTTCAGGAATCGCCCCTGGATCAGTTTCAGGACAGGCATCCACTGGCCGGCCCACTCGATGCGCGTCTTCCCTTTGTCAGCCAGGCCCAGGTCCTTAATGTCGTAAGTGCTCTTGTTGGTCACAGGCATTACAAACCACTCTCCTTCCGCAAAATCTCAGCCTTGTCAGTCCGTTCCCACAAAAACTCCGAATCGGGGCGTCCAAAGTGGCCATAGGCTGCTGTCTTCCTGTAAATCGGCCGAAGCAGATTGAGCGACTCGATGATGGCCCGCGGCGACAGTTGAAAGTGCTTGCGAACCAGCTCGACCAACTGCCCATTTTTCGCCTTTCCCGTCCCGAACGTATCAACCAACACGGACACCGGTTCAGCCACGCCGATTGCGTAAGCGAGTTGCACTTCCACATGGGTTGCCAGCCCGGCAGCAACGATGTTCTTGGCGATGTAGCGGGCCATATAGGCGGCCGAACGATCTACCTTTGTCGGATCTTTTCCAGAGAACGCTCCGCCGCCGTGGCGAGCCCATCCGCCGTAGGTATCAACAATGATCTTTCTACCCGTCAGCCCGGAATCACCCACTGGCCCGCCGGTTACAAAACGTCCGGTAGGATTGATGTGATACTTGGTATTCTCGTCCATCATCTGAGCAGGAATGACCGGCTTAATGACGCATTCGGTGATCCCTTCGCGAAGTGTCTCGTTGGAAACCTTCGCGGAGTGTTGCGTGGAAATCACCACCGCATCAACCCGCAAAGGCCTGTCTTCCTCATACTCAACGGTTACCTGGGATTTTCCATCCGGCCGCACAAAATCCAGAATATTCTTCTTTCGGACCTCAGCCAGGCGCAGGCAAAGCTTTTGCGCCAGAGTGATGGGTAACGGCATCAACTCCTCGGTGTCATCGCACGCGTAACCGAACATCATGCCCTGGTCACCCGCACCGCCCGTCGAGACACCCATGTCGATATCGGCGCTTTGACGCGTCAGGTTCACATGAACCTTGCAGTTATCCGCCGTAAATCCCCCTTCGGGGTCCGTATAGCCGATGGAGCGAACCGTGTCCCGAACCAAACGGTCGATGTCAAGCTTGGCAGTGGTTGTAACTTCACCCACCACGTAGACATCCTGGTCCTTGACCATAGTTTCACACGCGACACGACCCTTGGAGTCGGCGGCAAGAACGGCGTCAAGGACCGCGTCGGATATCTGGTCACACATTTTGTCGGGATGTCCTTCCGTCACCGACTCGGAGGTAAAAAAGTAGTGGTGATCA
>JAKAWN010000440.1 GCA_021827245.1 Acidobacteriota bacterium | reverse complement strand
GGCCCCCAGCAGCCATACGCGGGCACAGCGACTCTGCTCAAAACCCTTGCGGCTTATCTCGTGCCAGCGCCGGCACCGGCGGCAACATACTTGAACGTCTTTTCTCCACCCGACACTTCCCCGCCCCGTTCACCAGTTCTGCGACTCTGATCTTTAATTCGCTTTCCAATTCCGTTACCCCGAAAATCCGCGCCGTTTTAAAGCCGCAGTGAATCTCTGCTGCGGTGGCGGCAGGGAGTTCGAGCCTGCTCATGCAGGCGGAGTGGTCGACCAAAATTCATAAAGATCGGAGATGCTATGTTTAGAAAGTTTGATGGAAGAGATTACAGGGGCAAAGGCCGCTTTGGCTGGACCCCATTCTTGATTGTCACTGCTCTGTTTCTGCTTGCCGTGGTTTGGCTGGCGCACCCGCTAACCAATGCGGCGCAGAGCAGCGGTCCCGGCAAGAAGGCCATCGCGGCGGAATTCCCTTCCCAGTACCTGCCGCAAAATCTACCTGCTGCCAGCCTGGTCCGCGACTACCCCCAAACGTGGACAACCTATGCCTCGAACCGAGGACGGAACGCGGTCTTTGCGCTGCCGGCGCACGCTCCTGAGAGTTTGCGCAAGGGCGTAAGCTGGCAATTTGCGGGCGCGGGCGCCATCCCGCTGGATGGCCCACCGATTGACAACAACATCATCACCACAGCTTACGGAGTTGGAATGCCGGTGGGCGTCTCGGTGGTCAAAGGCATCGCTTACGTGGGCAGCGACAATGGCTATACCTACGCGCTGAACGCCGGGACGGGCAAGCTGATCTGGGCGCATTACGGCTGGAACATGACGATGAGCAATCCGCTGGTTGCGGGTGGCCGCGTCTACGTTTCAACCGGCAGCGCCTATTTCAACTATGCCAACACGATGCGCTACGTCGAGGGAATGCGGCCAACGCGCGGGCCGGGGCTTAACTCGATGTACGCTCTCGACGCGCAAACCGGCAAGCAGATCTGGGTCTACCATTTTCCGGGCGAGGCCATGCCAACCGCCGCATACGAAAACGGCTTTCTCTATATCGGTACGGGCGACGGCCACGTTTACAAGCTGAATGCTGCCACCGGCGAGCCCGCGTGGATTTCCGACATCGTGTCATTCGTCAGCATGTCATCGCCCGTGCTGGACGGCAAATATCTGTTTGTCGGTGGCACCCACCCGAACTTTTTCTACGCGCTCGACAAGAAAACCGGGAAGGTGGCCTGGAAAATGACGCTGCCCAAGCTCGTAGCAACCGGGATGGGCGACTGCACCCCTGCCTACGCCGACGGTCTAGTGGTGCAAGAGGCGACCGTCCAGACCGGCAACCCGCAGAAACCAGTTGCGAACGTTCTGCTGGCGATCGACGCCGATAGCGGAAAGATTATCTGGCAGCACGGGTTTGATGCAGGGTCGGTGCCGCCGGCAATGAAGACCGCGACGCCGATGATCGCAGAGGGCAAAGTCTTTGAAGGCAGTCCCGTTACCGGCAACTATTACGCCTTCGACTTGAAGAACGGCCAGGAGATCTGGAAGGTTCACCTGGGAGCACAGATCCGCGCGGGCGGCGCGGTCGCGAACGGTGTCGTTTACGTGCCTTACAAGTCCGGCGATATCGCCGCCATCAGACTTTCAGATGGCGCCCTGATCGGCAACAAACATGTCGGCGGAGCGTTTGGCCCTTCGTCACCCGTGATTGTGGGGGGAACGCTTTACGTCACCAACATTTTCGGTTACGCCATGGCCATACCGGTCTCGGGAATTCGCGGGCCGGTAGACGTGGCTGAACGAACCGCGCAAGCCCGGTAGGACCGCGAAGGAGGGAAGGAGCGGTTTCTTTCGCCCCTCCGGGGCTCGACCTTGCTCTTGCTCTCCTTTCCCCTGGCGCAAGCCAGGGGCTAAAGTCTGTCGCCGCTCCGCGGCTCTCGCAAGGCGCAGGGGCTGGATTCCGCCATGGGTTAACTTCTGTCGCGACTCCGCGGCTCTCGCAAGGCGCAGGGGCTGGATTCCGCCATGGGTCAACTTCTGTCGCGACTCCGCGGCTCCTTCGGCACGTGCGACGGTTCGCACACATCGAAAGACCTGCGATGCGGGCGCTAACTGCTCCGATTGACTTCGGACCTTTCGCCAATTCTAATCATGTGGCGTAGAATAGCGGCATGATCAGATGGCTTGTGATCGGAATTGGAGACATTACCACCCGGCGGGTGCTTCCGGCAATCCTGGAAGAGGAACGCAGCAAGCTGGTTGGGATCGTGACGCGCGAACCGGCGAAAGCCGAGCCTTATGGCGTGCCGGGATTCGCGGGCCTTCGCGAGGCGATTGCGAAGACCGGGCCCGACGCCGTCTACGTGGGCTCACCGGTGTTTCTGCATGCACCGCAGACCATGATTTCACTTCATGAAGGCCGCCACGTGCTGTGCGAAAAGCCCATGGCGATGAACTACACCGAGGCTGAAATGATGGTGAATACGGCCCGTGCCGCCAACCGCACGCTTGGAGTCGCCTACTACCGGCGGATGTATCCCAAGGTGCATCGGGCAATAGCGCTGATACGCGAGGGCGTGATCGGGCAGCCGGTGCTGGCCTATGCCTCCCACCACAGTTGGTTCACGGCGGAGAACGGATTCCGCGCCTGGCTGCTTGATCCCGACAAGGCCGGCGGCGGCCCGCTTTATGACATTGCCTCGCACCGAATCGATCTGCTCAATTTCATTTTCGGAGAGCCTTCGCGCGTTCGGGCGCAACTGTCGAACGCCGTGAACAAAACCCCGGTGGAAGATTCGGCCACCGTCCTGATCGAGTACCTCAACAACGTGCGCGCGATCGTTGACGTGCGCTGGCACTCGCGCGTGGAGCGTGACGAGTTTCGCATCATCGGAACCAGCGGCGAGCTGGACCTGAGCCCGCTGAGCGGTCCCACGCTTGTTTCTCCCCAGGGCCGCGATGAGCTGCCTGCCCATGAGAACCTCCATTTTCCCTGCATTGAAAACTTTGTTGCGGCCGTTCTGAACGGCAAGCCGTTGCTCTCAAGCGGCCAGACCGCGTTGTGGACCGACTGGGTGACCGAACGGGCTGTCAAAGACAATAATGGGTCTGGCGCACGCAACTGACTGCAAATGCAGATCCAGGACCCGAGCCTGAGCCGCGAGGCTCCTGCCTCGGCCTTTAGTAGAATCTGTGCGCCGCCGCACATCCAAAGATAAAGAGTTCAGCCTGTCAGGACACAGTCAGTTCCTCGGCTTCGCCTTCCACTGCCTACGGAGTAGGCGAGCCGCCGAGCGGAGCAGATTTCCGCCACGAAAAAAACAGGGGCAGGAAAAGTGTCGAAAGCATGGTCGAACCAGAAATCGATTCCGGCTTTGGCATTCTCAGAAGTGCCCAAACAGGCCCCTTCCTTGGGCGCTGGAGGTTCCGAATGCTGAAAACCCGAATGGCTATTGCCGTGGGATGCGGTGACGGGTATATTGGATTGGCATGAACAGATTTTATGGAAGTAAATCAATATTGCTCCGGGGGCGGGCGCAATTCAGGGAGATAGTATGCAAGAAGTTGGAGCCCGTTCCAGCCAATACGGCTTAGAGCAACACGGTATTCATAACGTCAACGATGTCTTCTGGAATCTTCCCACCGCAGCCCTTTACGAACACGTCGTACGGCGGCGCGAGGGCCTGCTTTGCCACGAGGGACCGCTGGCCGTCACCACAGGCCACCACACGGGGCGCTCGCCCAATGACAAATTCATCGTCCGTGAGCAAAGCAGCGCGCATCAGATCTGGTGGGGAAAAGTAAACCGACCTTTTGACCCTGCAAAGTTCGATGCCCTTTATCACCGCTTGCTTGCCTACTTGCAGATGAAGGACCTCTACATTCAGGATTGCTTCGCGGGCGCCGACCCCCAATACCGAGTGCCCATTCGCGTCATCACCGGCACGGCATGGCACAGCGTGTTTGCGCGCTCGATGTTCCTTCGTCCGGAAAAGGGAAGATCTGTCGACCATGTGCCCGAGTTCACAGTGATCGATGTGCCTCAGTTCCATGCCGTTCCCAGACTGGACGGGACGAACTCCGAGGCGTTCATCATACTCAACCTTGGCCGACGCCTTGCAATCATCGGTGGAACAAGCTACGCCGGAGAGATCAAGAAGACGATGTTTTCGGTGATGAACTACCTGATGCCTCAGGTCAATGTCCTTTCCATGCACTGTTCAGCCAATGTCGGGGCAGGCGGTGATGTTGCGATCTTCTTCGGCCTTTCGGGAACGGGCAAGACCACGCTCTCGGCGGACCCGGAGCGCCAGTTGATCGGCGATGATGAGCACGGTTGGAGTGATCGTGGCGTCTTCAACCTGGAGGGCGGCTGCTATGCCAAGGTCATTCGGCTGTCGGCGGAAGCCGAGCCGGAGATCCATGCCTGCACGCGTCGTTTCGGGACTGTCCTGGAAAATGTCACGCTCGACACTGAGACCCGGATGGTTAACCTCGACGACGATTCGCTGACCGAGAATACCCGTGCCGCCTATCCGATTTCTCATCTCGACGGCTTTGCGCCGAGCAGAGTCGGCGATCATCCCAAGAACATAATTATGCTGACCTGCGACGCTTTCGGCGTGATGCCGCCCATCAGCAAGCTGACGCCCGCACAGGCCATGTACCATTATCTCTCCGGTTACACTGCCAAAGTGGCGGGGACAGAAAAGGGTGTGGGGAACGAACCGGAGGCGACCTTCAGCGCGTGCTTCGGCGCACCCTTCATGACTCTTCACCCGATGGTCTACGCGGAAATGTTGGGGGAGCGAATCCTCAAACACCGGGCTGACTGCTGGCTGGTGAACACGGGTTGGACGGGTGGCCCATACGGGGTCGGAAAGAGGATCAAGATCGCCTATACGCGTGCGATGATTCGCGCGGTGCTGAGCGGGCAACTGGCTAAGGCGAAGTTCGAGCAGGATCCGGTTTTCGGGGTTCACATCCCCAGCGAGGTGCCGGGAGTCCCTTCAGAAGCCCTCAAACCACGCAACTTGTGGAAGAACGGTTGTAGCTACGATGCCAAGGCTCGGGAACTGGCTATGAGGTTCGCAGAGAATTTTGAAGAGTACAGTAACGCCCCCGACGAAATCCGCGCCTCAGGTCCGCGGCCAGACTTCGTGGAATCGTAAGGTCTGACCGGTCATTGGATTTAGAAGCGGTTAGGGGTATATGTTGCCGGTTGACCGCGAAGTCATAATGGAAATCCCGGTTTGTAGCCCCTGGACGATGTTCCTGCTAAAGTCATTAGGGACTGGAATCCACTGCTCCTCTTGAAGAAAGAATACTTCGCCAAGGATAATACCTCCGATAGCAGGGTCGTGGGCTAATCTGATTTCTTGTTTGCCATACTGCGAGATTTGCTCCCGAGGTTCTCCATACCGAATAAGAATCTAATTTGTAGCCGCCTCCTCACCCTTTTTACGCGGCACTCAAAGCGGGGTGGTCAGACTGCGCAGGATATTCATTTCGAATGACTTAGCTGCTTGTGCTGGTGGGCCTGGGTAGAGTTGAACTACCGACCTCACCCTTATCAGGGGTGCGCTCTAGCCACCTGAGCTACAGGCCC
>JAKAWN010000439.1 GCA_021827245.1 Acidobacteriota bacterium | reverse complement strand
GGGATGAATGCTGTGGGAACAAAAACGGAGGAAAGAACGAGCGCAATGCCGATGACCGGCCCCGAAATCTCCTCCATGCCTTTGAGCGCGGCCTCCTTCGGCGCCAGGCCTTCTTCAATGTGGCGCTCGACGACTTCGACCACCACAATCGCGTCATCCACCACCAGGCCGATGGCCAGCACCAGGCCGAACATGGTCAGAGTGTTGATGGAATAGCCAAACACGGGAAACAAGATGAATGTGCCAACCAACGACACCGGCACAGCCAATAGCGGAATCAGCGTGGCCCGCCAGCCTTGCAGGAAAACAAAGACTACCAAAATCACCAGGACGATGGCGATCAAAAGCGTCAAGACGATTTCCCTGATACCCTCGGTCACGGCGCGCGTCGTGTCGAGCGATACCACGTATTTCATGTCCTGAGGAAAGTGCGGCTTCCATCGGGCCATCAACGCCTTGACGGCGTTCGCCGTTTTGATAGCATTCGCGCCGGGCAACGGGAACACGGCGATGATCGCGCTCGGCTTGCCGTTCAGCCGGCCCGTCAGCGTGTAAAACTGCGTTCCCAGCTCAATCTTCGCCACATCCTTGAGCCGCACGACGCCGCCATTGGGCTCTTCGCGCACGATGATGTTGCCAAACTGCTGCGTGGTCACCAGGCGTCCCTGGGCCAGCACGGGATACGTATATTGCTGGCCGGGGGGCACCGGCTGGCTGCCGATCTGCCCGGCCGGGTTTACCGTGTTTTGCGACTCGACAGCGCTGATCACATCCGAAACCGTGATTCCCAGCCGAGCCAGCTTGGCCGGATCCAGCCAAATTCTCATCGCGTATTGGCCTGCCCCAAAAATCAGCACGTTGGCCACCCCCGGCACGCGCGTAATTGGATCAACGAGGTTGATGTAAGCGTAATTGGCCAAAAACTGCGCGTTGTGGGTGCCATGCGGGGAATAGAGGGCAACAAGCATCAGCGGATTGTGCGTGGATTTCTGGATCGTCACGCCGTATTGCGCCACTTGGGCGGGCAATTCAGGCGCAGCTTCGATCTCGCGCTCTTGAGTAAGCATTAGGTCGGTGTCCGAGTTGGTCCCGACGGCAAAGTCCACGACCATGGTGGTCTGGCCGTTGGCGGTGGCGTTGACGGACCACATGTAGTTCATGTTGTCCACGCCGCTCATTTGCTCTTCAATGGGCGTAGCCACCGATTCAGCGAGGGTTTTGGCGTCGGCGCCGACGAAGGTAGCTCGAATCTGGGTTTCGGGAGGTGTGATATCAGGGTATTGGGCTACCGGAAGACGTATGACAGTAATGATGCCCAGGATAACCGTCAGGATTGCAATGACGATGGCGACGATGGGGCGGTTGATGAAGAATTTTGACACGAGTTAATTCTCCTTCGCGGATGGCGTGTAGGGCTCCGGATTGACGACCATCCCCGTCCGCACCTTCTCAGCGCCCACCACCACCACGCGCTCATGCGGCCCGAGTCCATGTGTGACGACCCATAGGGGTCCGACTTGCGGTCCCACCTGAACGCTGCGGATGCTGATGTGGTTGCCGGCTCCGACCACGGCCACTTGATAGCTGCCCTGCAGTTGTATGACCGCAGCCTGGGGAACAAGGAGCGCATTGTGCAAAACTTCAGTGAGGGCGCGGACGGTTGCCGGCTCCTCCGGGCGGAGAATGCGCCGGGGATTCGGAAAGGCGCCCACAATCCCAATGGTTCCCGTTTGGAGATCCATCGCCCGGTCGGCAAAAAGGATTCGCCCCGGATAGCCGTAAGTCTTGCCGTTCGCCAGAATGAGCTGGAGCGGAACGGCCTTCATGCCGGAAAGCAAATTCACGCCGCCGGAGCTGACCTCGCCGGTCATCCGCAGCCACTCGACGCCACTAATCTGGAAGTATGCCTTGATCGGATTCACCTGGGAGACGCTCGTGAGCACGCTTGAGGGTGTGACCAGGTTACCCACCTGAACTTGTGCAACGCCGGCGATCCCGCTGATGAGCGAACGCACCTTGGTGTAGCCCAGGTTCAGTTGCGCCTGCTCGACAGCCGCCTTGTCTGTTTCAACGGAGGCTTCGGCCTGCAACTTGGTCTGCCTGTCGTCTTCAAGTTGCATTTGGGGAATCGCGTGAACTTTGGCTTCGGGAATATCGCGGTTCACGTCGAGCGTGGCTTTGCCGAGCTGAGCCTCTGCCTGCGCGAGCTGACCTTTGGCTTCGTCGAGCACCGCCTGAAAGGGGCGAGGATCAATCTCAAACAGCACCCGGCCCTTCCGTACCAGGTCGCCTTCATGGTAGTCCTGCCGGATCAGGTAACCGCTAACTTGCGGCGAGATCTTGGCGTTTACATAGCCCTCAAGCGTTCCCATCCAACTGCCGTAAATCGGCACATTCCTCTGGACAACCGGCGCAACTTCAACAACCGGCGCAGGGGAGTGGTGCGGCGGCGCGGCGGCTGTTCGACGCCCGCATCCGGTGTAGAAAGCCGCGGCGAGTGTGGCCAGAGCAGCCACTACCCACTTGCTTGTTTTCATCGTTTCCTCCCACAATGACCGTTCATCCTTTAGACGCTCTCTTGCAACCTGGCTCCGCCGGCCGCGCAAGGCACGCCTCTTCCGCGACCGTGACCTATCCGGTTGTTCCGTCCCCACGCGGCCATGAGCCTTCGCCAATCCATTCGCATAACTGTACGCCGGCGCTAGGAGTCAGGCTTTTGCCCCCAGAGCCTTGATGACTTCCTCTGTAAGCCGCATGAGCCCGATGCGTGGAAAAATGCGTTTCACAGAATTCGCTTGTCTCTCTGCCCCGAGCCCCGTCATTGCGTCCTCGACAAGGACTTGCTCGTACCCGCGCTCATAGGCATCGCAGGCCGTGCTCCCCTCCCCCAAACTCCGTTGCGATGCCACATAGGACGATCGTCGTAAGCCCTCGCCGGCGCAGTTGCAAGTCGAGGTGGGTGCCGTAGAAGTCGCCCCATTGGCGCTTCAGAATCACAATGTCACGCGGATGGCTGCCGAGATCCGGAACGAAGTCGCTCCAGCCGGGCGGCAGTGTCGCGGGACCCTGCGCTGATTGGTCAACGGCTGGACTTAAACGTTCACGGCCGTCCTGGGAGCCGCCTACATGAACAAGAACTGGCCGAGTTCCAGACTCCCGGGCGGCGACGAGCCGCGCGCAGTTAGCCACGACGCTCGATGCGGAATGGGGAGCGCCCGGGACGCCTGCAATGCCTTTTTGAATATCATTGACAACGACGGCGGTCCGCCGGGGAGCCAGAATGAGTTCGCTCATGACCGGACCTTTCCCTTCATGGATTTCTCGGTGGCTTAGGCTGGCGCGAGCCCAAGGCAAATCTCGGGAGGGCTTGCCGATTGATTCGCCTGACTTCCTTCTAAGCTTCTCCTGATCCTTCCTTCTCTACTCTTGTTTCTGGCCTCCCAGCTTGGGAGCCAAGTATCCCGTTAAGAGATCTTCGAACTCGCCAAGAATCGCGCCTCTTCCTGCCCCGTCAGCCCGCGCATAGAGCGTAAGCAGGCCTCTCACGATCTGCTGCATCACTGCTGCAGTTCGCAGGGCCTCGCTTCTCGGCAGGCCGGGATTGCGCTTTAGAATGACCCGAGCGATCCGGCCACGGATGATCTCCCGCCGTTGCGGGCTGTTCACTGTCGGCGGTGCTTCGAAGAGGGCAAGGAAAGCTGCATGCCCCTTCGCGAACTCGACCTGCGAATGTATGAGGCGGGATACAAGCTCCTCAACCGTCAGACTTCCAGCCTCCGCGGCGAGCGACTTCCATAGCCGCTCGAGGTCCTTAACGTATCGAGCCCGCAGTGCCTCGGCCACCGATTCTTTGTTTGGGAAGAATTGGTACAACGAGCCAATCGAGGAATTCGACCGTTCAGCGATGGCCGACATTGTTGCTGGCGCGTATCCCACCTCAGCGATAACGGACGCGGCGGCGCGCAGCAGGCTGGCTACACGCCGCTGGCCCCTCTGTTGCTGGGGCATGCGACGCGGGGCCGTGGCTAAACGTGAGGACATGCTCGCATGTTATCATGGACTTGTGAGTCTGCACTCACATTTATTTTCTCGTATGCGAGATTCCTGTTGGGGACGGTTCGCTTCTAGCGACCTCGTAGGAGGCTATCTCAGGAAGGATTTGAACGGCCGTGGCGCTGGCTGTTGAAGGTCCCACGGGGTGATAGTATAAGCATTTCGCAGAATAGCTGGAAGACGAAATAGGATCCACTCCAGAGGGGTCCGTACGCGCCTGAACAGCCTGGCGACAGCTGACCAAAGAGGTGGCGTGAGACACCTGCTTCGTCCTGTTATCTACGCTTAGGAAGAGCAAGGTTTTGATCATCGGATGAAAGTCCAGGATTTGCACGGCGCGCAGACCTGGTGAATTCTCCGGCAACCTTACTTCGCAAACTCCCGCGGGACGGATATCGCTCGCTTACATGAGCTTTTGCTTGCTCAAGTGCCTGGCCAGATCTTTGGCCGTATCGCCCAAGTGCCGGCTCATGGCAGTTCTGGCCCCTTCCTCATCCTGCAGTTCGATCATCCGGCAAATCTCTTCGTGTTGTCTGGTTCTCAGGCGTACCATCCGAGACCCGGAAAAAGTTGCGATCCTGCTTTCACGAAGCATGTCAGACAAGGGCGCAAGCAGGAGTAACAGTGCAGGATTCTGCGTGGCACGAGCAATTTCAGCATGGAATTCCACATCAGCGTCAACGTATCCTTCGGGCTCCCCAGGTTTTTCGCGCATGATTTCAAGGTACCTCTTCATCGCGGCCAGATTTTCGTCGGTGCGCCGCCGTGCAGCCAGACCGACCATCCCGACCTCCAGCAACACGCGGACCTCGATGAGGTGTTTGACCATATGGCCTTTGCGCCGCAAAAGGACTTTGAGAGAGTCCGAAACTCGATCATGCTCGGCCTCCGCAACAGCCGTTCCGACGCCCCTTTCAATTCGGACAAGCCCCCTGCTTTCCATCAGCTTGATCGCCTCCCGGATGACCGTCCGGCTGACACCCAGGCTCTGAGCCAGATCCCATTCGGGGGGAAGGTATGAGTTCACAGAGAACTCTCCGGAAAAGATTCTCTCTGACAGGATTTCCACAACCCTCTTGTGCAGCGGCTGTCTTGCCTCTCCAATGCGCGGCAGCATTATTTATTCCTCCGTTTAAGAACCTGTGGATTCGCGCTGCCTGGCCTTTTCGACTTGGCCGGGCTGCTCGCAGATTGTTGAACCCCCGTGCGACCCACTAGGAGATGATTGTAGGCTGGAACTGTGTTGGGCCGGGCGGCGGGCAGCAAGCTTTTATTCGCGCTTATCTCTTCTTTCCAATTCTTGGTACGCATTCCGGATCATAGGTACCAGTTCATGAGAAGGCTCAAGGCCGCTCACCTCTCTCAGAACGTCTGCCAAACCCTGCTCTCGAATGAGGGTCTGAATCATTTGCGCGCCTTCGTCACCCTCATAGTCATAGCACAGAGCAGAAGCGATGACGCGGCTTAGCGCCACGGGCCGGATGTGATACTCGATAGCCAGGCAGGCTGGCCCGATCATGCGATCATTGCGGCCGAGCTTTCGAACCGGATCAGATCG
>JAKAWN010000438.1 GCA_021827245.1 Acidobacteriota bacterium | reverse complement strand
CCATCGTGGATCTCCTTTGCGTGTGCTTCAGCGGCTCACGTTTAGGAGTTTCCGCGATGGACTCCTGCAAATGTCAAACTTCTACTGCCACCCCGGCAGAGCCGGGGGAACTCCCTTGGAAATTAGGCATGTTCAGGATAGCCTTCACGAAGAACCTTCGCGACGGCGGTGTCGGGGAAATGCTGTGAGCTATTCGCTGCGTACATGTCAGCCACGCGCTCGTCTACGTCACCGTGGGATGGCACAACTGTCGAATACGTGACAAACCGGTGAGGTTCTATTAAGGAAAAGGAGAAGAGCAGGAGATGCCTAATTGGAATGCGGTCGAAGGAAGCATTGGCACCCCCAAGGGATTTCGAGCCTCAGCCGCCACGGCTGGAATCAAAAAGGCCAAAGACGCGCTGGACTTGGCCCTGATCGTTTGCGATGTGCCCGGGTCGAGCGCCGCCGGCGTGTTTACCACGAACCGGGCCGCAGCCGCGCCTGTGCTTTTGTGCCGTCAAAACTTGAAAAAGAATGGCGGGCGCGCGCGGGCCATCATTGCCAATGCGGGCAACGCCAACGCCTGCACGGGCCAGGCGGGCCTGAATGTGGCTGAGCAAACTGCAAAGGCAGTCGCCGATATTCTGGACCTGAAACCGCACGAGGTTTTTGTCTCATCCACGGGCGTGATCGGAACTCCGCTCGATATAAACCTGATTCTGAATCAGCTTCCGACCTTGAAAGAAAACCTCTCCGTCGAAAACGCTTTCGACGCCGCACGAGCCATCATGACGACGGACAGTTTTCCCAAGTCCGTCGTTTTGCAGTCGAAGATGGGGGCCAAAATCGTCACCCTCGCCAGTATTGCCAAGGGCGCCGGCATGATTCACCCGCACATGGCCACCATGCTGGCCTACATCACGACAGATGCCGCCGTTGCACCGGCCACGCTCCAGAAAATGCTTCGCGCGGCTGTAGACGCCTCCTTCAACCGAATCACGGTGGATGGGGACACTTCCACTAACGACAGCGTAATCGCCCTGGCAAGCGGCCTGTCCCGAGTTTCCATCCAGCCCGGAACGCCCGCTGGCAACAAGTTCCAGCAGGGGCTGATTGAACTATGCCAAACGCTCGCCAAAATGATCGTCAAAGATGGCGAAGGCGCTTCGAAGATCGCGCGGATTGAAGTGCGCGGCGCGCGCAGCGCTTCTGACGCCGAACTTGTGGCGCGCGCAGTGGCCAATTCGCCGCTGGTCAAGACGGCACTGTGCGGCAGTGATCCCAACTGGGGCCGCATCGTCTGTGCCGCAGGCTATTCCGGCGCGGCCATCGATGCAACCAAAGTGGATGTGCGCGTGAATGGTCTCTATCTTTGCCGTCGCGGCGTCCATGCGGGCTTCGACGAAGAAGCTGCGAAAAAGGAACTCGATAAGACCGAACTGACGATTCGCATTGATCTGCATCAGGGCAAAGCCGATGTGTGGATGTGGACATGCGACTTTACGCACGAATATATTCGGATCAACGCTTCCCGGTCATAGAACCTGAACGGACATGAGCCCAAGGGTTTAATGGAGGTCCCGAGCGTGGCGGATTGTTTCGATTTCAACCAGGCACCAAATCCACCGTTGATGATTCCCATTCCGGCTCACGTTCCGCAGCGCAGTGTGTGGGAATGCGGGCACCACCCCACGGTTGCCCTGCGACGCGGAGGCTTTCGGCCACGTTACAAGGCGTCTCAATAGGCTGCCGGGCGATTGGCGGTCGTTCACAAAGATCTGAACCGAATCTCGGCACGATGCGGAGGCAAAATGAAAACCCAGAGCTCATCAAGACGCAACTTTTTGAAAAAGACGGCCACGGCCGCCGTGGCTGCGGCCGGCATGGGGGCCGGGCTGACGCCGGCGCAGGCAGCGGAAAATCCCTGCACCGAAGAGTGCGGATCGATCTGGGAGCGGCCGCCGAAGCAGCACGGCAACAATCTCAACCTGATCGTGATTGTCAGCGACACCTTCCGCCACGACAATCTTGCGTGTTATGGGGGGAAGTGGCTTGAAAACCTTGAGACGCCCAACCTGGACCGATTCGCCAAAGAATGTGTCGTGTTCCGAGATGCCTACCCGGAAGGGATGCCTACCATCGTCATCCGCCGCACACTTTACACAGGCCGGCGGGTGATTCCCTGCTATTACTTTCGCCAGCATGAGCCGGTTCAATTGCCGGGCTGGCATCCGCTTTACAACGAGGATCAGACACTGAGTGAAACCCTTCTCGAGGCGGATTACATCACCACACTGATCAGCGACCTGCCACACCAAATGCGCCCGGGAAAAAACTTCCACCGTGGCTTTCACACCTACCGGTGGGTTCGCGGCCAGGAGTTTGACTACTACGGCACCGTGCCCCACAAACTGCCCGATGTCAGCGACATGGTTTCAAGCAGCTATCTCGCCCGCATGCCCAGTCTTCACGGGTTCCTGAGCCAGTACAAGGCCAACCGTGATCTCTGGAAGCAGGACGGCGAATCGCTTTCAGAGATTGTGGCGCGGCAAGCCATTCGCTGGCTGAAAGACAACTTCAACCAGCGTCCCTTCTATCTTCACGTCGAGATGTTTGATTCGCACGAACCCTGGGACCCGCCGGAGCGCTTTCTGCAAAAGTACTGGGACGGCCCCTACACGCCCAGCTTTGTCGAACCGCCGTACGCCACCATTCCGCTCTCGGACGAAATCAAGAACCGCTTTCGAGCCAACTACGCCGGCGAAGTCAGTTGTGTGGATTACTGGATCGGCGCTCTGCTGGACACCATCAAGCAGTACGGATTGTTCGAAAATTCGGTTGTTGTCTTCATGTCGGACCACGGCGCCATGCTGGGTGAGCACGGCCAATTCCTCAAAGGACCGGACAAGATGCGCGGCCAGGTGACGCATGTTCCCTTCATGATTCGCACGCCGGACCAGCAACATGCGGGAAAGCAGGTCACGGGCTTGGTGCAGATCCCCGATATCATGCCCACCGTCCTCCACTTGCTGGATTTAAAGCCGCCGAGGCGCGTCACCGGACAGAACGCCTGGGACCTGGTAACCGGAACAACGAGGTTGCTTCGCGACCACGTGGTTCAGACCTACGGCTGGGTTGGCGCCATACGCGACCAGGAATGGAGCTACAGCGAAATCTGGAAGCCTGAAGCGCGCCAGAATAAGTTCAGCGTCAGGCCGGGAGCAACGCCTACGGTCTACAAGCCACAGCTTTACAGCCTGCAGAATGATCCCGAAGAACTGACCGATGTCGCTGATCAGCACCCGGATATCTGCAAGCGCATGTCGGCTAAGCTGAAGGAATACATCGCCTCCGGCAAAGGCATGACTTACGGCTATTTCAATCAAAAACCCAGTCTCAACACCGGCGAGGTTTACGTCCAGCAATCGCGGTGACCCCGCTCGGGTGGCTATGGCCTGGCCAGGCGGCCAAGATCATGATGCGGTGCTTCTGGTATAATGCATGCTTAGAGTGAGCACCTCGGGTGCGGCTTGCAGCGGGCCAAGGTTCTCTTCAGGCAAGTCCGCTCGGCCGGGAACCTCAATCCATGTCGGGAATCGTCGGTTACATCGGCAATAAGCGAGTAGTCCCTGTTCTGCTCGAGGGCCTTCAGCGCCTCCAGTACCGCGGGTATGACTCAGCCGGCCTGGCTGTCATCAAGGACAGCACTCTGGCCATTCGCCGCGCCACGGGGAAACTGCGCAATCTGGAAGAAGTCATCCGGCTCAATCCTCTCGACGGCACTTACGGCATTGGCCACACACGCTGGGCGACACACGGAGCGCCCACTGAGGAAAATGCTCACCCCCATCGCGACTGCCACGGCACGGTTGTTGTTGTCCATAATGGCATCATTGAAAACTACCTGGAGTTGAAACAAGAACTGACGGAAGAGGGGCATGTATTCACCACTGAAACCGACACCGAGGTGATCGCGCACCTGATTGAAAAATACCTGGACAAGCCGGCATCACTTTCGGGCCAGGTCACGCTGGACGAGGCAGTACGCGCCGCCGTCCAGCGGCTTTCTGGTGTGTTCGCTCTCGCCATCATGTCCACAAGGGACTTGAACAAGATTGTAGCGGTGCGACAGGGTCCGCCTGCCGTGATCGGGCTCGGAAAAAACGAATATCTTGTGGCAAGCGACGTACCGGCGATCCTGTACCACACGCGCGATCTCTTCTTTCTGGCTGACGGCGACATCGCAGTCCTGACACCCAACGGGGTGAAGCTGATGGACTTCCAGGGCGAGCCCGTCACTCGCAGGGTCCATCACATCAGTTGGGACCCTATCCTGGCGGAAAAAGGCGGTTTCAAGCACTTCACCCTGAAAGAAATTTACGAGCAGCCACGCGCCGTCCGCGACACCGCACTCGGTCGCGTTTCTCCTGAGACGGGCCAGATCTTCCTGGACGAAATGGAAATCACTGAGGATGAATTCTGCGCATTCCGGGAAATCAAGATCGTCGCGGCCGGCACCTCACGCCACGCCGGCCTGGCGGGAAAGATCATGTTTGAGCGCCTGGCACGTGTGCCAACGGAAGTAGACTACGCTTCCGAGTTCCGCTACCGCGACCCGCTGGTTGACTCCCGCACGCTCACCGTGCTGATCACGCAGTCCGGCGAAACGGCAGACACGGTTGCCGCACAGCGTGAGGCCCAGGCCAAAGGCTCCAAGACCCTGGCGATCTGCAACGTGCTTGGCAGCATGGTGCCCCGGGAAGCCAATGGAACCATCTACACGCACGCAGGCCCTGAAATCGGTGTGGGGGCAACCAAGACCTTTTCTTCGCAGCTCACGGGACTTTATCTTTTTGCCGTTTACCTGGGCCAGCTTCGCGGCCTGGTTCCTCCAACCGAATCCAGGGAACTCCTCAGCGCCCTGACGATGCTGCCACGCCAGCTCGAATCCGTCCTGCAGAAAGACGAGGAATATGAGGAACTGGCCAGGCACTTCGATCGTGCGTCAGACTTTCTGTTTCTCGGCAGGGGCGTCCACTTCCCTGTTGCGCTCGAAGGCGCGCTCAAGATGAAGAAGGTCTCTTACATCCACGCTGAAGCCTACCCGGCGGGTGAATTGAAACATGGCCCCATCGCCCTGATCACCGACGGTTTGCCCGTCGTCGTGATGGCTACTTGCGACAGCAAATCCGCCGATTCTAAGCTCCGATATGAGCGGACGATTTCAAACATCAAGGAAGCAAAAGCCCGCGGAGCTGTGATCGTCGCTCTGGTTACAGAAGGGGATCGGGAAGTCCACGATATGGCGGACCACGTGATTACGCTTCCCCAAAACAACGAGTGGCTCTCCGCGATCCTTGAAGTCGTGCCGCTACAACTGCTTGCTTATCACATTGGCGTGCTGCGCGGATGTGACGTCGACCAACCCAGAAACCTGGCCAAGTCCGTGACCGTGGAATAGAAAAGCTGTTTCTCATGAAGCTTGTTTATTCGGATCAATACGACCTGAATCTGGGAAACCATGTTTTCCCATCTTCCAAGTACCGCCTGATCAAGGAGAAGCTTCTCACGGAAGGTGTGATTGAGCCCCGAGACGTCGTTGAACCTGGTCCGGCCACAGACGACGACGTGGCCCTTGTCCACGATC
>JAKAWN010000437.1 GCA_021827245.1 Acidobacteriota bacterium | reverse complement strand
GTTTTGCCTCGATCGCACGGCCCAATGTCTCAAGGCCCCCGGCGATTCCCGGAGAGTTTTCGAATGCCACCACCTTCACGTAAAAACGTCCATGGGTAAAGAGCAGGATGCCCTTGGAAAGCTCGGCCCGGTCACCCAACTGGAGCGCCTGACTGCCTGGTGACGACTCTTCCTCGAAAATCCGCCGCGCGGCTTCGGGAGTCTTCATGGTGTAGATATCCGCCGTCGCCTCCACAGTGTTCTGAAAACGATAGTCGGTGGTTTGCGCTTGCTCCAGCCCAGCCTGGGTAAATTTGTCTGCGGCTCCGTCGATGTACTCATAGAGATTATCGGCAGTAAATGTGCGAGTCTCGCCGACCATTGCCCAGCCGGAAACCTCGTCGGTTCGTGGAAAAGGTCCCGTGGAAACAGAAGGGGTTCTTGACTGGCAACCGGCGCCCCAACACATATAAACAACCAGGAAGACAGAGAATAAGCCCTTCCCGATGCTTTCCCTGTGAAGCAGCGCTTTCTTAATCGATAGTGTTCTCATTTTCGACTCTCAACCCTTTCCTTATCCATTTAAAGATAACGGGATCGCAACCGCTCCTATCCTCCTTTGCCGACAGGCCGCAGCAGGATCTGATTTGTCTTTGACCGTGTCTCCCCGATGCTGGTTACGTGGATGGCCGGTTGGTCTTTGATCGGGCAGGCGAACTCACAGGCTCCGCACCCTACGCAGCGCTCGGGGTCCACATAAGGCTGGCGCACCTGCTTGGCATTCCCGGCGGAGTCAAAAACTTCGGCAGGGCGCAGGTAAATGGCCTTGGGCGTAGTGGGACACCACTCCTGGCAGACGATGCACTCCGTGGCGGATACCCAGGGTAGGCAACGGCCGCGATCATAGAAAGCGGTCCCGATTCGGACAGGCTTTGCCTTTGCATCAGAGCTTGCGGGGAGCCAGCCCTTTTCCGCTGGCGTGATTTCCCAGATCGAACCGGTGGGGCACACTTGGCCGCAAAACACACAGCTTGGTTCGCAATAGCCGATGCGGGGCACGAGCACCGGCGACCACAGGCCTTCAAGCCCTGCTTCCGCTAGCGTGGGCTGCAAGGCGTTGTTCGGGCAGACCTTCATGCATTCACTGCAACGAATGCAGCGCGCGAGGAAATTCTTCTCGTCCAGGGAGCCGGGCGGCCGAATCAGTCGCGGGTCTTTGCCCAAAGCGAATCCTGGCGTGCTGCGGAGCGCCGGGAGCAGAGCCGCTCCGGCCGCCATGCCGGTTAACGTTCTTCGCCGAGTCAAGCTGGGCCCTTCAACGGTGGCTGCGCGGCCCGGGAAAAACTTGAAATGAAGTGTGCCATCGGGGCACTCGCCCACGCAGTTGAGACAAAGGTGGCATTCGGCTTTGCGCCAGCGGGCGCCCGGAATGGGATCGTCGCCGCCTTGGCAATGGAGCAGGCATCGGTTGCACTCGCCGCAGTTCGTGGGATCCTTTTCGAGACCCAATATGGACCAGCGGGATACAAGTCCCAGCAGCGCGCCCAGCGGGCACAGGGCGCGGCACCAGAAGCGCGTGATGCACAGGTTGAGTATAAGAATCGCCGTAAAAATCAGTCCCAGGAAGAAGCCTTCGCGGAAGAACGGCTGTTTGAAACTGAGCAGGACTTGCTTCGACACGAACTCAAGGATGCCGCTGAAGGTTTGGAGGATCCCGCTCGGCGCATGGCCCAGCACATCGAAGAAGGCATTAAAGGCATAATTGAGCCCGGGCAATATCGAAAGCGCAAGGGAGCGTACAGTGAGAGGAATCGGATCCATCACGATGAGTAGGCTTCCGCCAAAGAGCGCGGAGACCAGCAGCGCAGCCAGGATGTAGTACTTGAGCGTCTGCCAGTGCTTGTAGCGATTCGAATCGAGGAGCGCGTGGCCCCGCTTGCGTGCGGATTTGAGATTGCCGAAGAAGTGATTCAGGGTTCCCAGCGGACAGATCCAGCCGCAGAAGAAGCGGCCGAGAAAAAGAGTGGGAATCAGGATGATGAGGCTCCACAATAGCCCGCGATATAGCGCGTGAGTCGCCAGGGCATTCGAGACGGCGGCCAGCGGGTCAAGCTGCAAAAAGATCTGGACGGGATAGGGAAGACGGATATCCCCTTCAACGGCCTTGAGAGAACCGCGGAATTCTGTCTTGAAAAGCAGAAACAGGAAAAAAACGAGGAAAACAATCTGCGAGATACGCCGGATTCTGACCAGTTGAGGTTCCGTCATCTTCACCCTCCGCGGGGTTCCCGCAGGCGGCAGAGAACTCCTGCCTTCCCTCACCTGGACGCTCAAACCGTCCTCTCCCATCACAACAGAGAGAGCGCCTCACACTTGGATCGTGCGAGTGCGCACGCTTTCGAAATCCACCTTGCCCAGACCGCGCGCCTGCGCGAGCGTCAGATATCTGAGCGTGCGCGGATCGAGATTCCAATAAGCCTGGGCCACAAAGGCATCCAGAGCTACGGGATCGGTCCCGGCAACCAAGGTCTTCTTTGCCAAGACGTCGTTGAGGCTGCCGCCCGTCGGGCCGTTTCGAACCAGCACCCGGTAAGCATCGATGAGAGTCAGCGTGGGCCGCATGAAGTCGGCCAGGTCCGCCAGGCTTTCGTGAATATGCTGGTGGAGACGCTGCCGCATTCCTCCGAGAATCCCGTACCAGTTCTTCATGCCCAGGGTCACACCGGTCAGGTCGTGGTGCTTGGCAACGGGAATGTTGATAACCTTGTCGGCCTGGAGGAACGGATCGAGGACGGGCCACTCGCCCAGCACCTCGCCGCGCAGGTTGACGTCTTTAAACCTCCGAGACTCAGGCAGAATGACTTCGGCACCTGCGGCCTTAGAGGCTCGCCCGATGCCGCTGCGCTCGAAGCAACGACGCGGCTCGTTGCAAGTCACGTCGGTGACAAGAACCTTCTTCGCGCCGGCTTCGAGGCATAACCGAACCATTTCCGCGACCACATCAGGATTGGTATTGGCGGCCTGCGCCGGCGTGCGATCCCATGCCACGTTGGGTTTGATCACAACCACGTCGCCGCGCGCGATAAAGCGCCGGATTCCCCCAAGTTCCTCCACGGCCCTCCGCACCAGGGCCCCGGGTTCATCGCCCTTAGCCACAACTATTTCGGGGAGGCTATTATCGGGCGGGACCGTAAAGTTCGGTCGAAAAGACAGGGCCGTGCGCTCTTCCGGCCGGTGGCTTCGATTCTGAAGCCACAAACCTACTCCGGCAGTTGCGGCTCCCAAACCACCAACGCGCATTATTTTTAGGAGGGCTTCGCGACGGGTGTGACTTTCGGCGCTCATCGCAGTAGGAATCTCTTTCGAGTTCCTGATTACGCCTATTTTACACCCACCCGTCCTCGTTGCAGCCACATTTTCAATCGTCCGTATCACCGGTCCCCGATGGCAGCCACTTCCGTTTCATCCCAGGTACGGGAAATGACGGAACGACCCTGTTGTCTGCGAGCAACTCCCCATGCGCTGAGGAGGGGCCAGACATTGTTGGAGGGTGCCCGGTGGGAGGCAATTCGCTCAGCCAATGCAGCGCTTCGGTCGGCCAGAACGGGCGGCAGTCCAGCGTAGTCATCAGGGACGGCTTGTTTTGCCTTCCACCAATACCGTGGCGGTCTTGGCTGCCGTGCCTGGAAGGTGTGATGCCAATCCGGCAGCCGGTCACTCTACTCCTCTCAAACGCCCTGGGATTTACATATCACGGTCCACTTGACGGTTAGTCGGCTAACCTGGGACTGACACTGTTTACATCTGCAATCAGACAAGGAGGAATTGATGTAGCCTGGTCGCGCATCTTCTGTCGACGAGCCCGCTCAAAGAGAAATTCCCGCAGGAGGACAAACCCGGAAAATACCACCGCCTTGGTTCTGCTCGCACAGTGTCAAGTCCGACTCCTAACAGACCCCTCCCAATCAGTATTTGCGCAGGCAAGGAATCAGCGCGAGTGACCGGGCCTCCTCCACATTGCTGCCCGGCTTCGTGGCTTCACGAATGGGTTTTGGCACAGTTCTGGGACAGTTTGGTACATTTTGGAAACTCGCCGGTAGAGGTTAAGAGCAACGTCTTTGCCATCATCAGCTTGGTTCCCACCACCGAAGGCTCGAAACTAGCGCGCATGCCTCCTAATAATGCGGCCGCCTTTGTTGCTAAGCCCTTTCGTTACAACAAGGGTTCGATTCTTGTAAAGCAACCATGTGAAGCCAAAGGCCACCAATCCCGTGAACTAATTGTTACATCAACTATTCTATTATCAATAGGTTGCTGGACCGGGAGGGGTTCGAACCGTGTACCCTTGTTGAGAATACGTAACTTGTTGATTCCACAAATTGGCAGAAATGCTAGAAACGGCGAAAACGCCACTTTGAGGTACACGGCAGGTACATGGGAAAAGAATCACCGCCGACCGCACCCCAGCGCTAGCCTAACTTCCGCGCTCGGCCAAGTGAAGTATCGCATTGGCAATGAGATAGCATTTCATTCCGTCACTATGGCGAAGGGCCGAACCAACTCCTGACCGGCTTCGTGACTTCTGCCGATATCTTCAGAGTCGAGTAGATGTCGCGATGGATCGCCTCCGGGGTGGTGGCTTTGCGAATCTTCAGGGTCCTCCCGTCGGCGGTCGGCAGCACCACGGTGATCACTTGATGCGTGCTGAGTTGTTCTCGCAGCGTCCAACACGACGTGTGCACGTCGTGTTCGAGGAAGCGCTTCTCGATGGCCAGCAACAGGTGATAGGCCAGCACGCAGAGGAAGATGTGCGTATGGGTGCGCTTTTCCAGATGATGAAAGATGGGCCGCTCCCCGAGCGGGCTCTTCATCGCCCAGAAAGCGGCCTCGACCTGGGTCAGCCGGGTATAGGCGCGCCAGATTTCATCGGCGCTCAAATCCTGGCGGTCGGTCTTTAGCACATAGCCACCATCGAGCTTTTCAGCGACGGCTTTCTTCTCCTGATCCTCTTGCCAGCTCAAGACCTTTGGCTCGCCGTCGTAGTCCATCCGGTAATAGCGGGCCACGCGCGGATAGCGTTCCTGGAGCCGACCGATCGCTTGATAGTGTAACGCGCCACCTTATTCTCACCTGTAAGAAGCCTTCTTTCTCAAATTGATTCCTGCCGGGGCGGAGTGAATCTTGCCAATGAGCGGGAGCCTAATGTGAACTTCCCGCCAGGGCGCGCGACAGCCTCGTGATCTCGTCTGTCTTCTTGCCGATGGGAGTTCGGCGGTAGGATTTTGGGAAGGCCGGAGGGCTCTATCAGTGCATACGCTGAGCCCTCCGTTGCAAAGACCAACTCGGGAGTCTTAACCACTCCCGGAAAGGATGGTCATGCAGATTTTACACCCCTTCCCAGGCCTTCTCCAGCAGTATGAGGAAGCCATTGCCGACCCAGACCGCTACCGGCCCGATCATTGCCCGCAATGCGAGGCGTAAGAGCCTCTGGTGGGCCACGGTTTTTATTCCCGCACGCTGGTGGACGCCGCTTTCGACGGCGTGATCCGCGTGCGCCGCTATTTATGCCGATCCTGCCGGCGCACGATTTCTCTCCTGCCGCAGTTCGCCCTGCCGTATTTCCGCTTCAGCGTTTCGGTGATCGCCCTGTTCCTGACG
>JAKAWN010000436.1 GCA_021827245.1 Acidobacteriota bacterium | reverse complement strand
TCCCCCGAGCCGCGCCGACTCTAGACCGGGGCGTTTTTGCTTCCGTGAGGCGGTCTACTTGTGGTATAAAAACCGCGACAATTACGGCGTTTCAATTCTAAAAATGCTTTTGAGGGGTCTACTCCGTGGTCCACAAACACCCGCTTGCAGAGGTTTTCGGATTTCCAACCGACAATTTTTCCAGAGAAGCCAACCGTCACAGGCAAAAGAAGCTCTGTCCTTATAACAATAAAGTCCCCAACTGCACGAAGGACAAGGCTAATGAACCTCTCGGAGTTTGCAGTGTTTTCGACGATGATCACCTTGCAGTAACCTGCCCGATCCGTTTTCGTCAGAGTTGGATTATTGTAGATGATGCCGCAGAGTTTTTCTTCGCTCCTGAAGCCAATTGGACATCTCTCACGGAGGTCCGGCTCAAGGACAAGAATGGGAAATCCGCTGGCAATATTGATATTGTTCTGGCCGCCTATGACAGCCATGGTAAAGTCACGGATTTTGGCGCATTAGAAGTTCAGGCAGTGTACATCTCCGGCAACGTGAGAAACCCTTTTGAGCATTACATGGCTGACCCCCAGGCTCATGCCAATATGGACTGGCGTCATCATCCAAAATACCCAGGTCCAGATTATCTTTCATCCTCCCGCAAGCGCCTTGCACCCCAACTTATTTTCAAGGGTGGTATTCTCAACGCATGGGGCAAGAAGACTGCTGTCGCTTTGGACCGTGGCTTCTTCTCCACGATACCCGCTCTTGAAGAGGTCCCAAACGAGAATGCCGAGATCGCATGGTTTATCTATGACCTGGACCACAATCAACAACAGAACATTTTTACTCTCCAGAAGGTCCAGACCGTCTATACGGCTTTCGAAGATTCCCTAGACCAGATTACGCGCTCTGATGCTGGCAAAATGGAAGAATTTATCGCAGTACTTCAAGAGAAGTTGGATGAAAAGTTGAACGGTGCTCCTCCCGATGTTCACACCATCGATGAAGTATTCTAGAATTGCTATATGAGACAACTCGGCTTCTGGTTGCCGGACACAGAGGCAGCTGCTCGTGTCGTCAACGTCGCAGAGATTCCACAACGCAGCCCATTCCGCTACCCTGGCGGCAAAACATGGCTGGTTCCCCATATCCGGAAATGGCTGCGCTCCCTGAAGGAGCGACCCAGCACATTTATTGAACCGTTCGTTGGTGGTGGAATCGTAAGCCTCACTGTCGCCTTCGAAGACCTGGCCGAAAAAGTCCTGATGGTCGAGCTTGATGAGAATGTCGCGGCGGTCTGGACAACTATGCTCTCCGAAGATAACGATTGGCTCGCAGAGCGCGTTGCCTCCTTCGAACTGACCGTCGAGTCGGCTAGAGCAGAGACGTCAAGAGTACCAAGGACTACCAAGGAACTTGCGTTTCAGACCCTTCTCCGAAATCGAATATACCATGGCGGCATTCTTGCCCCTGGGGGAGGCGTACTTAAATACGGTGAAAATGGCAAGGGAATACGGTCGCGGTGGTACCCTGAAACGCTTCGCAAGCGCATCCAAAACATCAAGGTTGTTCGAGAAAAAGTCACCTTTTGCCAAGGCGACGGAATTGAGACGATAGCGAAGCATGCTGGCAGAAGGACGGCCGTGTTTTTCATCGACCCGCCCTATACGGCGGCCGGCAAACGCGCCGGCAGTCGCCTCTATACTCACTACAAGTTAGATCATGAGAACCTTTTCAAGCAGTGTGGAAAGATTAGGGGCGACTTTCTCATGACGTATGACACCGCTGATGAGGTTGTCGCTATGGCAAAGACACACGGGTTTTGTGTGAAAACCGTAAGCATGATGAATACACACCATTCGACTATGCAAGAACTCCTCATCGGCCGCAATTTATCTTGGGTAGAGGACTAATACAGAATCCCGCAAGTACGCATATGTGGATAACTGGGCGTCGTTGGACACGTATTAGACACGCGACGGTTTCTCGCGCCTTGTAAGCTATTTACTACAAAGGTATTAACTTAATGGAGGCGGGGGGAGTCGAACCCCCGTCCGAAAAGCCTGACGCCCGAAAGCCTACACGCTTATCGCGTTCGCTACTGATTTCGCCAGCGGCCCTCTGGAACGAGCAAGAACGAACCGCCAGCTAGCCTTATCCGGTCGCCCGGATCTCGCCTGGAACCTTCAGGCGGCGGGTTCCAAGCCAAGCCCGCTGGATGACGCCTCTTTCCGCCCCGCGGGCGCTGGCGGAAGAGACGCGCTACCTTTGATTAGGCAGCGTATGCAAACTGCTGATTGGCAGTTGTCTTTTTCCACTCCGATTACGGGTGGTGTGGACCCCCGACGTGCCTTTCGAACGCGAGAGCTTCCGTCGAATCCGGAACGCCCCCTCATTTTTCAGTATGGTCTCGCGGCCACCAGGTGTCAACCTACCTGGCAACGGAAGCTTGGGAAGAATTCCCGGATGACATCACAGATTTCTAATTTTCCTCCATCAAGGAGACATGTCTGTTGACATGGATGGTTTTGGCGTTAGGATAGAAGTTGCGCGAGCGGGAACAAGGTCGAGGATTTTGCTGTTGGCAATCAAACAGTCTGACGAAACGTCTGAGACAATCCATCAACTTCGACAGCGGTTCAACGGGGCTTTAGGGCGGCAGGCCGAACAGATGGAGGAGTTCAATCAATACCTAGAACCGCTACAAAGGGTGCAACCGCAGCTTGCACAAGCTGCCATTCACCTGATTAAACCTCTTGGAAAAACGCTCACAAACAACGAAAGAGCGAAGGAGCCCTCGCCTTCCCGCATCCTTTCATTTGTGTGCAAGCTTGCCGCCACCACTCATGCGGAGCAGGTTTTCGCATCTTCAGCCGAAAAGACGGCGCGCATGAATGTAGGCTCGGCTCTCTTTGATGTTCGCGAGAGGGCGGCGCGCGGTTCATCTGCCAGCGGTCTCGATCTCAAACTCTCCCGTGACGCCCAGGGATTTTCAAAACTGCTGGTTTCTGAAATTGAACTCTACAACAAAAGCGGCGTTGAAGAGGGGCGCAGGAATAGAGATCTTTATCAGCGCCTCAAGAAGGGTATCGATCGAAGCCGCGAAACCTATGAGAAGCGCTTTGCCAATACGATGGCAAATCGAGTTGATTGCTTCTATGAAGAACTGGTAGGGAGGCTGGCTGAAAACGATTCAGCGCTTCTCGGTTCTGACTACCCGGGTCCCTCAGTGTGAGATTTTTCCGCACTCTGATCATTTGCGTTGCCGTCGTCCTGCCTGCTGCAGGTGCTCGATCGCCGGGCGCCAGCCAAGGGGAGCTTCCGTTTTTGCTGGTTCGCTTGGCATCGAGAGCCAAGTCGCCCCGAGGCTGGCCCGAATTGCGGCGATATGCTGCCTCACGCAAGGATGCCAGAGAACGTGCTCTCAGCTATCTTGTCCTTGGGTATCGGGAATACCAGTCCGGGGATTATGCGATAGCAGAAAAAGACTTGGCCAGGGCCTCATCGGCCGATTCGCCCCTTGCCGATCTGGCCGAGTATTACGAGGCGTATGCCGCTTACAAGGGCGGACATCCTGAACGCGTTGCTGGAATACTGGTCGCCTTCACCAGACGCTACCCTTCGAGTGTTAAGTACTTCGGTGCCATCCAACTGCTGGCACGGGGATACCTAAAAAGCGGCCAGCCGCAGATTGCCCTGCATGTGCTCCTGAGTGAGCCTGAGGTGCGCGTTCGGCCAGCACTCGCGCTGCTGCTGGCCCGCGCATACATGGATAACGGGCAACCTGAGCAGGCGGCTCTCATTTACCAGGACATCTATTACGCCTACCCCACCGCCCCTGAGGCCAAAGTAGCAGGCGACGCCCTGAAGAAGTTAAAGCTTCAGCTCGGGATGAGTTTTCCTCCGGTTACCGATGAAATCGCCACGGCGCGCGTCGAAAAGCTTTATGTGACCTACCACTACTCCGAAGCGCTGAAAGGATACGAGCACTTGCTCAAGAAGCGGACTAAGAGCAAGTGGGCCTGGCAATGGAATCTGGGCCGAGCCCAGTGCCTGATCCGCCTGGGCCGGGCCGATGATGCCATCGACACTCTTGTACACAGCACTGCTCCGACCTCGGAGCTTGATGCTCAGCGCCTGGCGATCCTTGTTGACGCCTATGCGCGGACCGACAATGATGCCGAGATTGCCAAGACCATCAATCGACTCGAAATGGACCATTTCACGTCGCACTGGCGCGCTGTAGCCCTCCTGAGAGCAGCAAATTACTTCATGTATAAGGGAGAATGGGACATCGCGCCCCTTTATTACTCCACGCTCCAGAAACTGTTCCCCAACACTCCGCAAGGCTCCCAAGCAAGCTGGCGGCTCGCCTGGATTGCTTACCTTACAGGCAAACCGGATGAGGCGCAGGCATCCCTGCTCAGCTACATCAAGAATTATCCGGACTCTCCATACGTCCAGGCGGCGATCTATTTTCTGGCTCGAGTGGAAGAAGGCCGGGAGCCCACCGAAGCTCGCGCCCTTTATGAACTTCTGAAGAAGCGCTTCTTACACAGCTATTACGCCCAGGAGGCTGCTCGACGGCTTTCCGTCATGAACAAGGGTCGCCTCGAAGAAAGCAGTTCCGGCGGTGATGCCATCCCATTTTCAGTTTCAGCCCTGGCAAGCAAGATCCCGGCCGTTGACCCCATCCAGATCGAGACTTGCCCGTCGGCTCCCGGCGGCACAGAGTTAATCGGCTTTAGTGTTCTCGCTGCGCTGCATCTTGATAAACTCGCCGAACAGGATCTTCTTTTCCGCCTTAAACGGCGTCCTGATTCGGTCCATCTGATTCTTGCCCTAAGCCAGTTTGAAGCAAAGCACGGTCGGACAGACCTCGCCTTGCAGATGACGAAGAGAATCGTCCCGGATTATCGCTCCCAACAATTCTCTGAGCTGTCTCGCGAGATCTGGCAACTGCTCTACCCGAGGGCTTACACGACCCTCATAAGGCGTTATGCCGTTCAATACCACCTTAATCCGTACCTGGTCATGGGGCTCATCCGGCAGGAATCGGCTTTCAATGCGGGTGCAACTTCTCCTGTGGATGCCCGGGGATTAATGCAAGTTCTTGCATCAACCGTCGCTCGATCCCGGCGCTATCGCAGCATTGTCGCCCGCAGGCTTTACGTTCCTGCTTACAATTTGCGCGCCGGATGCACGTTTCTGCGCGGGCTTCTCAACCGTTATCATGGCAACACCGCGGAAGCGCTGGCAGCTTATAACGCCGGTCCATCCCGAGTGGACCAATGGCTCAGCCAGCGGTCGTACCACGATCAGCAGGAATTTGTGGAATCAATCCCCTATCCCACCACTCGAGTCTATGTCAAGGGTGTCTTTGCGGACAGCGGCATCTATCGCCAGTTGACGAGAGGTTCGCCCAAGTTCGCCATGTGTCCAGACGATGTTGACAAAAGCCGAAGAAAATCAGAGGCCCGGCTTCGGACGAACTTGTCTTCCCACACCCATCCTTTACTCACTAATGCCCGAGGACCTGGTGGGCGCTAGTGTAGTGTCCACGAATTAACTGGGCAATGTTTTCCGCCTCGTTCTGCTGCGAGGCAGCGTGCAGCCGGGTTGAATCTGTTCCAAAGTCTGGCGGCAGCGCGAGAGCTTTTCCTTGATCGATTCTACGGTCGCCGTCCAGACA
>JAKAWN010000435.1 GCA_021827245.1 Acidobacteriota bacterium | reverse complement strand
GAACCAATCCCGGAAGTTGTCCCACAGGTAAGCGATCTTCACCCACCCAGTCGTTGTCGTGTTTACGCGGAAGTGATCACGGGCGACGAAAGGGGCGTTCGACGGTGCAACCGTTACCGTGCCTTCGGGGATGAGAAGCAGTCCTTTCTTCCCGAGTGCGGCCAGCTTCTGATTGAGGTTCTCGCGTGTGAGCGACTCTCTAAGGATCGTCGCCAGCGTTTCGCCGTTATCCGCGTAGTCGAGTGCGAGCTCCGATTCCATCTCGCGCGGAAGGTTGGCAATCACCGTTCCTGCCAATCGAGCGAATTGTCCCGTGGTGAGAGGTGTTCCATTTCTCATGGTTGTTCTCCTTTTCTGCTGGAGGGCCACTATCCGTAGCCACAGCCGAAAGGCACTCAATACCGGTACCTTTTGGCTATGGCCACGGGCTCGGGACAATTTCAATAGCTGGGAAAGGTTGTCTGTTAAGGCTCAAATACTGCTCTTTTCATACCGCTTGCATTGGGATTCGTCAAATCGATGGCTCAGCTTGGCGGGTAGATTGCTATGCGCGACGGCTCACCTAGCTGCAAAAGATGAGATGTTCGGGCAACATCCGGCCGGTTTCCATTGCTCTCGGTCGCCAGGGAAGAGGCGCGCGGAAGCCTTTTCGGGTGGACCTTTCATTTCTCGGCCCGTAGAGGCGTCCGTTGGTTGACGAGCCTCCGTGGCGGCGTTAGGCTTAAAACAAATCAACCGATACCAAGGCACGCCAAAGGTCGAGACGACCGAAAACCGAAACCTACCAATACGGAAAGGATGAAATACGAGAAGTTTCCGTCATCCGCACGCGAAGAAGACAAGACCAAAGTTCGGGATTTACTCCTCGGTCCCGAGAAGAGAAAAGCGTTACTGGAAAGGAAAACCGCTCCTTTTACCGAAGAACAGCTCTCAAAAGCCGAAGACTATATAAACGGAAGCGAGGTAAGCGAGGAGGCACACCATCAATTTACGCGGCTGTTGCTAGAGGCGACAATGGCGGATGACTGGGAGGAGGAGCCGGGAAACAACGGGCCGGCGCGAACCGTTGGACGCTCGGCAAGAAAACCGTCGCTCGATGATTACGACCGGATGATGAAGTAGAGGCGCTTGTGTTAACCGGCCCGCGGGCGAGCGGGAGCCCCGCCAAAAAAGCTCCGGGGGAGGATTCCTTTGTTGCGGCAAGTACCTACTTCTTTCTCGGAGGGTAAAAACGTGCAACTGTGGTAGTAAGTGCAATTCTTTTTCGCCCAGAAAATCTCATGCCGGACGCATTCCATAGAGAAATACTCTCCGAACTTAAGAAACATGCCGGACACGGCACGTCGCATTCCGGGAATGGTTCATACTCGGGCAATGAACATTTCTCGTACCACCTTTCGGCTCCCCTCCGGAAAGAAATCACAAGGGCGTTCCTCAGGAAGCACAAGGACATGCCATTTGGTGAATTTCCTGACCTGCTGGATGCCCTGTTTGCCGCGCCGTCGCATGACGAAAAGCTGATCGCGTCGATATTTATTAAACATTCCCGCGCGTACCGGCAGCTCCTTGCTCCTGAGCGGCTGGATGGATGGCTGGATCATCTTATGGGATGGGCGGAGGTCGATGCGCTTTGCCAGTCGAACTTCACCGCCGACGAGATGCTTGCGGATTGGGCCGCGTGGCGGAAAATACTCCAAGTATTTTCACGGAGCGAGCACATCCATGAACGAAGGGCGTCGCTCGTCCTCCTGACCGGGCCTGTCGCGCATTCCGCCGACTCGCGCCTTGCCCAACTGGCATTCAGGAACGTCCATCGCCTGAAAGAGGAGAAGAACGCTCTGATCACCAAGGCGATATCGTGGTTGCTGCGAAGCCTTGTTCAGCACCACAAACGCGAACTTGCGGCCTACCTTAAGGAGAACAGAGAAAGTTTGCTGAAAGTCGCCATTCGGGAAACGGAACGGAAGTTACTTACGGGAAGAAAATAGTCTGTTTCATATGCCCTGCCAAGCTTCATTGAGCATTTGCCCCAAAAGCCGTAGAATTCAAGCAACATGAAGGAAAAGAAACCGGACGATCAGGTCGTCGTTTACCAGGCGAAATCGGGTGCGCTTGAGCTGCGCCGGGATGTGCGGAAGGAGACTATCTGGGCAAGCCAAGCCCAGATAGCGGATTTATTTGACATCGAACGTTCCGTGGCGACGAAGCATATTCGCAACATCCTGAAGGACAAGGAACTCGATGCTGATTCAGTATGTGCAAATTTTGCACATACTGCCCCTGACGGCAAAACGTATCAGATCCAGTTCTATAACCTGGATCTTATCCTTGCGGTGGGCTATCGAGCGAATTCGCGGAAAGCGATCGTGTTCCGCAAATGGGCCACCAAGACGTTGCGGCAGTACGTCGTCGAAGGATACGCGATCAACCGGAAGCGCGTGGCGCGAAATTACGCGCAGTTCCTGAAGACCGTGGACGAGATGAAGCGCCTCCTGCCACCGGGAGCGGCGATCGACACGCAGAGCGTCCTGGAGCTCGTGAATGCGTTTGCAGACACGTGGCTCTCTCTCGATGCCTATGATGCAGGGAAGCTTGCGACCAAGGGCGCGACCAGGAAGCATGTGGTTCTCACCGCCACAAAACTCGAAAAGAGCCTCGCGGAATTCAAAACCGCACTCACCGAGAAAGGGGAGGCGTCGGAACACTTCGGGAGGGAGCGGCATCCGGCGAGTATCGACGGCATTATCGGAAATGTTATGCAGTCCTTCGGCGGCAAAGAGCTCTACGAAACCGCCGAGGAGAAGGCCGCCCACCTACTGTATTTCATGGTCAAGAACCATCCCTTCGTGGACGGCAACAAGCGGAGCGGTGCCTATGCGTTCGTCTGGTTCCTGCGCCAGGCCAATATCCTGGACATCAAGCGCCTCACGCCGCCCGCGCTCACGGCGCTCACGCTCCTTGTGGCCGAAAGCAATCCGAAGGACAAGGACAAAATGGTCCGGCTCATTTTGACACTCATTTCTAGCGCAAGGGCAAAAGAGATAGAGGTATGAGCGTTGATCGTGGATCAGGGAATACCCTCGAGTTTCTTTGTGGTATGGTTAGTCGCCTCCAGGAGGCAGGTATCAACTGCATCGTTTTCGGTGGATGGGCCAGTGAATTTACTGGCTTGATTGCTGCGCGGCCGCATACGGATATTGATTTACTCTACCTTGGAGATGAATTTGGAAAGCTGGACGCCTTCATTTATAGCCAGCGAGATTTAGAGGAGATTCACGCCAAGCATTTCCCTCATAAGCGAGCTTTTATGTGCAGGGGAGTCATGACAGAAATCATTCTGGTGTCCCGAAAGAGGGACCGTCTTATAACTAGCTTTTGGAACGACTTCGAATTTGAGTGGCCAGACATATCCACCATTCGCATCAATATCCAAGGACATCAGCTATTCGTCAGCATCCCTCAGGTCGTCGAATATTACCACAAACACGAGAAGGAGATTGACCGTGTACGTGCAAGACATGTTCCCGCTGCGGGCGTTCAAGCACGTGCTTAGCGAGTTACGCGGAGTATTGAACGCTTGCAACGACCTGTTTTGAGACCCGCAAGCGGACCCGGCTGCGCAGGCGGACAGATTCGCCGCACATGTAAGTTTCAGAGCTCCTACATGGCAGTTGCGCTTGCGCGGCCCAGGAAGTAGGATTACCCGATGAGCATTACCGTGGGACGCTATAGCGTGCTTCCTGCCGGAGCCATTCGGTGCGCTTTTGAAGAAAAGGCGGCCACTGCGTTTCGATAGCGTCACAGAATTGCCGGAAACTGGCCAGTTGCGTCAACTGCGTGGTCATTTTGCGGAATACTTTAATCCTACCCGGTCATCGGATCACCGCCAAGCAGCCACTTTGGGGATGAGGCGAATGGAGTCTTAGATAGCGTAGAGGGGCAGGGAACGATTGTCGGTGTACTCACGGGAGTGTATAGGAGCAAAGTTCCCTGCTCCCTCCCCAACGGCAGCCAATATGTCACAAGCCGCTAACAGTGGTCAAGGAATAATGCCTTCGGCAAGCTGGTTTACCGTCTGTCGCGGCTGAACCTTGCTCCCGCCACGAGAATGCTCAAAAGAGCATATGGACAAAGGCAAGCAAGCCGGAGGTTAAATGTCTCGGGAAAGAATGCGCATGGCGAAGTGCCTCGATTTGATGAATAAGCTCGGGGGAAGTGGCGTCGCCGGTGACGACCAGAACGGGACCAAGCTGGCTTGCCCGGAGGTTTCTCACCCCCGGAGAGATGCGACCCGATGATTTTTCTGCCATCCTCAGATCAAGGATTAACTTGTCACAGCCCTGCTTCGCAAATGCCGCAAGCCTTTCACGGGTGCCGGGGGTGGTGCCGTCCTCCGGGCTCACCCCTGCCAGGAGTGCGGACAAAGCATTCTGTATTACGGACGCCTTTTCGGTAGTGAGGACACATCGCGCAGTTTCCTTCACCCCTTCATCGTCATCCCTCCCTTTTTACTACCACCTGACGAGAGTGGTGAGCGCCTCATACCCTAACCTTGCTCGCAAACCGAGGCAATGGTACGGAAGTACCAGCACTGGTGTGTCGCACTGGACCGTCTGTCAAAACCCCTTATTACCCGTTCCTGGGTTACGGCAGCCAGCTTTGGGATTTATCCCCAGTTTCCGGAGTAGCGGATAACTTCCAGGGCAATAGGAGTTCATTGGCGGCCTCGCGGCGCCAAGTTCTTTTACTTCACTTTGGGCATTATCCCATTTCTCACAGGCAGGAGTGATCCGGGTCACTGCTGTCGGGATTCGTCTGTGCGTACTGTTTCGTGGTCGGCATGGAGAGGTATCACTCCTACACGCATATGGACAAGAAGATATCTGAGCCTTCCTGCGCCACACGCTGAATTGCTCCAATCCGGCAGACAGGGCAGCGTCCTTCGCGTCGGAAGCTCAAATCGGAAGTTCACCCCCCCATTCCCACGAAAGCGGCTCAGAGGTTGGTAAGAAGTTGACACAAAGCAAGAGCGGCCAGCACGCGCATGTTCAGCCACCCCGTTGTTTCGAACTGTTCCAGGAAGGCTCCGCTGCCCCACGCCATAGCTTGAAGGGGTTCCCCCATCAGCAGGACAGCGATTCTTTCGTCGCTTCGCACTGATCTGCCCACGATGGGGCCGGTCGCCGCCCCTGCTGATTGAGGGCAGGGGGATGGCTTATTTCCACATAAGGAGGCTCGATTGGAGGTCGAAATGAAGTATTCGCCTGGGTTTTTACAACTCGTCGAGGAAGTCAGGAATCATGTCCGCGAGTGTAACGTCGGCCAGGTCTGGGACTGGCTCAACAGCGAAAGGAAATTCTATCTGATCGACGTGCGGGAAGAGTCCGAATTGGCGGCCGGCAGTATCCCGTGCTCCATTCGCATCGGCAAGGGGATCATTGAGCGCGATATCGAAGGGATCATTCCGGACAAAGGCGCCACGCTGCTGCTTTACAGCTGCCGGGGCCTCCGCTCCGTACTGGCCGCCGAAAGTCTGGTGAGGATGGGATATCGAGATGTCACCTCGATAAGGGGCGGATGGCAGGACTGGGTTGAGGAAGGTTACCCGGTGGCTGAGGATTGAAAAACCTCACATAAATCTGATTCGCGAAATCTCTTGAAGGGGAAAGGCACCGGGAGA
>JAKAWN010000434.1 GCA_021827245.1 Acidobacteriota bacterium | reverse complement strand
CTGAACACGTGCCCGCAGAATTACAAATTCACCGGCAAAGAACGCGACGCCGAAACCGGCAACGATTACTTCGGGGCGAGGTACTACGAAAATAATCTTGGGCGCTTTATGACGGCCGACCCGCTGCCCTGGATTGGGTGGCAACACGGCAACGACTATCAACGGCGGCAGTTCGTCGCATACCTGGAAAATCCGCAGCACTTCGATGAGTACGCTTACGCGCTCAACAATCCGGTGACGCTGACCGATCCGACCGGGATGAATGCCTGCGGCGGCAGCAACGACTCCGCTTGCCATGTGACGGTGACGCTGCAAAGTAGAAGCACCGACGCGAAGGGCAACTACAGCGACCAGTTTTCGAAGGTTAGGAACGAAGGGCAGTACAACGCCACAGCGACGGTGAGGGTGAACGGGAAGGTGGTGGGGGTCTTCCTCGCAAAGACGACGCCAACTGACGGCGGCAAGTACCCGACGGTTGCGAACGGGACCTACAGCGGGACATTGACCGAGCATGACGGCCATTATGCGATTAGACTGCAGCCCACCAGCCGCATACCGATCATCAATGGCTCGAACCCGGCCCACCCCTCGGAAGGCCGATTTGCGCAGGGAATCCTCGTTCACATCTCTGCGGCAAACAACCTCACCGGCATGGTCCACAACGGGCTAGGCCAACTTGTCCCGGATTCGATGGGGTGCACAGTGGTGTGCTCCTCGCAGTACCCGAGCTTCGAGCGCGTTACAGGTATGGGACCAGTCGCCGGGCCGCCCCAGAAGGCGTTTACGGTTGTTCTCGACACACAGCAAAACCAGTGACGGATGGATCGCAAGTATGTTTTGGAAACGCCAAGAAGCGACGCTCCCCTTTTTTGCCGTACTGCCCGTACTGACGGCGTGCCTGGTTTCGGCCCCCAGCCAAAGCTCAGCGCAAGAACGCCCCTGTGACGAGGCTCACGCGGCCGTCTTCAGGATGGCGACATCCACCTCAAGCACGAGGGTGGATCGAGCCCGGTCTGCGGCGGGGGAAGGCTACACGGCCAAATTGGTGTTCGCATCGAGGATGTTCAGCCTCGACCGGAACAAACGCTCCGCTGGTCGCCTGTTATGCCTTCTGCCGGAAGACCAGAAACAGCGGACTGCCATCATGACGCTTGCTGATGCCGGGTGCGCGGAGGAGACCGGGGCTCAGATGCGCGCCCTCGAACATGTCCGCCGGGAACTGCCTCGGCAGTGGGCAGATGCTGTCCTGATGCACCCAAGCTACATGCGCCGCTACGTGGAGGCGTCGATCCGGATCAGTTGGGACCCTCACAGCCACTATGCCGAAGACATGGTGAAAGTTTGCCGAACAGCCCCATCACGGTTTGCGCAGGCCGTAAGCTCGATGAGCGCGAAGGAGAAGCGGGTCTTCGGGAAGGAGGTCTTCTCTGTCAGAGGATGTAGACCTATCGCGCTGGCGGAGTACTGACCACCCGGCACCGCTAGATGGGTGACGCAGCGCCTTCGGGTACAAGGCAGGCACCTACCCCTATGACCTCGACCTCTGCCAGCCGCGCGGAACAGGTTGTTCGCTTCATGTCGGCGGACCCGGGCGGAGTGAAAGTCGTGAGCCTGGCCGACCCGCAGACCTGGAACCTGTACGCGTACACCACGAACAACCCGACGACACTCACCGACTCGACCGGGCTTTACACGAACGGCTCCGATGCGACCCGCCCGGCAGTCCAGCCCCCGCCCCCGGCCCAACAGCAGTTGTCCTCACAATCTATACAGGCGATTCAGCAAGCGGCTAAGCAATACGGCTATAACGCGGCCGCATTCGAGAGCGCCATAACAGCCGCAGCTACCAAGTCTGGAATCAACCCCAACGTACTTGTAGGACTTGGATACAAGGAGTCCAGTATCAATCCCGCCGCACCGCACGGAGGTCTGTTCCAGATACAACCTGGGCGCGCCAAGGATCTCGGAATTTCGCCGAAGGACATCGGAAGTGCCGCCGTGCAGATTCCGAAGGTCGCCGGGGCCCTTGCAGGCGCGATCAGGACGTTCCATGGAAACGTAGACCTGGGAATTGCGTCGTGGACACTGGGAGTCGCTGGAACCCAGAGACTATTCTCCTCTGGGGGAATGCAAAGTGTGAGGGGTGCGCTGCTCGACAGGGGGCATCCTGGATACGGCACCGTGGGGGCAAATTACATTGACATCGTCAAAAGGTTCCTTGGGCCTTGAGGAGAGCTAGATGCGAGCGATCTTTTTAGCTGCTTTATTGTTTGCACTCTTGAATCTGCCAAACGTCGTCGTAAGTGCGGAAGCTCAATCAGCAACCGACGGCCTGTCTGCCGCAGAATTTCGGGACTTTGCAAAGTCTCTGCCGGAATTGCCAGGGCGCATCCAGGCGATCCGTCTGTTTGGTGGAGCGAGCGGGCAGACGACTTCCGTGGCCGTGCTCACATGGGGAGGACCATCTGGTTGGCAGATTTTCGTGTTCGACTCACCCGCAGGGCGCAATTTTCGGGTGGAGTGGAAATCTGGAAAGCTGGATGACGCCTTCTATGTCAGCGATCCGAGCGACCTGAAAATCTTTTCCTTCATGGACGGGAAGCAAGGCGTTCAATTTTCTGGGTGTGCCGCGCACAATTGTCCGAACGGCGTGTTTTCAGTTTTGCTTTACGTGCCGTCGAAACAGGCTGCGTTCTTCGCGAAGTCGGTCTTGGGCAAAGTTACGTACTCCCCCACCCTGGAATCCGCAGGGAATCTCGAGTACAAGGACGCCTTAGAGCAATTGGTAAAGAGCCGTGCAAATCAGTAGGCCCAACAGCAGAACCCAAACAATGAAGCTGTCGGGGATACAACGGTAGGCGATCTTTCGAAGGTTCTGACCAATGAGATCGGGAGCTTGAGCACGCCCAAAGGCGGCGATCCAAAAGAACTTCAAAACGGTTCAGAGGCACTCGCTAATGCGCTTATCGATAACGCAAACAAAAAGAGGCCAAACGAGGTAGCCCCAGACACAGGCACAGCGTCTACGCCGCTTGCGAAGGCTATGCAAGATGCCTATACGAATCGTGCTAACGGAGGAGCGGACCCGGTCCGGGGGCGGACCTTCTACGGAACAAGTCACATACCGCCGAGTCGGCTCCACAGCCGTCCGATTGGCAGTGGCCGCCAGTCGGTATTTCAATCTTTTGGACCGTTCAAAGACAACACGAGTCGATTGCCAACGTACATTTACATCTACAACGATCCGGGCACTGAGGATGGTGACCATAAGGACATCTGCCATGAAGTGCGTTTTGCTTGGGACGCTAATCTGCTTGAGTTGTGCTGGCCGTGCGCAGGACCAGGGGCGGGTTTTCTTGCATCGGGCGGCTGAGTGTCTTGCTGCGAAGGGTTTTCTTCCACAGGCCAAAGCTACAAAGCTGACGTTCGGCTACGTTCTCGACGAGAAGTCCTACCCCGGAAAGAGGATGCTTTACGTGGTGGATTATCCGGATCCTTCGCGACCGGATGGACTCGTGTTTACCATCTTTCTGACTGGACGCGATGGCCATCAGAACTTCAACATCCAAAACAACGCGCGCTTCACACTGTCCAAGGATGCGGATGGGGGGGTGTCTTTTGTATCCCCACCGCTTGGCGGTACATGGACCCGCGAGCACCTTGTGTCCGCAATCAAAAAGATCGAGAAGCAGCCGAGGGTCACGCTTCCGATGAAGGACCTGCTTGCGGTCGATTCGTCGGCCAGTTGCGAGGCGTACACCGACCAGCAACCCAAATCAGCTACGAAGTAGGAAGGCGCAGGCCGCTCTTCGGGGCGGCCTTGCTGAGTGTGGTGGCGCTCGGTTCCGTGTCCCAGCCATCATCCGAAGAGCACGCCGCCTGTCGGCGTCGGCAGTAGGGGGACACGTCACCCCAGAATGGGTGCTGCAAAACGCCGTGCAGCGCTGGCGGTTAACCTTCGGGCGCTCTCGGCGGGTGGCGCAGATCTCGAGTTGCGATGTCTGTGGCAAGTCCCCGAAATAATATCACAACACGATATAATCTCTTGCGTTGGATTCCCGCTTGCGCGGGAATGACGCGCCGGCGCGCAAGTCCGGGTTGCAAATCTCGCATTTCAGATTGAAAATGGCGCTGGGGCGGCGGGCCGCGTTCGCCGGTGTTTGGGAACGTTCCGCGAGGGCTCGGCTTCGACGTGCGGTAATTTCGCCTCGATGTTCGGAGAAGGCGGCGTGAGCAATTTTTATCTGACACTGCACCGCGACTGTGAGCCCACCCTCGTGCGCTGGATGTCGCCCGATTCGTCAGTGGACGAACCTGTCGGTCCGGGCGGGATCAAGGTCGTGAACCTCGCCGACCCGCAGACCTGGAACCTGTACGCTTACGTGACGGACAACCCGACGACGCTGAACGACCCCACCGGGCTGTGGGCGCGCTGTACCAGCCAGAGTACCGAACACAACAACGTTCTCACCTGCGAGCGGGCACAGGCCGCCGCCCAGTTGACGGCGACGCTGAAGAACTCGGCTCAGGAGCGGGCGCAAAGGCAGACAGACATTTACGAGCTGAACGGGGTGGTGACAGTTGCGACAAGCAACATAAGGACGATCACCGACGGCAACGGGAACAAGATCACTCAAGTGACCACCACGCAAGCGTTCTTCTCCGCCAAGAAAGGCCAGGAGGGCGCATTCCTGGGTGCCCGGCAGACAACGTTTGTCGGAAGGGTTTTTAATCGTTGGAGCCGCAACATCAGCCTTAGTCAGGCGACAGCCGTTCTCGGGAGCGGGGCAATCCAGGCGGGTACCGAGGCGACCGCTCCCGGCTTTGCGACCCAGCTGGACCGCGACATCCAGGCGCACCCATACACCTACCTAGCGCACACGGTAGGATTCCTCTTTCCTTTTTCAGGTGCTGGCGAAGCGGTGGAAGGTGTCATTACGGGTGCAGAGGCCCTTAAAGCCGCCATCGATCTCCAAAAGGAAATGCGCGAGGGGCCCTAGCCAATGAAACTCAAAAGTCCTGAGTACTGGGGAGAAACCTTCCTGCCGAAATGGAAGGGTGTCCAATGGACCTGGAAGAGGTGGGTGCTCCTTGCACTCGCAATTTCTGTGTTCGCAGATTCGTTTATTGTCACAGGATATGACGACAGGAGGGGCGAAGGCATGCTCTTTCTGATACTCGGGTTTCGGGCGGCCGCCCGCGCCGAACCTCCGGCCTCGGTGCTTTTCGCATGCGGTTGCTTAGTCGCACTTGGGATTGCGATGAGCCATGGTTTCATAAGAGAGGTGAGCCTGATTTGGACGCCGATCGAGTTCGGGCTCCTGCTTTTCACTCTTTTGTCGTGGCGGCGCGGAAGGAGGCGGGAGGATTCCGGCGCAAATTAGGCCGGCACGGAGTTGCGGCGCTGACGCGCCGGGAGTAGGGGTAGGGACACGTCACCCCAAGGTGGGTGCTGCAAAGCGCGGTGCGGCGCTGGCGGTTAACCTTCGGGCGCTCTCGGCGGGTGGCGCAGATCTCGAGTTGCGATGTCTGTGGCAAGTCCCCGAAATAATATCACAACACGATATAATCCCATGCTGGATTCCCGCTTGCGCGGGAATGACGCGCGCGGTGAACCCGGCTTGCAAATCTCGCATTTCAGATTGAAAATGGGCGCTGGGGCGGCGGGCCGCGTTCGCCGGTG
>JAKAWN010000025.1 GCA_021827245.1 Acidobacteriota bacterium | reverse complement strand
GCTGCCGGCCTCGGGCGACGCCCGATTGCGGCATCCTGGACAACTCGGATAATTCCACGGCGGCGCTTGTCCAGAACGGCGGCGGTTGCCTTTCGGCAAAGTATATCGGAGTAGTCGGGCAATTCAAGGACAACTCCTCCTGCGCGCCGTCGCCCACGCCGCAGACCGGAATCGCCCCGTTCAGCGATCCGCTGAGCTTTCTGCAGCCACCCACCGTGGGCTCGTGCGATTATCAAAGCGTTTCAATTTCCGGCGGTTCGCCGACGCTCTATCCCGGTGTCTATTGCGGGGGCATCAACATCAGCGGCGGCTCGACCGACGTCACATTCAGCCCCGGAACTTACATCATCAACGGTGGCGGGATGAGCATCAGCGGAGGCGCCAACGTCTACGGCAACGGAGTTACCTTCTACCTCACCGGGACGTCCAGTTCCTTCAAAGGCGTCTCGATTACGGGCGGTTCCAACAGCGAACTGATCGCTCCGACTTCGGGAACCTACAATGGAGTTCTGTTCTTTCAGGACAGATCCATTACTTCCACTTCTTCCAGTGCCGACAGCAACATCGCAGGCGGGAGCGGGACCGCTGTCGAAGGCACGCTTTACTTCCCCACGACCGGTCTCACCTATTCGGGGAATAGTGCTGACTCTGCGTACACGATTCTCGTGGCTGACACTGTGACGATCAGCAATACCACGGCTATCCAGGACACCTACTCAATGCAAAACGCCGGCTGGTCGCCGATTCACAAGGCTGTGCTTTCAGAATAACCAAAACGGAGGGGGAAAATCACAATGAGGAATGAGCTGAAATTCAAATCATGGTTTCGAAATCGCACTTTCAAATGCCGTCGGAAGGCCGCATCGGATTCCGGGCAGGCTGTTTTGGAGATAGCGTTCTTACTTCCGGTAGCGATGATGTTTCTGGTCGGAATCGCGGAGATCGGTCGCTATGCCAACGCCTGCATCGTGGTGGGGCACGCCGCCCGTGCGGGCGTCCAGTATGCCGCCCAGAACCGGGTAACGGCCTCGGACGATGCCAAAATTGTCCAGGCTGCCGAAGCGGACGCCCCGGAATTCAGCAACATGACGGTTACGCCGAGTTACTACTGCACCTGCGCGGACGGTTCAAGCTCGACCTGCCAGCCTACGGACTGCCAGGGCAGCCGGATCATTGAATACTCTAAGGTTGACACTGAAGTCGATATGCAGAGCCTCTTCCGCTATCCTGGCTTCCCACAGTCATACGTGATCAGGGGAGAGGCCATCATGCGGGTGAGCCATTAGCAATGCTGAAGATCCACGAAAGGCCCGCCGCCGCGGGCCCTTGGCAAAGATATCGGAACGAATGACGACAAATCTTAAAAGAATACGGGAGGGGATTTCTATGGAAAGGAATGAAATGTCGAGAGTTCGCAAATCAAGAAGGAATGACCGGGGTGCCGCTCTGCTGGAATTCGGCCTGGTTATGGTCGTGTTCTTCATGTTTGTGTTTGGGATCATGGACTTCGGACGCGCGCTATACACATATCACTTTGTGAGCAACGCAGCCTGTGAAGCCACACGGTACGCCATTGTGCGGGGAGCATCAAGCACGGACCCCGCGACTGCATCGGATGTGGCAAACTATGTGAAGTCAATTACGCCGGCGGGCATTAATTTCAATAACCTCACCATTTCCACAACCTGGAGCCCCAACAACGATCCCGGTAGCAGTGTCCGGGTCCAGATAAGCGACAATTTCTCGTTTATGACCCCATTTTTCAGTAAGGATATTACCTTGAGCGACGCATCACAGATGGTTATTTCGCAGTAATTCGCTCGATCAGGAAGATGTCGGGTGATGGCGATACGCACACTGTCGGCCAGGGGGTCTTTTAAAGATGTTTCCTACCCGTGAATTTCCCCGGCCGGCAAGGCGCCTCGAGCATCTCCGGCCGAGAATCGTCAGGATCGGGCGATGAGAGATTGCAGAGCCGAATGCAACGTGAATGAACTGAGAAAGGAGCCACATGAGCAGTTCGGACACAAATGATCTTGCCCATGGACACGGGTCTCGGAAGCCTGTGCGCACACTGGTGGTGGATGACTCGCCAATGGCAGTCGGTGCCATTCGTGTTTTGCTGGAACACCACCGCGAAATCGAATTCGTCGGTTTTGCAGGCGACGGGGAAGAAGGCGTCCTTCGAGCTGAGGAGCTGCACCCCGATCTGATCCTGATGGACCTTCAAATGCCCAAGCTCGATGGATTGAGCGCGATCAAGCTGATTAGAAATCGCCTCCCGGACGTTCGGACCATCGTTATCACTGTGAACCATGGGAAAGAGGTCATCCACGCCTGCATGAGGAGCGGCGCAGATGGCGTTGTGATGAAGGACCGGTTGTATCAGGATCTCATTCCTGAAATCCAGCGCGTTCTGGCCGCTAATGACTGCGGACAGGATTTGCCTTCGATCAGGCGCTGAAACCTCATCCCGCCGGCCGGATATCCGGAACGCCGATGTCCTCGTTCCAGAGCGTTGGCTCAGCCGTGATGAATTCCTCCATCAGTTGAATGCAGGCTGGTTCCTGCAGGACCTCCACCACCACGCCGCGCGACCGCAGAAGTTTTTCTTCGCCAAGGAAGGTTTTGTTTTCGCCCACGATCACCTTCGGAATGCCATACAGCAGGATTGCGCCGCAACACATCGAGCAGGGAGACAAAGTGGTGTATAGCACCGATTCTCGGTATACGGAAGCCGGTTGCCTGCCGGCATTCTCCAGCGCGTCCATTTCGCCGTGCAGGATCGCGCTCCCGTTCTGAACTCGCCGGTTGTGGCCGCGGCCGATAATTTGGCCCTTATGAACGATTACCGATCCGATGGGGATTCCACCTTCCCGGCGGCCTTGCCGGGCCTCTTCGATTGCTGCTTCGAGGAACGGGTCCATTCGATTTTCTCCTTTCTTCAATCTGTTCCGTGAACCGGCCGCGCTGCGCGATAGGCTCGATCAGAACCCTGGCCGCGAACGCGGCACCCTGACTGGTTCGCTTTGGGCTCCAGCCGGACGCCGGTAATGGACTTGGCAGGAGGCGGCGACGATCGCGGGATTGGGGTCGCCAAGCGCGAATTATACACAATGTCACCGCACATGGATCAACAAAGAGATTCAGACCGATGTATCTCCCGACGAATTGGCCTGAAACCCTGAAACCGGCGGCATCATTTACCTGCGATCCCATAGAGTTCAATCAGCCAGCGCGGGCTGCAATGGCCGCACTGCCCATGGTGATGCCGATCACTGCGTTGGCTGGGCGGTTTAGGAAAATTGGTACATTGGGTGTCATTCGCCAAGGTTCGGCATAAAAGAAGGGTTCGCAGATGGCTACTAAAGGGGTGGCTTCTCTTTCGATCTCAGTGTCTCCTTGCAATGCGAGACGGTGAACCTCCCCTGCAATGTGCCTTGTGCGGCAATGGAAAGGTGATTGCATGATGGAAAATGCGAAGGCCCGCAACTTGGACTCTGAAGCTTCACACCGTAAATCTGAAGAAAAGTCATCAGCCCGTATTTTGAGTTTTGGGGAACCAGGAACTGTTCTTGAGCCCCTTGCGATCTCAGAAGATGCCTCTTCGGGATTGGAGGAGTCTGCGTGGACGGTTGAAGGAAGCGGGGGCGAACTCGTCATGGCACAGGCCAGGGCCGCCGGCGTTGAATACGTTTTTGCCAACCCCGGGTCGTTCGAATCCGGCTTGTTTGACGCCCTGACAGACGTTCAGGCGATGCATGTGATCTTGGGGCTTCATGAAGGAATTGTGCTGTCCATGGCCGATGGCTACCATCGGGTGACTGGCAAGCCGGGCTTCGTCAACGTGCACGCGGTTGTCGGCACAGCGCAGATGATGGGACAGCTCTACAACGCAAACTGGGACGGCTCCGCCCTGGTTGTGACAGCAGGCCTGCTGGACAGCGAGACCGGTAGCGATGAGGTCGTTCTGGCGGCCCCGCCCGGGTTCAGCCAAAAGGAGATTGCGCGGCCATTCACTAAGATGTGCTGGGAAGTTCGAGACCCGGCCGTCCTGCCTCTGATGGTTCGGCGGGCATTCAAGGTGGCGACCAGCGAACCCACCGGGCCGGTCTATTTGGCCATGAAAGACTCGGCTCTGGAAAGCCGGGCGGTGCGGGCCCGGGTTCTCCCTCCGCAACGTTTTCTGCTGCGGGCGCGCTGCCGCCCGGACAGGGCCGCCATCGAGCAAGCCGCCAGAATGCTGGTGGAATCCAGGCGGCCGCTGCTTGTCGTAGGGGACGACGTTTGGAAAGCGGGAGCTCAACCGGAACTTCTGGCGCTCTCCGAACAGTTGGGTTTGGCGGTTGCGGACCAGGTGACCGCCCAGGCGGAGATGGTGGCCAAAGGGCTGGCCATGGATTCGCCGTTTCGGGCATTCCACAGTTTCCCGGTTCGCCATCCACATTACTTGGGCAATTTCAGGGCAGATTCAGAGTGGATGGAGCGTGGTGTGGATCTGATGGTCTGCATCGGCTGCCGGGATTTTGGCGACCGCGCTGTGCTGCAGACGAGCGATGTCCCCTCCGGCGCGCCTGTGATACGAATCGGCATGAATGTCTCTGCAATGGGCCGCAATTATCCCACGGACCTGGCGCTGGTGGGCGACATCAAGGAAGCCCTTGCCGAATTGCAGGAAGCCACAGCGAGCCTTCTTACCACGGAACGCCGCGAGGCTATTGCAGGTGGTCGTTCGGCAGAGATTTCGGCCCTCACAATGGATGAACGAACCAGAATCCGGAAAGCGTCTCAAATGAACAGTGGCCAGTCGCCAATCCACCCCGATGAAATCGCGGAGATCATGGCGGAGTCACTGGACCGCAACGCCGTGATCGTCTGCGAGAACCCTACGGCCACGTACAGGCCCTTTGCCTTCGGTTTCCGCGATAACGAACAGATGTACGTCGGTACGGCAGGCGCCAGCCTGGGCTGGGGAGTGGGTGCGGCAACGGGTGCGAAACTCGGCGCGCCTGACCGCCAGGTGGTGTGCTACATCGGCGATGGCGCGGTCATGTACAGTGCTGCAGGATTTTGGACTCAGGCGCGGTACAACATTCCAGTGCTCACTGTCGTTGCGAACAACCACAACTACCAGACGGTTCGGCTTGTCTATCACGAATACAAGGGCAAGATGGCCGCCACGGGGCACTATGCCGCAACATACCTGGGCAAGCCCGACATTGACTTTGTCGCATTGGCAGAAAGCCAGGGCGTGAGTGGAGAGAAGGTTGATAATCCACGACAGTTGGAACCCGCCCTGCAGCGTGGAAAAGCCATGACACAGGAAGGCAAACCTTACCTGGTTGAAGTTGCAACGGCGCGCTGCGGTCCCGGCGCCGAGTCGGCGTGGTGCGACGGAGTGGCGGTCCCAGGTCGCAGAGTGAAGTAGGGACGGCACGATTGGACCATGCTCCATGCTTCTGCAATGTGTTTATTCAAAGCTGGCAGTAGCGACATGTTTTGGATGCTGTGAAATAGCGGTCATCACGAGCGGAAATCCCACGGCTGAACGTCGGTTCCTTATTCGGCATAAAACCGTTTGTTGATTGGTTGATATGCTCAACGAAATGTCAAGGAGGAACGACGATGTCAGGCAACATGTTTCTTTGCGCGGTGGCCCTGGGTTCGATGCTGGTATTCGCAGGATGCCAGAGCATGCTCCAACCGGAGCAAAAGAGGGATGTTTCCGCTGATATAGCGGCGATCAATGCACTCCGTGAACAGTTTGCCGCAGCATTCAATTCCAACGATGCGGTCGCCGCGGCCGCCTACTTTACCGACGACGCAGTTCTGATGTTCCCCGATCAACCCGCCTTGGAAGGCAAGCAGGCCATCCAGGCCGCTCTCGAAGATTTTTTCAAGCAGAATGCGGCTGAAATCGAGCACACTCCGCTGGAAACCAAGGTGGCGGACGATTGGGCCTTTGACCGAGGTAACATCACGGAAACCGTCACCCCGAAAGCCGGCAAACCGATAGAACGATCGCTCAAGTACCTTGTGATTCTGAAGCGGCAACCGGATGGCTCGTGGAAGATTCACCGGGACATGGACAACAGCAACGTGAAAGAACCCATATAAACCCTTGCGAGACTAATGAATCATGATTTGTGCCTGGCGCGAAGACTAGCGTAAAGGAGGATGAAAATGGCGACCTATCTGATGCAGTTCAGTTTCACCCAACAGGGGATCGAGAGGATCAAGCAGCTTGTGGCACGGGCTGAGGAAGCGAAAAAGATGATTCGCCAACTGGGAGGAGAAGTTCACGCCTACTACCTGATCCTGGGAAGTGAGTTTGACACTTTCTTCATCCTGACGGCTCCGAATGATGAGAAAGTGGCGCAGATGGCGCTGGCCATTGCCACGGCCGGCAATGTTCGCACTCGAACCCATCGGCTCTTCAACGAGGAGGAACTCGCCAGGATTACTTCGTCTCTGCCGTAGAGATTGTGGTGTTGGGCAGCCACGGCGCGGGTTTTGCGCAATGGGTCAACTGCTCCGATGAACCCCGCGGCCTGGAAACGGCGCCGTGGTTAATGTCCCAACATCCTGCGAGGCTGATGCAGACCCAAACCCAGCGCCTCTGCGGATTTCGCAATGGGTCTGGCGCGTGACAGTGAGAGTTGCCCGCTTCGCGACGGCAGGCCAAGATTCGGAAAAGGCCGAGCGGGAAATGTTGGTGGGGGATAGATCAATTTACCAGAGAGGTGTTGCGATGCTGAGTGTGTTCTGTTCGCCGAGCCGTTATACCCAGGGTAAGAACGCCACGCAGTTCCTTGGACAGGAAATGGCTGCCCTGGGCCTGGTTGGACCTGCGTTGATCGTTGGCAGCAAGTCCGCCGTTGCACTTCTTTCCGAAACCTGGGCACAGGCACTCCCTGAAGCCGGATTTGCCTATCACGTTTTCCATTTCGGAGGAGAATGCTCAATCGCCGAGATCGAGCGGGTGAAGGCCGAGGTGAGCCGGCAGCAAGCCAGAGTGATTGTCGGTGCGGGCGGAGGCAAGACGATTGATACGGCTCGGGCAGTCGCAGCGGATCTCAACCTTCCGGTCGTAAGTTGCCCGACAGTCGCTTCGAGCGATGCGCCTTGCAGCGCTCTCTCCATCATTTACACCGATGATGGCGTTTTCCTCAAGATGCAACTCTTCCGTAGGAATCCCGATTTAGTCCTTGTAGATACCCAGGTGATTGCCCGAAGTCCGGCTCGCCTGCTGGTGGCTGGTATGGGTGATGCGCTTTCGACGTGGTTTGAGGCAAAGACCTGCGTTGAGGGCAATGTCCGGAACATGAGAGGCGGAACTTCCACTCGAAGCGCCCTGGCGCTGGCCGAGTTGTGCTACCGCACCCTTCTCGAAGATGGGGCAGATGCGCTCGCAGCACTCCGAACAAAATCCGTAACCGCAGGCCTCGAGCGCATCGTGGAAGCGAACACCCTGCTTTCAGGCCTCGGCTTTGAATCGTCCGGATTGGCAGCGGCGCACGCCGTTCATAATGGCCTGACTGCGGTTCCCGAGACGCGTGCCTACCTGCACGGCGAAAAAGTGGCCTTCGGGGTCCTGGTTCAACTGGTTCTGGAAGGCCAGCCGCACTCGACCATGGAAGAAGTACTTCGCTTTTCAACTTCTGTAGGATTGCCGGTCACACTGGCCGAAATCGGACTCGGCCGCATAACGCCAGACATGCTGGAACGCGTTGCCGTCCGCAGTACAGCAAAAGGAGAAACAATCCACAACGAGCCTTTTGAAGTGTCTCCGGAAATGGTCGCAGATGCCATCCGGGCGGCGGATGCGATTGGAAGTGAATGGCAGCACGCTCATGGATTTCCGGTATAGCCCTTCAAGGAGTCGTCTTCGAGAGGGAACCTGTCCTGGAGGGGTGAATTTATCGCGATTCGCAGAGTTGAGCGAGAGCGGCACTGTGGCAAGATTCTACAGCTTGCGTCACTCGACTCTCATGGAGCGGGATCCTAGGGGATTGGGCTTCGGAACTGATCGGAGAAAACAATCTTTAGGCTAAAGGAGGGTTTTGCCATGAAAGCAGCCGTAATGACCGAATTTCGCAAGCCTCTTGAAATCATGGACCTGCCGGACCCCGAGCCAGGTCCCGATGACGCGCTGATCCGCGTCGAAGCGTGTGGCATCTGTCGCAGCGATTGGCACCTTTGGCAGGGTGACTGGACATGGATGGGAATACAGCCACAACTGCCGCTCGTGATGGGACATGAAATGGCAGGCGTTGTGGAAGCCGTGGGCTCCGGCGTCCGCAGCTTCCGCGTTGGAGATCGGGTCACCTTGCCTTTCCATATGGCATGCGGGCGCTGCGAATACTGCCAGACAGGTCGTTCCAACATATGTCTTGCCCACGGTGCGATTGGCACGCACTTTAACGGCGGCTATGGCCACCTGGTCGCAGTCCCGGCGGCCGACGCGAACCTGGTGCATCTGCCCGATGCGGTAGATGCTACCACGGCGGCAGCCCTCGGATGCCGCTACATGACCAGTTATCACGCGCTGGTCGATCAGGCAGAACTGCAACCCGGCGAGTGGGTTGCGGTCTTCGGAGTTGGCGGAGTCGGGCTATCGGCAGTACAGATTGCCGCAGCCCTGGGCGCGCAAGTCATTGCAGTCGACATCTCCGAGCAAAAATTGCGTATAGCCAAGGCCGAAGGCGCCGCTGCGGTGATCGACGCCCATGGCCAGAACGCATCAGAACAAGTCCGCGAAATCACCAAAGGAGGGGCCGACATGGCGGTGGACGCTGTGGGCGCCTCAGAAACCGCTCTTCCTGCCCTGCAGTCGATTCGCAAGGGAGGACGTCACTTGCAGATCGGATTGACCGGTGCAAAGGATAAGGGCACTTTTGCCCTTCCGGTAGATGTGATGCTCGTGCAGGAGATCAGTTTCATTCCCAGCCTGGGCTGCCCCACGACCAGTTATCGTGGCCTGTTGGCGCTTGTTGCCAGCGGCAAGCTGAATCCCAAACGGCTGGTCACGCGCTGTTTGCCGGTGGAAGAGGCGGGCCAGGTGCTCGATTCCATGACCAACTACAACACCGTCGGGTTCAACGTTATTTCCAAGTGGTAGTCTGGCCTGCGGAGGGGATGTATTCGATGTCCCCGTAATGCTCAAGCCGATATAAGCTGTTACGGACGTATTAGCGGCGGGTTCCGACCGTGCAACGCACGCCTTCTTGGCCAGTCAGCCATCCACGGCTTCGTGAAAGCAGCCAATCCGGGCGTCACTTCAGTCTGTGATACGGGTCATAGGCGTACAACACTGGCCGATCTAAGTTTAATGGCAGGTATAACTCTGTCCGAAAAAGGAGGGTAATCCCATGTTTGCAAGGGTTCTCCGGATGAAGCTGAAGCCGGATGGCGGAAAAGGCATTGCCCGGGTCCTCGATCGGGAGGTTATCCCCATCCTGAAAAAGTTCGCCGGATTCGCCGGCGAGTTTACTCTGGTCTCAAGAGATGGCAAAGAAGCGCTGGGTGTCACCCTATGGGACCGGCAGGAAAATGTCGAGGCCTATAACCGAGAAGGAGCTGCGAGCGTTTTGAAAGTGCTGGCGAATTACACTGAGGGTAAACCCAAGTTCCAGATTTACGACGTGAGGCATTCGACAGTCGAAACCCTTCCCGTTCGCAAGGCGGCTTGAGGTTACGCACCTGGGATGGATGACACGACGCAGTGAGTCTGCCATGCTGAGTGAACCTCTACAAAGTGAAACAACTATTCGGACTACCGAACCTGGAAGAAAGGGACACCGTTGGCTCCCGCTCAGCATGGCAGTACCTTTCGTTTTCTGCTTTTCAACACGCGCACCTAGCACAAACAAGCGTTATGAGCGTTGAATCGTATGTGCCAACGCGGCGTCTTTCGACCCGGAAATGTAGATCCCTGAATCTGTTCCTTTCCTGGCGCCTCGAAACCGACGGACTGGAGGAAAACAGTGCTCTGCAATCTACATATCCGAATCATTTGAATGCCGAAGTAACCTCACACAACTTCACCGCAGGCTTTCAGCAAGAGCCCAAGCAGTTTAGAGAGGTACCAGATCAAGGGTGTTTTAGGCAGGCTCGCCGGGAGACCGAATCCTGACTTCTCCTCGTCTCAATGCCACCCCGGTAGCAATGATGATCTCCACGGAACAAGACAGGAGGCAGTGTGAGAATCTCGCTTAGGAACAAGATCTATGGGCTTGCGGTCGTGGCGGCGATCCTGCCGGTCCTGGTGCTGCTACTGCTTATGCTGCACTTTCGCAGCAGCGTCTCGCGGGAAGCCACCAGGGAAATGACGGCGCTGGCGGAGTCCAATGTGGACCAGGCGGCCAAAGATGCCTATGGGCTCTGCGAGACAGCAAACAATTTGTTGCAACGACGAGTCAACCAGAACCTTGCGGTAGCCGGCAGAACCCTGATTCAGAAGGGCGGAGTGACAACAGGCAGCGGTACAGTGCGCTGGCAAGCCGTAAATCAATATACCCATGCCGTGGCGGAAGTGACCCTGCCCCAGATGGTGATCGACGGCGTTCCGGCAACCCCGAACCGAAGCTTCAAGGTAGCCTCTCCTTTTGTGGACGAAGTCACCAACCTCGTGGGCAGCGCAGTCACTGTATTTCAGCGAATGAATGAGGCGGGAGACATGCTGCGTGTGGCAACCACCGTGGCAGAGGCGGACGGTAGCCGGGGCACCGGCACGTACATTCCCGCGGTGGGGCCTGACGGAGTGCCTAGTCCTGTGGTGGCCACTGTCCTGCGAGGTCATACTTACCGCGGCACCGCTTTTGTCGTGAACGACATGTATGTGGCCGCCTACGAACCGCTGCGCGAAAGGTCAGGACGAGTGATTGGGATGCTCTTTGTGGGAGAGCGAATCTCCTCTGTGGAGTCCGTCCGGCGCACCCTGCTGAACACAGTCATCGGGCGCAGCGGCTACATCGTGGTCATCGGCGCCAAGGGTAACCAGAGGGGACGCTACATCATTTCCAAAGGTGGAATGCGTGATGGAGAGAACCTATGGGATACACGGGATTCCAGCGGCAACCTGTTTGTCCAGGAAATGGTTCACTACGCGCTCGCCTCAAGGGAAGGGGAGTTGTACCACCGGTCGTACATCTGGCAGAACCCCGGCGAGCCGAAACCGAGGTTGAAGCACTCGGCGTTGATCTATTTCCGCCCCTGGGATTGGCTGATTGTTGCGGGCGCCTATGAAGACGAGTACCTGGGCGCGATCGCGGGCGTGAAGTCGTCGGCGACCAACCTTCTCTGGGGCGTGAGTGTGGCGGGCTTTCTCTCGCTCCTTGTTGTGCTCGGCATCGCCTTTCTCATGGGTAAGCGCCTGACCCGGCCCATCGAGCTGGTAACGAACCTTGCGGGGAAGGTTGCGAAAGGAGACCTGCATAGTGCTCGTGCACACTTCCAAAATCTTGAGACGCCGACTGACGGAGGATTCCTCCGGCGGCTCGACTTCCCGGATGAGAGCGTGGACCTGATGTCCTCCTTCCAGAAGATGACGGAGACACTCGGCGGCCTTATCGGGCAGGTGCAACGCGCTGGCATCCAGGTGACGGCTTCTACGACGGAGATCACGGCGTCTGCCAAACAGTTGGAACCCACGGTCACCGAGCAGGCGGCCGCGACCAGGGAGGTGTCGGCGACAAGCTCGCAGATCTCGGCAACTTCGCAGGATCTGCTTCGCACGATGTCCGGCGCCAGCCAGGCAGTCTCTGATGCCGCCGGGCAGGCGGAAAGCGGCCAGTTCAAGCTCAATGAGATGGAAGCGGCGATGCGGGAGCTTGCCAAGGCCACTGGCTCGATCTCATCCCGGCTGGGCGTCATCAGCGACCGGGCCGGCAAGATATCGACCGTTGTCACCACCATCAATAAGGTGTCCGACCAGACCGCCCTGCTCTCCCTCAACGCGGCCATCGAGGCCGAGAAGGCGGGCGAATTTGGCAAGGGATTCTCCGTCGTAGCTCGCGAGATCAGCCGCTTGGCGGACCAGACGGCCGTGGCCACCCAGGATATCGATTCGGTCGTGAAGGAGATGCAGTCGGCTGTCTCCAGCGGCGTGATGGAGATGGATAAGTTCTCGGAAGAGGTCCGCCAGCGCGTCGCGGAAGTCAACGGCATTGCCGCCGATCTGGGAAGGTTGATCGAAAAGGTGCAGGCGCTGGGGCCGGAATTTGAAACGGCAAAACAGGGAATGAAAGGCCAGACGCAGGCCGCCGAGCAGATCAACGAGGCCATGAAACAACTGGCGCAGACCGCGGACCTGACCAAATCCATGCTGGGTGAATTCCAGAAGGTTACAGGCCAGTTGAACAGCGCGGTGCAGGAACTCCACGGAGGAGTGTCGCGATTCCGCACCGCGGTCTAGGAGGGAAGAAAGGTGGAGCGAATTAACCGGTGGCTGTCACGCATGAAGATCGCCCACAAGCTTATCCTCAGCGGCGTTTTTTTCGCGCTGCCGATCGCGGTCCTCTTGTATTACGTCACCAACGAATATAACCAAGGGATCCGCACCTGTGAGAGAGAAGTTGCCGGAACAAGGGCCCTGGAGGTGTGTCCCGCGCTGCTCCATGACCTGCGTGCGCTCGAAGCGCGGGAGAACCTGGCGAGCCGGAGCGAGTTGCCCCTGCAAGGCGACCCGGCGGCTATGCAGAAACGCGTCGATAGCGCTGTTGCAGTCCTGCAGCATGCCCAGGGCGCCGCAACAAAGGAATTGGTGTCGCGGCTGAATGGGCTCTGGAAGCAGCTCCAGGAGCGTGGCCAGGTAATGTCAGCCAGTGAAAAGGCAACCGCCTACCGCCAGATGGTGGAAACTGCCTCGCAACTGGTTCCCGTAATCCTCGACGACTCCTCGCTGATCCTGGATTCCCAACTCCGCACTTACTACCTCATGAACGTTACCGGTCCTCTTCTGCTACAAGCGCAGGCTGCTGTGGCTGAGGCAGGGGCAGTGGCTTTGGAAGCCAGGGTGGAAGGCCGCCCGCTCAATTCCCGCGATCTTTCTGAGCTTCACGCCCAGACGGGGGCGTTGGTCAACACGATTATTCCTCGTATGCGGTACTCCCTGGAAACGTCTGTTCGCGAAGACAGGCTTCGGCACGGCGCAAACTCCTTATTTCAGAACAAAGTGCCGCCCTTGTTCGAGCGCTACGTGAGGCGGATCTCCGACCTTTCTTCGCCGATCAGCAGTTCGGCCACGGGAGCGGGTGCTGCTTTAACACCGGATCGGGTCGCCCAAATGGCAGCCGCAGCCGAGGATGCCGGAGTGAGCCTTGGCTCGACAGCCACCAGCGAGTTGAGAAATCTCCTGATCGGTCGCATCGCCGAGGACAAACGCGACCGCTCCGTGGCCTGGCTGATGAGTTTGCTCTGTGTGCTGCTGGCGGCGACGGTGATGGTCGCTGTCACACTCAATGTGACGCGCCCGCTCAATTACATCGTGGGCCTGACTTCGGATATCGCTGCCGGCAAGGTAAAAGAAGCTTTCAATCGGCAGCAGCGTGGAGAATTCAGGAAGTTCCTTCCGGAGAACACGGATGGCGGTTTAGCGCGGACGAAAGATGAGATCTGCAAGCTGATCGGCTCCGTCTCTACCATGACGGAGAGCCTCAACACCCTCCTCGTCAAGGTTGCCCTGGCTGGCAACCAGGTTGCCGCTAGCGCTGCCCAGATGTCGGCCGCTGTGCGGCAGGTCGAGGCGGCTGTCTCCCAGCAAGCGGCTTCAACCAACCAAGTAAGTGCTACGAGCAAAGAGATCAATGCTACGGTCCAGGACCTTGCCCGGACAATGGCCGGTGTCACAGGCATGGCGGAGAAAGCTGCCGAGACTGCCCGCGGGGGCGTCAGCAGCCTCGAGGGCATTCGCGGTGCTATCGACGAGTTGATCCACTCGAGCACCGCGATGACCCAGACCTTAAACTCTATCAACGAAAAGACCGGAAACATCGACAGGATTATCACGGCGATCACCAAGGTGGCGAACCGCACGAACCTGCTTTCGCTTAATGCTGCAATCGAGGCGGAAAAAGAAGGGAAAAGCGCGGGGGGATTCTCGGTGATAGCGGTCGAAATGAGACGGCTTGCGGATCAGACCGCTGTGGCCGCCCTGGATATCGAAAAGCAGATCAGGGACGTGCAGCATGCGGTCCGGGAGGGCGTCTCCAGCGTCGAGTCTTACGCCGGACAAACGCGAGCCAAGTCCACAGCCGTCACCGAACTGAGTTCCGGACTGGGTCAGGTGATCGAAGGCACCACGAACCTGGCGCCCGAATTTGAGGCTGTGAACCGAGGCATGCAAATGCAGTCAGAGGGCGCAGCACAGATTGCGGAAGCCATGCAGCAACTGCGCGAGGCGGCCGGCCAGACCAAGGACTCGCTTGCGGCGTTTCGGCAAGTGGCCGAGGATTTGCAATCCGCTGTCCGCGATTTGCAGACGGAGGTAGGACGCTTCGCGACGGCGTCCTGAAGTGGATGCTGCTAATTACTTTCCAGGCAGGCGATCAAATGTTCGGGCTGGACGTCCGGAACGTCATGCAGGTGGCGCCCTGTCCAACGTGTACGCCCATGCCGCACGCCCCGGCCTACGTCGCGGGACTTGTCACCTGGCATGGACACACTGTCCCCGTGATCGACCTCTGCGCGTTACTTCAAGGCACTCCAGCGCGCCCGCTGCTCAGCACTCGGCTCCTGATCGTCGGCTATCCCACGCCGGGCGCCACCTCGCAGCCTCTCGGTCTGCTGGTCGAGAAGGCCGTCGAGGCGGTCGCGCACGACGAGAATCGGTCCGAGCCGCAGAAAGTGACGATTCCGGATGCGCCTTATCTTGACGGAACGGCGGAGCATGATGGTCGGCTGATCCAGCTTCTGTCGCTGGAAGAACTTTTGCCTGCATCAGTTCGGCAGCTTCTCTTTCCCGACAGGGAGGCAGCATGAACATCGAGGCAACCGTGAAAGAATTGCTGTCCAGTCGCCTGGGCCTTTCACCGAAATTGCTTGGCGTCGGTGTTATCGAGCGTGCCCTGGACGCAGTTGTCTCAAGAGCGCGGCCCGAGGACCGCCGGTCAATAACCGCCCGGCTCCTCGAGGAAGAAAGCGAAGAGTGGCAGACGCTGGTGGATGAGGTCATCGTTCCGGAGACATGGTTTTTCCGTCACAGCGAATCTTTCCAGTTTCTGGCCTCTTACGTCACCGTGAAGTGGAGGCCGGCTAATCTCACAAGGGCTTTCCAGGCGCTATGTATACCTTGCGCTTCCGGAGAAGAACCTTATTCCGTCGTCATGACTCTGCTCGATGCCGGGCTGGAAGCCCGCCGAATCCGGATCGACGCGGCTGACGTCAGCGAACGAATGCTGGCGCGGGCCAGGCTGGCAGTCTATGGGAAGACGTCGTTCCGTGAAAAACTCGGACGTTTCCGGGAAGAATACTTTGTTGACTGTGAGGAGGGTTGGCGGGTCCGCGAAGATGTTACCCGCTTGGTACGCTTTGAAAAGGCCAACCTTCTCGACCTCTCCCGCTTTCGCCAGCGCAGTCCTTACGACGCCATTTTCTGCCGAAACGCCTTGATCTATCTCGACGACCGCGCCCGTCACCTGGTCGTTGGCCAGTTGCGTGAACTCCTGGATGAGGACGGTTTGCTTTTCACCGGGCCCTCAGAGCTGACGCATTTTTGCGACGCGGGTTATGTGCCGGTCGAGTGCGCGAGCTTCGCATGTCGCAAGGGCGAGCCAACGCGAGATCGCGCGCCTGTGCCCCCATCGACTGCGACCGCGGTTACTGCCGCAGTGCACCGTGCAACCAGAAAGAGACCGGCGCCACGACCCGCTGCCAGTCCGCTCGTGGCGACTTGCCCAGTTCCCGAGCCGCTCCCCAGCCTCGAACAGGCGCAGCAACTGGCGGATCGGGGAGACCTGGACGCTGCTGCCGCCGTTTGCAAGCGCCTGCTGGAGGGAGGTGCCCGGAATCCCGAAATTTACGCGCTGCTCGGCGTGATCAGCCAATCCGCAGGAAAGGTTGAATCGGCCGAGGAGTTCTTCCGCAAGGCGCTGTATCTTGCTCCTGACCATTACGAGGCGTTGTTGCACATGAGCCTGCTCTGCGAGCGGAAAGGGGATGTGGAAGGTTGCCGCCTGTACCGTGAGCGTGCGGGCAGAGCACTCAAACAACAAGAAGGGAAACAGGTTCTCAACGGGGTATGACGATCGCGAATCAAAACGGCGATTACTTGTGCTGGCGTGAGATTGGAATTTCGGGCGACCGATCCTGCGAATTACTGAAAGGTTATGTGCACTGCCGGAACTGCCCGCAGTACTCGGCCCTCGGACGGACTCTGTTTGACCGGGAAATGCCCAGCGACTACCGCAAGGAAGTCTCGGAGGAACTGGCTGCTGAGGCCGTGCGGACAGCCGAGGAAACCACCTCGGTGCTGGTACTCCGGGTTGGCTCGGAGTGGTTTGCTCTTCGGACCCAGGTGTTTCAGGAGATTGCAGCGTATCAGAAGGCCTATGTAGTGCCGTTCCGGTCCGGGGCTTTGCTGGCGGGGCTGGTGAACGTCAACGGCGAGTTGCTTCTTTGCATTTCTTTGGAAGCCGCTCTTGGCTTGTCGCCGCAAGAGGATACAAAGCCGGCTGGCCGGCCCCGGCTTTGTGTTGTGGGAGACGGGCGTGAGAGGTATGCCTTCGGCGTTGACGATATTCTCGGCGTGCGCCGCATTCCATGCGTCCAGTTGCAGCCTGTTCCGGTCACGCTGGCCAAGTCTCCTTCCGCACAAACCATCTCCTGCTTCGAGGTTGATGGCCGCACCGTCGGGTTGATTGATGAGGCGAGATTGTTCAATTCCCTGGATAGGAGTTTGCGGTGGTGAGCAACCCAGGCGACGACCTGTCGATGCTCGACCTGTTCCGCTCGGAACTGGAGAGCCACTCGCGCGCTCTTGAGGAAGGTCTGGTGAGCGTTGAGGCGTGCGAAAAGAGTGTCAGGAGCCTCGTACGGGCCGCGCACTCTCTCAGGGGTGCGGCCCGCCTGGTCCAGCTTGACGGCGCGGCGCGTTTGGCGCAGGCAACGGAGGAAGTTCTGCTTGCAGTGCAGGGAGGCGCGCTCAGCTTGAGTGCTTCCACCCTCGACGCCCTGCGCGCGGCCAACAACTTCTTTCGCCAACTGGCTCAAGGCAGCGCATCGGAGATTCCCGCAAACGTTGCAGCCCGCGGCGTCGAGCTCGAGGAAATCATCAGGCGGCTCGCCCTGCTGCCCCTTCAGCGGACAGCGCCTCACTCCCAGGTGAAACCTCCTCCCGGCCCGCCACCATCTGTGGCCGTAGATCTTTCCCTGCTCGAATTGTTTCGCACCGAATTGGAAAACCACTCCCGGCTTTTGGAGGAAGGGCTGGTAGTGGTTGAAGCCCGCCGTGATCCTGAGATGATCAAGTCATTGATGCGTGCTGCGCATTCCCTTAAGGGTGCCGCGCGGATCATCGGTCTGGATTCTGCCGTGCGCCTGGCGCACGCGATGGAAGACCTTCTGGCTGCCGCCCAGCGCGGGGAAAGGGGATTGACGGGCGCCGACTTCGACCTGCTTCTCAAAGCAACCGACGTATTCACCGGCCTGGCGGCCCGCGATGCCGTCGACATCCCGGCTGCGCTCGCGGAGGCTTCTCCTCACATTGAGGAACTGGCCAGGCAGTTCGCGGAGCCTTCACGCCCGGCAGCGGCTGAACCCGGTCCTCCACCCCCTCCTCCCGCTTCAGCCGCACCCGCGGCAGCCGGAACCGCTCCAAAGACCTCTGCCGACAAGGCTGAAAGTGCTTCGGTGCGCGTCTCGGTCGAGAATCTCAACCGCCTGACGGGATTCGCCGGTGAATGCCTGGTTGAGGTCAAGACCCTGCACCCGCTCACCCAGGCGGTACAACGCATCAAGCAGCAGCACACTGTACTCAGCAAAGCGATTGAACAGGCGCTGGAGTCGTTGCGCAAGGAGTCCGGAGCAGAAGCGCAGAGCCGCCTGGAGGAAGCTTTGCAGCAGTCCGGCTGGATGCACAAGGAAATACCTATGTACCAGGCGGACCTGGAGCGCTTCACGCACAAGTTGGAACATCTGGCCAACAATCTTTACGACGAAGCCGTGGCCAGCCGCATGCGGCCTTTTTCTGACGGTCTTCACGGTCTGGCGCGCATGGTTCGCGACATGGCGAAGTCACTCGGCAAGAATATTCGATTTGAGACCGAAGGCGAGACCACCCTTGTGGACCGCGACATCCTTGAAAAACTTGAGGCGCCATTGACTCACCTGCTGCGGAACGCGGTGGACCACGGTCTGGAGTCTCCAGAGGGGCGGGCGCAAGCAGGCAAATCCTCCGAAGGAAGGCTGACTCTTGGGGCGCGCCACATCGCTGGTGTGCTGGAGATTACTGTCACAGACGACGGTCGCGGAATCGATTTGGAGTGCGTCCGGCGGCAGATCGTGGAAAAAGGTCACGCCACGCCCGAGATGACGGCGAAGTTAAGCGATGGTGAGGTGTTGGATTTCCTCTTTCTGCCCGGTTTCTCCACCTCGCAACAGGTGACGGAGATTTCCGGGCGAGGAGTCGGCCTGGACGTGGTTCAGTCAATGGCGCGCCAGGTGGGTGGGAACGTGCGCATCGAGTCGAAGCTGGGGCAGGGCACGCGGGTCGCTCTCCAATTGCCGCTCACGCTCTCGGTCTTACGCACCTTGATGTTCGAGGTCAAGGGCCAGCCATACGCCCTGCCGCTTACGCGTGTCGACCGCGTCTTGAGCGTACCTCCGGGAAGCCTCCAGGTGGTTGAAGATCGTCAGTATTGCCGGTTCGAAGAGCAGAACATTGGGCTGGTCGATGCCACGCAGGTGTTGGGCCTCGCAGGCTCGGACCGGCCTGCCGGTGATTTGCGTGTCGTGGTGCTCAGCGACCGTCTCAACCGTTACGGCCTGGTGGTCGACCGTCTGATTGGTGAGCACGACCTTGTGGTGATTCCACTTCCCTCCAGGCTGGGCAAAGTGCCGAACGTCAGCGCCGGCGCCATTCTGGAAGACGGCTCCCCCGTGGCAATCCTCGACAGCGAGGATCTTGTGCGGTCCATCGACAACCTGTTGACGCGCGGAAGCCTGATGAAGCTTAGCGGAAGGGTGAAGGCCGAGAAGGTCAGCCGGAAACGCGTGCTGGTGGTTGACGACTCGCTCACGGTGCGTGAGGTAGAGCGCCGATTGCTTGAGAATCGCGGCTACGAAGTAACGGTTGCGGTCGATGGCATGGATGGCTGGAACGCCGTACAAAGCTCCCACTTCGACCTTGTCGTGACGGATGTCGACATGCCCCGCATGGACGGGATCGAACTGGTGAAGCGGATCAAGGGTTTAGCGCCTACAACGTCCATACCGGTGATGATCGTTTCGTATAAAGATCAGGATGAGTACCGGACACGAGGGCTGGAGGCCGGCGCCAGCTATTATCTGACCAAAAGCAGTTTCCACGACGAGACGCTCGTCAGTGCTGTTCGGGACCTGATCGGGGAGACGGAAAAGTGATGCGCATCGCGATCGTCAATGATCTCGCTCTGGCTGTCGAGGTGCTCCGGCGGCTGGTGCGGAGCGTTCCTGAATATGAAGTGGCCTGGACTGCCGCGAACGGCGTCGAGGCGGTTGAGAAGTGTGCCCGCGACTGCCCGGACCTGATCCTGATGGATCTCATTATGCCTTTGATGGACGGCGCGCAAGCCACGCGCATCATCATGAAGCAGTCGCCGTGTGCCATCCTGGTTGTCACCGCGACCGTAGCCGGCCACGCTGACAAAGTCTTTGAGGCCCTCAGCGCGGGAGCGCTGGACGCTGTGGCTACGCCCGTTTTCGGCGCCAGCGGAGAAATCGCCGGCGGGGAGGAATTGCTCCGGAAGATTGACCTCATGGGAAAACTCATCAACTGCGCCGGACGTGAGTCGCGCGGAGCACCACGTTTGCCGGCCAGGACCGGCCCTGCGCGGCCGCCGCAACTGGTTGTGCTGGGCGCCTCAACGGGAGGGCCCAATGCGTTGGCCACCATTCTGCGCGGATTGCCCCAGAGCCTGGAGGCTGCGGTGGTGGTCGTCCAACATCTTGATGTGCAGTTCGCCCCGGCGCTTGTCGACTGGCTGGCCGACCAGACGGAGCTCACGGTCTCACTCATCCGGGAAAGCAATAAACCCGAGATTGGCATCGTCTACGTGGCGGGAACCAATGATCATCTCGTGGTCGGCGCCGACCTTACCTTTCACTACACGGCTGAGCCCGTCGATTATCCCTACCGGCCTTCGGTGGATGAATTTTTCCTCAGCCTGGGCCGCCACTGGCCGCGACCCGGCGTGGCCTGCCTGCTGACGGGCATGGGGCGGGACGGCGCGCAAGGCCTGCTGGCGCTTCGCCGGGCGGGCTGGAGGACGATGGCACAGAACGAGAAAACCTGCATTGTTTATGGCATGCCTCGCGCCGCCGTGGAAGCGGGTGCGGCGGCGGAACTGCTTCCGGTGGAAGGCATCTCAGCCGCCATCTTGAATGAACTCAGAAAGGGGAAAGTTGCGTAATGCCCACGAATGCCAAACAGCCTTTTGCCCCCTCGTTGACCGAATACCAGATTCGGGTGCTGTTGGTCGACGATCAAGCCATAGTGGGAGAGACCGTGCGGCGGATGCTGGCGCCGGAGTCCGACATCACCCTTCAGTTCTGTCAGGATCCGACCCTTGCGGTTCCGACAGCGGCTGAATGGTCGCCTACCGTAATTCTTCAGGACCTGGTGATGCCCGATGTGGACGGGTTGGACCTGGTGCGCTTCTTCCGCGCCCACCCCAGGTTGAAGGATATCCCCCTGATTGTGCTCTCCAGCAGGGAAGAAGCCGTGACCAAGGCCGAGGCGTTTGCCCTTGGCGCGAATGACTATCTGGTGAAGTTACCTGACCGCATCGAATTGGTCGCGCGCATCCGTTACCACTCCAAAGGCTATATCAACCTCTTACAGCGGAACGAGGCCTACCAGGCTTTGCTCGCCAGCCAGCAGAGACTTGCAAACGATATCGCCCGGGCAGCCGAATATGTCATTTCTCTGCTCCCGGCGCCGATCTCTGGTGGTGACGTCGCAACGGTCTGGCGCTATGTGCCTTCCGCCACGCTCGGCGGTGATTCCTTTGGCTATCACTGGATTGATGAGAATCATTTTGCCTTCTACCTGCTCGACGTTTGCGGGCACGGGGTTGGCTCCGCCCTCTTGTCAGTCTCCGCGCTGAACGTTCTGCGCTCCCAATCTCTGCCCAACGTCGACTTTCATGACCCGGTGGCCGTCCTCGGCGGAATGAACGCAAGTTTCCAGATGGGGGAGCAGAACGACCTCTATTTCACGTTGTGGTACGGCGTCTATAATCGACAAACGAGAAGTTTGAGACATGCAAGCGCCGGGCATCCTCCGGCGTTGCTCTTCAGAAACTCCCTGCCTGGCGAGCGGTTGCTGTCCCAAAACATGTTCATCGGAGCGTTTCCCAAGGTGGATTTCGAGGGGGCCGAAACCCACGTCCCGGCAAACTCACGGCTCTATCTCTTCTCCGACGGTGTATATGAGGTTGACAAGCCCGACGGGACCATGTGGTCGTTCGAGGAATTGCAGGATTACCTGAGCCACCCGCCGGGTGCGCCTGGTATGGAGATCGAAGCATTGTACAAGATTCTCCAGGAAATGCATGCGGGCGAGGTCCTGGACGACGATTTCTCCCTCCTGCGTCTCGATTTCTCCTAGCCGGGGGTCATCAGGAAGAAACTGAAAAATAATATCGCTTGCTGGCGGCATCGTTGAAGGGTGAGGTCTTGGCGAGGCGCGTGTTGGAAGAAAACCTTTGCCTGCAAGCAGTGGGCAAGAGCCTGCTTTGGTCGCGCTGGATTGACTGTCAGCTTTTTACAGAGTTGAGCGCTTCTTCCTTTGACGGGTAAATCCCGATGACGGATGCACAGCCTGCAATCCGGAGTAAGTCTTGGATCAATTCAGTCACGGCCGCCAGGACTATCCTGCCGCCCAGGCCATTCACCTTTTTGGCTGCCACCAGGAGGGCCCGCAGTCCGGAGCTGTTGATATAGTCTACGCCGGAAAAGTCGAGCAGCAGGCGATGTTCTCCCTGGTCGATGATGCTGTTCAGCTTCTCGAGCAATTCCTCGGAAGCCTCGGCTTGAATTTTCCCGCTGACTCCGAGGACGAAGACGCCATCAATTTTCTCCTCGCTGCAAGTCACTGGCTCACCTCCCTTCGACCTCACAGCCCGCATTCCCGACTGGTTCTATGTGCCGTCAGTTTTCTTTTTCATGATCAACAGGTTCTTGCCTTCAAGCCGGCGATACTCCAGGCTATCCATGATGTGCCGCACCAGGTAAATCCCCAATCCGCCGATGGGCCGTTCTTCCAGGGGCCGATCAAGGTCCGCCATCGGAACATCCAGGGGATTGAAAGGCATGGCATCGTCCTCGACCTCCACAGTCAGCTCATCTTCCAGGCGTGATAAGCGGACGCGGATTTGATGTTCGCCATCGTCTTTCCACCCGTAACGGATGACGTTGCTGACGATTTCGTCCAGCGCCAGATGGAGGTGAAATTCCGCTGCTGTGGACACGCCATTCTCGCGGCACCAGGCCGACACTCCTTCCGACAACTTTTCCAGTTCGCTGATCTGATTCCTCAGCACCAGTGACAACCGGCTCTCCATAGCCGCTCCAGGATCAGTTGGCAGGTCTCAAGCAATCGGTGACGCGCCGGGCATCACAGGACCATGCGTGTACCGTTGGTTTTTGGTCTTGCGCCCGAACGTCATCTGAAAACTCAAGCTTCACCGCGCCCTTTTCAGGCCGGTATCGGCAGGCTGTTGTTGCAGGGGCGGATGTTTCAGATGGGTCACCCGCGCCAGCAGATGAGCTTCAACTCGGTCATTTCCTCGACGGCAAAATGCGGGCCTTCGCGTCCCACGCCGCTCATCTTTGTGCCGCCGTAAGGCATCAGGTCAACCCGGAACGCGGGAACATCGTTCACGATCACGCCGCCGACGCGTAACTTCCGGGCGGCCTGGAAGGCTTTGTCGATGTCCCGCGTGCAGACGCCTGCCTGCAAACCGTACTCGCCCGCGTTGATGTCGTCAACCGCCTCTTCAATCCTGGAGTAGCGATGGATGACGACGAGGGGGCCAAACGCTTCCTTGCGGCAAACGTCGTCGTCCGCCGGAACGTCGGTGAGTACCGCGGGCTCGATGATTGCGCCACGGCGTGTTCCGCCTGTAAGGAGCTTCCCGCCGCGCGCGACGGCCCGCTCGATCCAGCTCTCCACGCGCTCGGCCGCCTCTTCGTTGATCAGCGAAGCGATGTCCGTGCTTTCTTCCAGCGGATGCCCGATCTTGAGCGCCCGGGCCGCTGCCACAAAGCGCTGCGTGAAATCCTCGGCGATCGATTCCTGCACATAGATGTTCTGGACTGAAATGCAGACCTGCCCTGCCTGCGCGTATCCGCCCGCCACGCAGCGCGGAAGCAGCAGGTCCAGATCGCAGTCCGGCTCCAGGATGACGGAGGAATTCGAGCCCATTTCTAGCGTCACCCGCCGCAGTCCGGCTGCCGCACGGATTTGCCGGCCAACATCCACGCTGCCCGTAAACGTGATCATGGCGATACGCAGATCATTGACGATCTGGCGTCCGGTTTCTTCTCCCGAACCTGTCACCACGTTGTAGGCTCCGGTGGGAGCCCCTGCCTCGGTCGCCAGTCGCGCCAGGCGCAAGCCGCTCAGGGGCGTGTTTTCGGAGGGCTTGTGGACCACGCTGTTTCCGGCCGCCAGCGCCGGGCCGATTTTGTGCAGTCCCAAGTTCAAAGGAAAATTGAATGGCGTGATGGCGGCGATCACGCCCAGAGGCTCGCGCACCGTCATCGCCCAGCGTCCTTTGCCGCTGGGAGCCCCTTCCATAGGCACGACCTCGCCGCGCAGATTCCGCGCTTCGTCGGCTGAAGCGGCAAGCGTCTGCTGTGCCCGCGCCACCTCGCTCCGCGCTTCGCGAATGGTTTTGCCGCTCTCGAGCGTGATCAGGCGCGCGAACTCTTCCGCATCGCGTTCCAGCAGACTCCGCATGCGCTGGAGCAGCTCCGCTCGTTCGTACTGGGTCAGGCCGGCCATGGATTCGGCGCCCGACTGAGCGACCTTAATAGCCCGGTCGAGGACTGCAATATCGGCATCGTAGACTTCCGCCACCGGCGTGCCGTCGTAAGGAAGGCTGATGGTTCTCACATGGGGTGTTCGTATCTGTTCACCGCCAATCAGCATCGGAAATTCCTGTTTTTCAATGGCTGGTGTTCCCATGATGATCCTTCCTTTCCACCCGTCTCGCCCGGCGCCGGCCTCAACACATCAAGGTACGTTACTCAAGTGATGATGCCTTCTGTGCGCCAAAGACGTTCGCCGGCCATGGCATGCCCCTTATCCAATTCTGATGCCTTAGCCGACAGCCTGCTTATGCCGCCTGGTAACTCCCTCTGCCCGCGGATTAGACGTAAACTCGCTCCAGCATCTCCGCGGCGGTCTCGTCCAACTGGTCCGCGCGGCGCACCTCCTCGAAGCGTGCCAGCAGGTCGTCAACTCGTGTGCGACGCTTCTCGGCGCCCTTGAATTCCTGGATGATCCTGCCGCGATGCATCATGATCAGTTGATCACCGAGGTTGGCGGCCTGGTGCATCGAATGCGTCACCATGAGCGTTGTCAGCCGCTCACGAGTGACGATGGCATCCGTCAGCTCAATCACCTGGTCGGCGCTCTTCGGATCCAAAGCCGCCGTATGTTCATCCAGCAGCAGCAGTCGCGGTTTCAGCCAGGTCGCCATCAAAATGCTAATCGCCTGCCGCTGCCCTCCGGAGAGGCTGCCGATGGGGTTGTCTATCAGGTGCTCGAGGCCCATACCTAACTGCTGCACCCGAGCGCGTATTTCATCTTTCGCCTTCCTGTTCAGCGCCCAGCCCAGCCGGCGCGGAAGCCCGCGCCGTGCGGCAAGCACCAGGTTTTCGGCGATGGTCAGGTTCGGCGAGGTGCCGCTGAAGGGGTCCTGGAACACACGGCCCATCAGCTTGGCTCGGCGATGCTCGGGCCAGCGTGTGATCTCTTTGCCATCCATGAAAATGGTGCCGGCATCAACCGGGAAAGTGCCCGCCACGGCGTTGAGGAGGGTGGATTTCCCCGAACCGTTAGTTCCGATGATCACGACGAACGCGCCCTCTTCGAGCGTGAGATCAACACCCTCGATCGCGCGCACTTCGTTGGGGGTGCCTCGATTAAAAACTTTCGTAACTTTGTGCATGTCAAGCATATGATTCGCCAGCCTTCCGTAACCTGAACTTACGCACCAGATTGGGCAGGACCAACGCCACGAAGACGAAGAGCGCCGTAATCAGTTTGAGGTCATTGGGATTCAGCCCCAGGCGCAGCGCGATCGCCACCAGCAGGCGAAAAAGCACCGAGCCCATCACTGCTCCGCAGATGGTCAAGCCCAGTTGGCGTGTTCCCACCAGCGCCTCTCCGATGATGACGCTCGCAAGCCCCCAGACCACCATGCCGATGCCCATCTGCACGTCGGCAAAGCCCTGGTACTGCGCCAGCAGCGCGCCGGCCATGGCGATCAGCCCGTTTGAAACCGCGATGCCCAGGATGATCATGTTCTCATCGCTGACTGCCAAGGCTCGGATCATTTGGGCATTGTCGCCGGTGGCTCGCATCGCCGTTCCCAGATTGGTTTGAAAGAACGCGTAGAGGATCAGCGCAGCCAGCACGATGGCCAGGAACGTGAAAACCAGCACCGAGGCGTCGAGGGTGGATACTTCCCACCCCCCCACGTTCAGGCTGGTGCGTCCGCCCAGCACCGTGGTACCGATCCGCTGAGCATCTGTTGCCAGCGTCTCCTGCCCCAGCAGGGGAACGTTGCTGCGCCCCATGATGTGCAGGTTGACCGAATAGAGCGCCGTCATCACCAGGATGCCGGCGAGCAGGCCGTTGATCTTGAACTTGGCCGCAAGAGTACCGGTGGTTGCGCCGGCCACGAAACCCGCGCCAAAGCCAGCGGCTGTGGCAACGAAGGGATTCGCGCCGTTGACAATCATCGCGGCAGCCACCGCCGCGCCCAGCGTGCTTGAGCCGTCGGCCGTGATGTCTGGAAAGCTGAAGATGCGAAAACTGATAAAGACACCCAGGGCCAGCAGCGAAAGAATAAACCCGATAGTCAATGCTCCAATCAGGAGGCTCATCTATGCCCTCTCTCCGACGGTTTCGGCAAGTGGGGCAAGCCAGCATGCCCCGCGAACAAATCGGCTCTGGCCTGCTCCCGCAATAGCACGGTCGTCGCTCAGCAAGTGGAGAAGCCCCTGCAGCGTCTGGGTTTCAAAAAGCGACTTGACCGTTTTCTTCAGTTCGATGACGCCCTTTTGCAGCGGTCGGTAAGAAAATGCCGCGGCGTGGAAGTGCCCGGCGAGTATTGTGCCGCGATCCAACGGACGCAGCATCGGCACGAGGGCTCCCGCGTCTCCCTGCACTGCCACGCCCGCCACCAGTGCCAGGCTGCGCACGTAGGCGGGCTCAGCCGTAAAGCTCAGCCAATCCCGGATCTGGGGAAATTCAAAGGGTGCTTTCTCTGTTGCTTCAAGGGTAGGCGGACGGCGCAGGACCGCTCCGATCAGCCCTGCCGACTCGGCCACCATGACGACGCCCACCTGCCTGGCTTCGGCAAGCTCCATGGCCGTCTCAACCAACTGCGTCAGGGTCACCGCGCCGGTCTCATTCTTTGCCTCAAACCGGGCCATCTTGGCGAACGGGCCCTGGCATTCAAGACCGTAACAGATCTGAACGTCCGGCAATGAAGCGCCTGCGGCGACCAGGTAATCGGGGACGTTGGTGCCGTCCGTTGGAAAGTAAGCCACCGTTCCTGCCACGGCGAGAAACTCGCCGAAACGGCCCCGGCACTCTTCGAAACTGTCTCCCAGCGCGCCCAGACCGACGCCGAAGGTAGATTCGGGGAACTGCAGCGTGCGGCACTGTTCCTCGCGAAAACGAGAGCCCCGCAGGAAATCCGGTACACCCACCAGCCGGCAATTCAGCTTCGCCTCGGGTGCGCAAGGAAACACGTCGACGACTGCACCATGTGTTTCCAGGTGAAGGCCCGGCGGAGGCATCACCGGCACGGCCGGGCCGGCCGGGGCGGCAACTGCAGCCCCAGTTCTGTCGGCCGCGAGCAGAATGCCAGTCAGCTTGGAAATTTCCAGGACTTTTTTCACCTGCTCGGAGGCCTCCGAAACCAGCAGGGACCCTTTAATCTCCTTCAATTGCTTGTAATATCGCACCAGGACCCTGATGCCTGCCGAACTGAGGAAGACCACCTCCGAAAGATCCAACAGCAAGTGGTGCGAGCCCCGGTGAATCTCTTCTTCCAGCGCTTTGGCTAAATGGTCTGCCCAATAGCCATCCAGCCGGCCCTGGACCTTGAGCCTTGTTGCCTCGCCCGATATCTCTGCAGTGATTTCCATGATTGGGTCCTCTCATGCCGCGCGTCTTCTGCCGGCTATTTGCCGATCACCCTTTGGGCCTCTTTCAGTACTGACGCCGGGATGGTGACTCCCACCGCCCGCGCGGCCGCCGGGTTCACAACGATCCTGTTCTTGAGGAGTGGCTGGAACGGGATGGATGCCGGACTCTCCCCCCGCATCACCCGGACTGCAAGCTGCGCAGCCTCAATGCCACCATCGTAGTAGTCACGAGCGACCACGGCCACCGCTCCCTGTTCCGCCGCGGAAGTCATGAATGAAAACGCCGGCAACCTGGCCTCGCTTGCCGCCCGGGCGATGCTGGTGAACCCGGTAGCCGTGAGATTGCCTGCGACTTGACATACCGCGTCAATCTTCATGCTGCATAAAGCCAGGGCGGCATCCGGCAATTCCGAACTCGTATTGGCCGGTACCGACACCACCTCCATCCCCATTTTTCGCGCTTCCGACACCAACTCGTGGAAGTGGTAAACCGAGTTCACCTCCGAAGGCACCACGATCGTTCCAATGCGCCGGGCGTGGGGAACGCACTCGCGAAGAATCTTAAGTACTGCCTCATCGGCGCTGCCCGTAGCCACCCCGGTCACATTGGGGAGATGGTCTGTGAAGCTGCGGCCTGCGCCGGCGGCGATGGGATCAGCGAGATAAGTGAAAACGATGGGCAATTGCGGTGGGACCTTCCGTATAGCCGCCTGCAGTGTCGGCGTCGAAAGTGTCATCAGCAGATTGGCCCTGGCCGTCAGAGCGGCATCGACCAGGCCGTTCAACGTCGGCATGTCTCCTTGCGCGTTGCGGATCGTCATTTCATAGTCGCGTCCCTTCACCAAACCCGATTGCCGCAAGCCATCCAGGATCCCCTTCTCCGCCGCTTCCGAATCCTCCACATTCACATATTCCAGGAGATTGATGTTCCATTTCTTCTTCTCTCCAGCCCGGCTGGCGTTACTCTCACGCCTGCCCCAGTCAGAAATCAGCAAAACCGCTGAGGCAAGCAGAATCAGCACCAATCCCAGTGACAACCGCTTGGTAATAAGCCACATAACTCTTTGTCCTGTGGGGATCGCATTCGCGGCAACGCTTCTCATCTGCACAACCCGAGTTGCGGGCGCGCCTCCCCGTTTAATCCCTTCCTAACGGGTTGCTGAAAAACGCGTAGCGGCGGCTTTATGCCGCCACACACCGATTGCAAAGGCTGAAGCCATGGCGACCTAAAGTCGCCGCTACGGCTCAGGCCCTGGGTTTTTCAGCAACCGGCTAAGGCCGCTCAGTCCGGCAAATCCTGTCATGTCCGCCACGCATCCTTCAGGCTTCCCAGGGCCGGCTTCAGCCTCCGGGCTTGATCAGCGGGCCACAGCCGTCCGCTGCACGCGGGTTGTCTCAGCCGGCAGCGAACTCGGCCTGACTCCCGCCAGCACTTTGGCGGCAAGCCTGCCGGTTTGCTTTCCCCACTCGAAATAATCGTCACCGATAGCGCCGGCCGCCCCGCGCTTCACAAACCCAGGCTCGGTCGCGTAGACGGGAACGCCATCCTTCTTTGCTGCGCCGAGTATTGCCGGGAAGCCGGTCGTGGTGAGATTGTCAGCCGAGATAACAACAATCCGGGCGCCGCGCTGGCACAACGACTCGGTAGCCTGCGGCAGGTCCGACACAACGGCCGCGGTGGCCTCAACCAGTTTCAACTTTCTTTCCTTGCAGGCCTTGCGAAGTTTCTTGACAGAGATCTCCGAGTTCGGTTGCGACGGGTCCCATACGGTTCCCACGGTGTCGAAGGTCGGTTCCCGTTTAAGTGCCAGATCCAGGACGCGACCCAGTGGAGGATCGTCGTAAACGCCGGTGATGTTCGGCCGCTGCTGGTCGCGTTGGAAAATGCCGAGAACCTTCGGGTTGCTCGCCACCGTAAACACGATCGGGATATCGCGAATCGCGTGGGCCGCGGCCAGCAACACCGGCGTTCCTGAGGTGATGACAAGGTCGGCGCCTTCCGATTTGATGGCGGACATTATCATCGGCAGTTGTGTGACGTCGCCCTGGGCATTGAACCGGCGCACAACGAAATCGCTGCCTTGCTTCAAATGGGCTTCTTCCAGGCCCTTGATGACTCCGGCACAGCTTTCGTCAATCACGGGATTGTCAACAATCTGCACCATTGCCACCCTGGCCGGGCGGCCCAGTTTGGCGTGGAGATTGTAGAAGCTCACGCTCTCCTTCAGGATGTCCTCGGGGACGGTCAGGCCCAGCGCCTTGAGCGATGCAAAGTTGACCTCGATGCGTTTCTGCGCAATGTTCTTCATCGGCATGGTGGCGGGTTTTTCTCCCAGCAGAATGCGGGAGGCCATGATGCCGGCTTCGTAGCCTGGTTGGTAGAAGCCAATCTGTACGGCCAGGGTCGCGCCTTTGTCCACGGCCTCGACGTCATTCGTCAACACCGGGAGCTTCGCCTTGGAAGCCACGTTCACGATGGCGTCGAAAGCGACGGTGGCTGTGTTATCCCCAGCGACCCAAATGGCGTCGACGTTCTTCTGCGCGGCAACCTGGGCCGCCAGGTAGACCTCGCTTGTGCTGGTGACCGGCACCTCCTCCAGGCGGATGCCTTGCTTCCTGCAAAGCCCCCTGGCCACCTCGACTACCTTGCGCGAATTTGCCTCCGAGCTGTTGTAGATGATGCCGAGAGCCTTCAGACGCGGCAGGAATCTCTTGTAGACGGCCAGCGATTCTTCCAGCGGAGGAAAGGACCCAACTCCCGTCACGTGCGGCAAGTGGTCCGTCAGGCTCTTTCCTGCTCCGGCTGCGATCGGGTCGTAAACATAAGCGAAAACCACCGGCTTGTTTTTCACCGTCGAACACGCTGCGGTCAGGCAAGGTGTGGTTAGCGTCACGATCAGATCTACGTCGGAATTGTCGTAGTTCTGCAGCAGTTGCGTAATGTTCGAGATATCCGCCTGCGCATGCGCCTGGCGAAAGTCCAGGTTTTTTCCCTGGATGAAGCCGCGATCGCGTAACGCATCGAGCACTCCCCTAATAACCAGGTCAGCTCCAGGGTCAGGTGCGAAATAGACCACCCCCACATTGTAGATTCGGCCGGGCTCGGGGACCGTGGGCCGCGGCTCAGTTGCCTCCGCGCTCTTCCTTGGGGTGCTGGCTCTGGCTTTGAGTGCCGGCGGGATCTTCCAGGGATCTTTCAACCCCCGCAGCGCCTGGGTATTGATCACCAACCTCTGCGGCACGATATTTTCGACCCCGATGGTGGCAGGGTTCAGGCCTTTCAAGATGCGCGCGGCGAGATTCGCGGACAGCGAGCCGACTTCGAAATAGTCGGCGCCCAGGGCAAACAGCTCGCCTTTTTTCACGGAGCCGGGCGTATTGC
>JAKAWN010000433.1 GCA_021827245.1 Acidobacteriota bacterium | reverse complement strand
GCGTGAAGGCTGACTGCCAATGGAAGTTCCATGACTGGCGTTTCGCGCGTTTTGTCGTAATTCGGTCCATAGCAGACCCGGCGGACTCATGGCGCCATGTCCGTTCTAACTCGAGCTTCATCCACTCATCCGCTTCGAGGTGCCGCCGATGGTTGAGCACGTTAATTGCTTCCAGGACGGCGGTGAAGTGCGCTTTAGAAATGGAAGCCTTCAGGTCGGCGATTGCTTGGAAATCTGCCCCAACCTTCTCGGAGGTCACGATGTCGGACGCCATGTCCTGATAGAGGTTAAGCTCGGCCCGCTCCAGCTTGCCACCCTGTTGATGAAGAGAGGCGAGGTACCTTTGCCGAATCAATGACAGTTGCCGATACTGTTCATCGGTAAGGCCCATCGGCTGACGAAGATCCAGAAAGAAATCCACCCAACCTGTCACTACCAAGGTTGGAACGAGTGAGCGCATACCGGGCATCGTGGTTACGACAGGTGGCTCGGGCCTTGCAGATGGCGACTCTTGAGCAGAAAGCCGGAAAGCGGGTCCCGCCGTAATGACAATGACCGTCATCGCAATTCTCAATCGAGTTCTAAGCCACACACTCAACATGAACAACACCTCCTTTAGTTGGTTGTGCCGGTTGCTAACCCTTTGCCACCCGTAGTTCCAATTCCCGACGCGTTTCCTCCACAATTTCCAAAGTGGCAAGCGCGCGCCGGAGCTTAGCAGCTACGTCTTTCGCCAACAGCCGAAACCCGACTCTATCAACGATGTTCGCCAGCCAGTCAGGGTTCACAACCATTACAGAGGTCTGACCCTCGTGTGACGCAACCACCAGATGAAACGGCACGAAAAGGCCCGCTTCGGGAATCGCAAGTAGAGCATGAAAAGTAGCGCTCGGGGACCAGACATTCAGAATTGTGTACGTCCGGAAGGGGAGGCCCGTATGACTTTCAATCTTCCTTGAGAGATTAACCTCGCCAGCCAATTCAAGGCCCTCGTTGCGGAGGGCATTTCGCAAGCGGTGGCACGTCTCTTCCGTGCTCAGATTTGTTAATAAGTGGATTGAATACCCATGCTCCGCAATCATTGTCGTGGCACCTCGTTGATGGATGTCGGAACGTTCGCCTAAGCCATCCGAAGCAGACTTTAGCAATCAGGGGGCCACTTGGTCCGTGTGCTGGAAACTCCTATGCCTCCGCACGCCAACCACCGGCGACCATGACTGAGGTGTGACAATTGCTAAGTCCAGTCCCTCATCGCGCAACCGAGAGGGTCTTGAACCTTTTGAGACACAAAAGCTGGCTCTTTTGAGGCAAATTCACCGGGAGAAGGGGCCCGGCGAGTTGGCGTCTTGGAGAAAACACCCGACCAGTGCCACGGGATTTGCGGGAACGCTTATACGAGCTCCACGCCGATACAATTTAGCCGCCTATCTATCCAGAACCAAATGAACAGCCGGGATGTTTGCGGGGAGTCCGCCTGACGAGAAACAGAGATGGTTGCGTTCGCTGAGGCAGTTAAGCGCCAGACGATCCCGCCCGAACATTGAGTTCAGTCCCTTTGGAACGTGGTTTGCTGGAACATAGGGCGACCGAAGCTTGTGACAGGCCGACCAGACCCAAGAGGTCTTTCCCATGCTCCGGCTGGATAGCTCGGCGTTGGTTGAGCCGCTGACCGAGCAAGGCATGTCGAGCGGGAGGATGCCAATGCTCAATGAAATCGAAATCGGTGAGACTGCTGAAAGAGTTTGGCAGTACCTAGATGACCGCGGGGCTTCAACCCCGCGAAGAATCAACAAAACGCTCAAGCTGGACGTGGTCTTGTTTTATATGGCAATCCGCAAGCTCGCCCGTGAAGACAAAATTGCCTTCAGCAGCCACGGCAACGCCTTAAAGGTATCGCTAGCGGGAGGACACCCTCTTCTTGCGATCTGTGGAGAATTGGGCTCGGGAATTGGAAGAGCCTCACTGCGAGAAAACCACGTCGGCACGCAATAAAGGAGGCCGGTTATGACAGTCATGCTGGTACTTGGGGCGATGCTTCTTGTTGTCGCCTTAGTGCTCGCGGTCGTGGGCAAGGAACTGCACCACGAGCCGACGATAATGACGCTTTTCACAACACGAAAGAACCATTACTAGACGGCAGCCAGCGGTAAGTAGTAAAACGCCTGGCTCGCGCGCGAAGGCAAGGTTGTACTCAAGAGGGATGGCAGAGGAGTAAGGAACTTTCGCTTTCGCTGGAGGTTCCATGTCGGATGAAGGGCACGAGCCTCGGGCACACCGCTTGCTCTTCTCGGACGTGCCGTCGGGTGACTGTTATTAAAGTCGTGGCCGGCGGCAAGAGAACAGGCAGCGACTTCAAAGGAGGCGCCGGTTACGAACTCTTAAGGCGAGGTGACCCATGCATGCGAAGCGACGCAATTTCATGATTCTGATTATCTACGTGGGGTTGCTTTCGGGGGCAGGTCTGGCGACTGAACATGATACTAAACTGGCGCCCGGTAAATACGGACGGGTCCGCTTCCCGACCGCCGTACAACTCGGCCAGAGACTTCTTCCGGCAGGCTTATACGAATTCCACTGCTTCCACAAAGGCCAATATCACCTCATGGCAGTCTATCGGGCCTCCTCCGATCCAGGCGCCCGCACTGCAGCCCTTGGAAAACCCTTCGCGACCGCTTATTGCCAGATGGAGGCCTTGACGGAGCCGGCGCGGCGCACGAGTGTGGTCACGACCAACGACGCCTCCGGCAGCGTTGTTCTTGATGAGATCCGCATTCAAGGAGAACAGGTTCGGCACGTTTTCCGCGAGCCTGCGCAATCGGACCCGGGAAAGATGCAGTCAGCTCTTGATCTGTTACAGTTCTTGATTCTCAGAGGAGGGCATCCGTGATTAACGAAATAGGTGAAATCGCCGGGAAGGTCTGGCAATACCCGAGCAAGCATCTTGAGGCAGCACCGCGGGATATCAACAAAACGCTCAGGTCAGGTGACCCTCTGCTTTTCATGGGCGTCGGTTCGTGGCTTGCACGGGAAGGCAAGGTTGTCCTCAAGAGGGATGGCAGAGGAGTAGAGATCTCGCTCGCAACGCAGTAGAGGCGCTAATCACGCGACGCGTTTCTGAGGCGCGAAGTCAGACGGGGAACAATGCTTGCCTTAACATTTCACAGGAATACATTACGATGAGAATGAACCCTCGATACTTTTCGTTCGCTATTGCTTTTGTCGGGTTGCTAACTCTTCTTGGCACCCCGACGGTTGCCGCAGCTCATGGGCATAAAATTAAAGTAGGCAACTGGGGGTATCTCACTTTCAATAAGGAAACCAGGGTCGGCAACTTGACGCTGCCGCCTGGCCGTTACCTCTTCCAATTTCGCACCAAGGGGGCAAATCACTTCGCGCGATTCTCTCGGATCACCTGGGCGGTCACAAGCCATTATAGGGTTGTCGGCGAGGTGAAATGCCGGCTGGAGCCACTTTCGGCCAAGGTCAAACGGACGAACGTCCAGCTTGTCCATGAGGATGGTGTGGACCGAGTTACGCGGATTGAAGTTCGAGGAGAAAACGTAGCGCATCTCTTTTAGAGTTCCGCAGGAAATGTTCGGGCGAATACGAGTTGTCGGCACGGGATTAAGAAAGGTAGATGGCCCGCGGTTCCCCTGCCGCCAGGGCGGAAGGTTCGAATTTCAGCGAAGGAGGATGTTCCATGAAAATCACAAAAGAAGGTCCAAAACTTATCAGTGCGTTTGCGGTGGCGTTTCTATTGTTGCCGCTCATCGGGGCGCCTTATTCCAAAGGTGCCACGCAAACGAATACCCTCTCATCCAGGCTCGCTGGCTGATCGGGCACGCCAAAACCCCGGCCCAGCATGCGCAACTGGCCGCGTACTACCGCAAAGAGGCCGAGCATTGCTTGAAAGAGGCCAAAGAGCACAATGAGATGGCAGCGAGCTACCCCAAGCTTAACGTGGACAAACACCCAAGCCCGGGAAACATTGCGGTGGTAATGAACGGTGGCGGGCATTGCCGTTACTGGGCTGGAGTCTTGACCAAGCGGGCGCGGCAGGATGAAGCTTTGGCGACCGCGCAAAAGAGAATGGCCCAAGAGACGACAACCAACAAATAACGGATTTCGCCTTCGGGCGGATGGCAGACCATAGGAAAACGGAGGAACTCGATATGTCCAAAATCCGTGGAAAAGTGCTTCTCGTAGATGATGACCCGGAGGACCTCCAATACTACGAGTTGATTCTCAGTGCCTGCGGTTACGAAGTCCTGCCATGTGGCTCCTACGAAAAAAGTTTGCCTCTCCTTGCCGAAGAGCCCCTCGACTGCGTGGTTGTTAGCCAAGGAAGCCCAGCCTTCGAAGGGAGAATCGTGCTGGAGCACGTAATCGGGGGCGACCGCGGACTGCCGGTGCTTGTCTTGGCCCGTTGCCTGCACATGAAGTCGTACTTGGACGCAATGCAGTTAGGCGCGGTAGACTATCTGGAGAAGCCAGTGTCCCCCGAGCGGATTGAATGGGTTCTGCGCACTCATGTGCGGCACCGCAGCGTGGCAGCTTGACCTTTGGTTCGGCTCCAAATTTGCGAGGAATGGCCCCACCGCTCGTTGCGGGGAAGAAAACGGTCTCGTTTACGCGCCTGAAGGTCGTGGTAGAATTTGATGCGAATGGAGAATCCCGGCTTCTTGCACGGTGATAGGCTCAAAATCTGGGGAATATTTCTCAGCCTGTGCGCAATTTCTGCCGTCCATTATCTTGCCAACGTCGATGCCATGTATTGGCACGAGATAATGGAGAAGGCTTATTACTTGCCCGTCGTTGTCGCGGCCCTCTGGTACGGTTTGCGGGGCGGCCTGCTCGCAGCCTTGCTGACGGCACTGCTCTACCTTCCACATGTCATTATCACCTGGTACATTTTCCCTTCCTTCCAACTAGATCAATACGGCACCATTCTCTTATTTTTTGTTTTCGGAGGTTTAATCGGATTCTTATCCGATCAGCAGAAACAGCAGCGAAACCGGTTGCGAGAGACTGCGGAACAACTCGGCGAGGCCAACGCGGAGTTGCAGCGATCCTTTGAAAGCCTGCGACGTACCGAACGGCTGTCGGCCCTGGGTAGGTTGTCAGCCGGCCTTGCCCATGAGCTCCGGAATCCCCTAAGTGCTATCGAAGGCGCCTTTGAGATTGTCACCCGGCTCGATTCCGACCCTGGACGGCGTGAAGAATTCAGAGCCATCATCAGGAAGGAGCTGGCTCGTCTGAATGACATGCTGAACCACTTTCTGGCATTTGCCCGCCCTGAAGCGCCCCGGCGCAAACCGACGCCGATCCAAGCCTTGGGGGAGGAAGTGTGTCACTTGGTTTCCGGGAGCGTATCCAAACAGCACATCAATTTGAGATGCCGCACGGCGGAGTGTCCACCGCTGGTGGTCTTTTGCGACCCGAACCAGATCAAAGAAGTGATTCTCAATTTGGTGCTAAACGCGGCCCAAGCGATGCCAGAGGGTGGAGAGATCGAGCTGTCCGCGACCCGGGAAGATGATTTGCTCGTCATTAGCGTGAAAGACCAGGGAATTGGAGTCGCGGAAGAGCAACTGCAGCAAATCTTTGATCCTTTCTTCAGCACAAAACCCGATGGCACGGGACTTGGACTCTCAATTGCAAGCCGGATCATGGAACAACACGGCGGCAGGATTGAAGTGAGCC